>DASTFJ010000052.1:0-40936 GCA_035708745.1 Thermomicrobiales bacterium | reverse complement strand
CCATCAGATAGGGCCGGTCGTTCGCCCAATCCTCCAGCTTTTCCCGGTCGCTATCGGAGATATCGGGGCGGTACGTGATCCAGACCGCGCCGTGCTCGAGCGAATGCACCGCGTTTTCGTTCGGAATCACGCCGTCGTAATACCCACAGGTTTGCCAGGTCGGATTGTGTGTACCCCCGACCGGAGGCGACTCGGTATAGGACAAGGAACCTTGGTCATGTTGGCCGCCGGCATAGTCGTAGGTGACGACACCCTCTGGTTCGCGGTTTTCGTCCCGGTTGGAGAGCCAGTTGTAACCCCCGTAGATGACTCCCAGGAAGACCAACAACGCCAGCACGGCGCCACCGATGCGCAATAACTTCTGATCGCGCTGCTGCTTGGAGGGAGCTTGTTTGCGCTCGACCCGTTTTTGCTCGAACTGCTGGCGTCGTCGCTCACCGCGAGAGAGCGGCTCGGTGCCCTGCTGCGTCACCCCCGGATTGTGCGCCTCCTCCTGGATAGATTTGGGCTTGCTCGACTGGGTGCTCTTCGACGACTTCTTGCCGCTCGATGCCATGCGCTGTTCGCTCTCCAAGAAAACCGGCCCGGCTCCCGAGGGCGCCCGACCGGGGTTGTGCAATCTGCCGGGATGATACCACCGCTATCTGAGAGTTCTTTAAGCTTCAGTTCACCCGCGCGCTGACATACGACACGACCTCGTCGATCGCAATTCGCTCCTGCTCCGTCGTATCGCGATCGCGCACGGTCACCTTGCCGTCCGTCAGCGAATCGGGATCGACCGTGAAACAGAACGGCGTACCCACCTCGTCCTGCCGGCGGTAGCGCTTGCCGATATTCCCGGTTTCGTCGTAATCGACCAGAAAACCGGTTTCCTCCTGCAGCCGCTCGAAGATGCCGCGGGCCACGTCGGTCAGCTCCGGTTTCTTCATCAGCGGCAGGATGGCGGCCTTGTACGGCGCCACCTTCGGATCGAAGCGCAGCACAATGCGAGTGTCGGCCTTGCCATTGACATCCACCGTCGCTTCTTCGTCGTACGCATCCAGCAGCACGACCAGGATCGTGCGGTCGACCCCGAACGTTGGCTCGATGACATGGGGGAGATAACGCGTGCCGGCGTCCTGGTCGAACCAGGTCAGATCCTGGCCGCTGAATTCCTGATGCTGGCGCAGGTCGTAATCGGCGCGGTTCGCCAGCCCATAGAGTTCTTTCCAACCCATCGGACCGGGAAAGAGATATTCGAAGTCGATAGTGCGATTGGAATAGTGCGAGAGCTCGGCCTGCTCATGCTCGCGGATACGCACATGCTCGTCGTTCAGTCCGAGCGCGCTCACCCATCCCTGCATCGCCGCGACCCAGGTCTCGAACGCCTCACCGGCCGTTTCCGGTTTGACGAAGTATTCGATCTCCATTTGCTCGAACTCGATATCGCGGAAGATGAAGTTTCCGGGCGTGATCTCATTGCGAAACGATTTCCCGATCTGCCCGATTCCGAACGGCAGCTTCACCCGCGCGGTGGCGACGATATTCTTGAATTGGACGAACATCGCCTGCGCCGTTTCCGGCCGTAGATAGACCTCGACGCCCGATTCCGACACCGGTCCGATCGTCGTCTTGAACATCATGTTGAACTGCCGCGCGTCGGTCAGCGTCCGGTTGCCGCATTTGGGACAGGCCGGATTCGCTTCACGGATGACCGCGGACATTTCGTCCGGCGTCAATCCGGCGGCTTCCTTGCCCAACCGCTCCTCGATCAGATGGTCGGCCCGGAATCGCGCCTTGCAGGTTTTGCAGTCGACCAGCGGATCGTTGAAATTCACGACATGGCCCGATGCTTCCCAAATCCGGGGGTGCATCAGAATCCCCGCATCGAGTCCGACGATGTCCCGGCGGCGATGCACGAAGGTCTTCCACCAGAGCTGCTTGATGTTGTTTTTGAGCTCGACCCCCAACGGACCGTAGTCCCAGGTGTTCGCCAGACCACCGTAGATATCCGACCCAGGAAAGACGAAACCGCGCCGCTTGCACAGCGCGACGATTTTTTCCATGGTTGCGGCACGTTCGGCGGTTGCGCTCATCGGCTCCTGCTTTCTCCCGGACAGAAAATCGGCGGGACCACGGTGTCGTGGTCCCGCCGTGGCTCAAAGATTATGACAAATTCAACCCTCGACCGTCCCGACGGCCAGCTCCTCGACCAGAAGCGAGTCGACCTCGGTCGCCGTACCGTTATCGACCGAGACCATCCGGTAGACCTGGGTCGTCGAGATACTGACATGCCCCAGCAGCAGCTGCACATCCCGCAGCTCGGCCCCATCGCGCAACGCGTGGGTCGCAAAGGAGTGCCGCAAGGTATGCGGGGTGATGTTCTCGATCTTGGCTTCCTCGGCGTACGCCTTGAGAATCAACCAAAATCCCTGCCGGGTCAGACGCGAACCGCGGTGATTGACGAAGAGCGCTGTTTCATCCGGATCGGCGAGCGCCGGACGCCCGTTCTTGAGATAGTCGTCGATCGCCTCGATTGCTTGCGGCCGCAATGGCACCTGGCGGCGGCGCCCAGCTTTTCCCGGGCATCCGACCTGGTTGGCGTCGAAATCGACATCGTCGATATCGAGCGCGACCAGCTCGCTCACTCGCATACCCGAGGCATACAGTGTTTCGATCATCGCCAGATCGCGCAGCGCATCCGGACGGCGCGATTTCGCCGCGTGGCGCGGCTGCTCCAGCAACCGGTCGACCTCCTGCTCGGAGATTGCCCGCGGCACATAGCGGCTGACGCGCGGCGCCGCCAGCGATTGCGACGGATCCTCGCGGAGCCGATCGTTGTTGAACAGGTAATGACAAAACGATTTGATGGCGGCGGTTTTACGCGCAACCGTCGAAGCCGCGTATTGCTTCTCGTACATGTGCGAGAGATAGCGGCCGAGATGATCGGCGTTCAGACCGCTCCACGACCCAAGCGGCGCCAGCTGATCGTCCGCCGGGGGCGCCGAAAGATATTCAGCGAACTGGCTGAGATCGTTTCGATAGGCGGCCACGGTGTTGACGGAAAAGCCCCGCTCTGTCGCTAGCTCGTCGATAAATGCGTTGACCGTTGTAGATAGGGACTCTTCCGGATGCATGCCTCTGCTTCCATCAGCCTGGAGCGCGAACAAGCCGATCAGATCTCGACTCAGGCAACGGACTGCCAGGGTGAGTATGGCAGATCGAAAGCGTCCGCAACCGCCTGATACGTAATATGTCCATTCAACACGTTGATGCCGAGGGCCAGCGCCGGATCATCCTCCGCCGCGATCACCAGTCCCTTGTCCGCCAGCTCGAGAGCGTACGGCAAGGTGACATTCGATAGTGCGATGGTGCTGGTGCGCGGCACCGCCCCGGGCATATTGGTTACGCAATAGTGAATCACACCGGACACTTCGTAGGTCGGCTTGCTGTGCGTGGTCGGTTTCGCGGTTTCGATGCAACCGCCCTGATCGATCGCTACATCGACTACGACCGACCCGGTTCGCATGCGATCGATCATCTTGGCAGACACCAATCTCGGCGCCCGCGCGCCCGGCAGCAGCACCCCACCGATAACCAGATCGGCATCGGCCACCGCATCGCCGATGGTGGTTCGGTTCGAGGCCAGCGTGGTCAGCCGCCCGTGCAGCAGCAGCTCGAGCTGGCGCAAGCGGTCGACATTCAGGTCGATGATGGTGACCTTCGCGCCCATCCCCAGCGCAATCTGGGCTGCGTCGGTACCGACCGTGCCCCCTCCGATGATGACAACCGTGGCGGCCTCCACCCCGGCTACTCCGCCCAGCAGCACACCATATCCACCCTGGTTGCGCTGCAGATAATGCGCGCCAACCTGCACCGACATCCGGCCAGCCACCTCACTCATCGGCGTCAGGAGTGGCAGTGATCGATTCGCAAGCTGCACGGTTTCGTAGGCAACCGCCTGCACCTTGCGATCCATAAGCACCTTGGTCAGCTGCTCGTTGGCGGCGAGATGCAGATAGGTGAACAGCAGCTGGTTTTCCCGCAGCAGGTTGTACTCCGCGGGCACCGGCTCCTTGACCTTGAGGAGCATGTCCGCCTGCTCGAAGATCCCGGCATGGGTTTGGCAGATTTGCGCGCCAGCTTGCGCGTATGCCTCGTCGGAAAATCCGCTGCCGTCGCCCGCGCACTCCTCCACCAGCACGGTATGCCCGTGCGCCACAAGCTCACCGACACCTGCCGGCGTGGTGGAAACCCGGCTCTCGCGGTCTTTCACTTCAGTGGGAATGCCTACGATCATGGCAGCGACAGCCGTTCCTTTCCTGAGCCGACGAAATCGCATCGTCGATGGCTGATTCGGGCAACAGCATCTCGCTCCGGTGCGAAACGCGCTTCCACGGTCGCGAAGTATGCGGGAGAAGCGGCGTGATCCGCCATCGCGTATACGGCTGGGGGACAGTCTGAAATTGGGCACGCAGTTTCAGACTGTCCGCGATTGCGGGTATCATCCGCGGTCACGACGGTTTCGGGTTCGAGCGCGCCGCGCTTGCCAGTTCTCACCGAGGAGTTTCATGCACGTGCGGATCGGACGGACCGCGGTTTCGAGGTGGCTGGCCCACAGCCGTTTGCTGGCCGTGTCGATGGCGTTGCTACTGGTGCTTGCAGCTTGCGGCGGTGGCGGCGGAGACAAGGACGAGACGCCCACCAGCGCACCGGTCACCAGCGCCAGCCCGATCGCTCAGCGCGAAACCTGCAAAGCCTCGGTCACGAACGACACCGGCTCGCCGATCGCTGGTGCCGCCTCGCCCTCGCTGCTCGAACCGCCGACCCGCGACGAATTCACCGCGCAGCTGCTGGCAGCCTGTCCGATGTCCGACGCCGCACAATCCGGCGGCACGGTCCTGCTGGCCGAGGCCGGCGATATCAGCACCGTCAACGGCCTGCTGACCAATGACACCACCACCCAGCTCATCACTGGCTCGATCTTCGAATCGCTGATCGGCATCAGCCCGCTCGACGGCCGTCCGGTACCCGGGCTCGCCGATTCCTGGGATGTCGCTGACGATGGCCTGACCTACACCTTCCATCTCAACCAGCAAGCGAAATGGCACGACGGCGTCGATTTCACCGCCGATGATGTCGCCTTCAGCTTCGATGCCGCCCTCGACCCGAACACAGGATTCCCCTATCGCTCGATCGTGAACGACGCGGTCGCCGGATATAAGGTGATCGACGAGAACACGTTCGAGATGACGGCGCGTGAGAAGCTGGTGACGTTCCTCTACGAGGGCCCAGGCGCCATCACCATCATGCCGAAGCACATCTGGCAGGATGTTCCCCCTTCCAGCTGGTCGCTCGACGGCGGCAGCACCGGCCAGGATCCCGACCGCGTCATCGGCACGGGCCCCTTCAAGTTCGAGGAATGGGTCCAGGGCGACCACGTCAGCGTCGTGCGCAATGACGACTATTACGACAAGGTGCCGTACATCGACGGGCTGACGATCCGGGTGCTCCCCGATTCCGACGCCTCCGTGCTGGCGTTGAAGCAAAACGAAGTCGACATCATGGAATTCGTGCCGCCCGCGCAGATGGCGTCCGTTCAGCAAACGAGCGGGATGGCGGTCGATGTCTACGACTTCTTCCAGTTCACCTACTACGCCTTCAATCTCGATCCGGAAAAGACCGATCTCTTCCAGGATCAGAAGGTCCGGCAGGCGCTCTTCTATGCGCTCGACCGCGATTCGATCACCAAGAACATCTTCTTCGGCTATGGCGAGGCAGCCATGGGCACCCAACCGCCGATTTCGCCCGCCTACGCGCCCGACCGCATGATTCCGGACTATGGCTACGATCCCGCCAAGGCGACGCAGCTGCTGAACGAAGCCGGTTGGGAGCTAAAAGACGGCGTCATGCAAAAGGACGGCCAGAAACTCGAATTCGACTTTCTCTATTCCGGCGGAGAGCCGGTGGTCGACCAGATCGTGACCTATATGAAAGAGGCGTGGGAAGCCATCGGGGTCAAGATGAACGTGACCTCGCTCAATGGCAATGCGCTGATCGACCGGTTGCAATCGGGCGAATTCCAGGTGGCGCTGCTGGCCGTCAGCCTGTCGCCGGATGGCAACCAGACCGCGCTCTTCTCCTGCGACGCCGCCAACAGCGGGCTCAACTTCTCGCACTATTGCAGCGAGGAATGGGACAAGCTCGATGAGCAGCAGCGGGTCGAGTTCGATGCAAACACGCGCACCGATCTGCTCATCCAGCAGTCGGCCACCGTCTGGGCCGACCAACCGGTTGGACCGCTTCGCTTCGGTGTCGCCCGCACCGGCTACTCCACCAAGCTACAGAACTTCTACCCAAATGCCTTCGGTCTCCTCTGGAGTCTCCCCTACGTCTGGATCGAAGGCGACGGCTCCTGAGCCCGGGGTCCGGGGACGATCGTAGCGGAGGGCGTCTCTGCCCTCTCGATTCCAGGCTCGTCGTCTCGCTGACTGCTGACTGCTGACTGCTGACTACGAAATTCTGCGTGCTTCGTGCCACCTACACCGAACTTCTCCGGGCTCCGGACCCCGGACCCCGGACTCCACCCCGGTGGTACCATTGATGGCTGCGTGCGGAGCCCGTCGAGACGGTCGCGATTCACGCCACATTCTGGAGCGTGACATTTGCTGTCCGGTGATTTTCTGAGCTGGTTTTACATCATCCCCATCCTGGGGATTCTGATCTTTATCCATGAATGCGGGCACTTCTTTGCCGCCCGCATGTGCGGCGTCAAAGTCGAAGAATTCGGGATGGGTATTCCGCCCAAGATCTTCGGCTGGGTCCGCAATGGGGTCGTCTATTCTGTCAACCTGATCCCGTTCGGCGGGTTCGTGCGGGTCAAGGGCGAAGACGGCGAGAACATGGAGCCCGATTCCATGAACGCCAAGTCTCCCGCCCAGCGCGCGTTCTTCCTGTCCGCCGGCATCATCATGAATGTGCTGTTCGCGGTGCTGCTCATGATCGTGGTGGTTGGCGTCAAGGGCGTGCCTCACCGCGAGGTCTATATCACCGGAGTTGGCGGGGGTTCCCCCGCGGCAGCCGCCGGTTGGCAGGTTGGCGACCGCATCGTTTCTGCTGATGGCGACACGATCGATTCGACCCAGCAGCTCGTTCAGAAAACGGTCAGTGATGCCGGCAGCCCGATCGACTTCGTCATCGAGCGCAACGGCCAGTTTTATGAAACTACCCTGACGCCCAGAAAGGATCCGCCCGAGGGTGAGGGCCGTGTCGGAGTCAACCTCGGCGATCCCCTCGTTTCGAGCGTCGTCGTGAGCAATATCGCATCCGACTCCGCCGCTTCCCAGGCCGGACTGCAGAGTGGCGACCAACTCATCAGCGTCAACGGCCGCGAGGTTACGAGCTCATACGTATTGCAAACGGAAATGAGCCGCTTCGAGAATTCGGCACTCCCGATCGTCTACGAGCGCGACGGCGAACAGCACGATGCCATATTGCAGGTGCCGGCCCCGCAAAACGACATGACACTGGTGCTTTCGTCCGGTTTCGAAAAACTCGTCGAAACCCCCGTCTTCGAGAACGTTCCGGCCTTGAAAGTGATTCCCCGCGGTTTCCAGGAGGCGTATAACCAGACCAAACTGATGGTCGAAGGAATCGTCCAGATGGTCCAGAACCCCGGTCTGCTGCGGCAAACCGCCGGACCGGTTGGCATGGCCCAGCTCACGCACGAGCTGGTCGAGCAGAGCACCTTGCCGACCTGGTACACCCTGGCGACGCTGTCCATTCTGCTCTCGCTCAACCTTGCATTCCTCAACCTCCTTCCCATTCCAGCGCTCGACGGCGCGCGGCTGCTCTTCGTACTGATCGAGCTGATCCGCGGGCGCCGGGTCGCTCCCGAACGGGAAGGGCTCGTTCACCTCGTCGGCTTCGTCATGCTCATCGGCCTGATGTTCGTCATCGCATTCAACGACATCAGGCGAATCCTCGACGGAGGCTCGTTCTTCGGATAGATCCAGGAGGGTCATCCATGCTCGTGGCGCCACGCCGCAAGACCCGCGTACTTCAGGTCGGCAATGTCAAGATCGGGGGCGACAATCCCATTGTCGTCCAGTCGATGACGACTGCCGACACCCGCGATCCCGCCGCAACGCTCGCCCAGATCAATGAGCTGGCCGAAGCAGGCTGCGAGATCGTCCGCATCGCCGTGCCCGACCGCAAGGCCGCCGCCGCCCTGCCCGACATCGTTCCGTATTCGCCCGTTCCGCTGATTGCCGATATCCACTTCGAGCACACCCTGGCGCTCAAGGCGTTGGACGCGGGCATCCACGGTCTCCGCCTCAACCCCGGCAATATTCGCAAGCACGAAGATGTGGTCGAGGTCGTCGAAAAAGCCAAGGAGCGGATGGTCCCCATCCGCATCGGAGTGAACTTCGGGTCGGTTCCGCCGATGCCGCAGGAATTCGTCGATGAGATGGCGCTGCTCGAAGCCACCCAGTCAGAGCTGCGCGCCGAATGGATGGTGCGCACCGCGCTGGGACACATCAAGATCCTCGAAGATCTCGACTACCACGAGATCAAAGTCAGCCTGAAGGCCTTCGAAGTGCCGGTGATGATCGAGGCGTATCGTCGCTTCGCCGCGTTGCCGAACGACTACCCCCTCCACCTCGGCGTCACCGAAGCGGGCACTCCGCGTGCTGGCTCGGTTCGCTCGGCGGTCGGTCTCGGCACCCTGCTGGCGCTCGGGATTGGCGACACCATCCGCGTGTCGCTCACCACCGATCCGACCGAAGAAGTCTTCGTCGGCTTCGAGATTCTCAAGACGCTGGAGCTGCGCCAGAAGGGCGCGACGATGATTGCTTGCCCCACCTGCGGGCGGGTCGAGGTCGATCTCTTCAGCATCGCCAACGAGATCGACGTTTTCCTGAACAAAATCGATGAGCCGATCCGCGTGGCGGTCATGGGGTGCATCGTCAACGGGCCCGGCGAAGCGCGCGATGCCGATGTCGGTCTGGCCGGCGGCAATTCCAAAGGCATCATCTTCCGCAAAGGCAAGATCGTGCGCACCGTGCCGGAAGCCGAGATGGTCCAGGCGCTCAAGGACGAAATCCTGAAAGTGGTCGAGGACCGGCGCAACGGCGTGGTCGAAGAATCCGCCAACGAATATCAGTACAAACCGATGCTCACGTTGACATCGGTCTAACCGTCGATGATGGTCCAGAGTCCCGTGATCTCGTGCGCTCTGGACACTGGACTCTGGACCCTGGACAGAAAAGATTCGATAGCTCAACCCAATCACGAGGAGGATCAGGTCGCCGATGTCCAGTTTCGTCGCGCCAAAGCGAGCATATTCGGACGAGCAGCTCGCATTCCTGAAATCGGTCGATAGTCCGACCATCGCCAATGCGATCGAGCCATTTCAGCTCCGCGACCGCACCGATGGCTACATCGGCGGCGAGATCGGCTGTCTCTATCCGGACCTCGGCGTGATGGTCGGGCAGGCGCTGACCGTGAAGGTCTCGAATCCGGCCGGACCGGTCGCCAGCCGCGACGGCTATTGGGCGATGTGGGATGCTCTCGAGCAGATGCCCAACCCGGCCGTCATCGTGATGCAGGACATCAGCGGCGCCCCGAATCGCTGCGCGTACGCCGGCGAAGTCATGGCCACTCTGGCGACCAGGCTCGGGGCGGTTGGCATGGTCAGTGATGGCGGCTATCGCGATATCGACGAGGTCCACGCCCTCGGAATGCATTACTTCTGCCCATTCGCGGTCGTCGCGCACGGGAACTTCGCCATTCAGGATGTCGGGCAACCGGTCTGGATCGGCGGCCAGCGCGTGCAGACCGGCGATATCCTGCACGGCGATGTCAACGGCATCGTCATCGTGCCGGAACAGACCCTCGAAGGTTTGCCCGAGGCGGTCGAGGAGATTCGCACCCGCGAGCGGCGCGTGATGGACTACATCAAGAGCGACCGCTTCGATCTGGCCGATTTCAAGGTCGGCAAAACGTACTAGTCGAGGTCCGGGGCCCTGGGTCCTGAGGCAAATGGAGTTGCGGTCGCGTACGGCTTCGACGCCGGTCTCGAAGCATCTTGGGACGCCGGACTCAAGACCCCGGACTCGTCTTTGTGCGTTGCTGCACAATCCTCAAGTCCGGCTGTTAGAATGGCCGATCGTGGCCGCGGCCGGTTCAGCGGATCCTCATCGTTTCCGATACCGGCATCGCATCGTTCGAGCAAGGGAGCACCGCACCGCATGCCCCGATTCCTCAAAATCCTTCCCGCTTTCGCCGTCATGCTGGCGATGATCTGCGCGCCAATGCTCGCCGGATCGGCCACGGCTCGCGCACAGGACGCATCGCCGGCCGCCTCGCCGATTTCCTGCGAGCCGACTGCAAGAGCGGCAACCGAGGCGGTCGCCACCGTGACCCCGGGCGCCGGTTCGTCGCCCACTGGGGATCTCGCCAAGATCAAGGTCGGCTTTGTGCCGGTGACGGTCTTCGCCCCCATCTTCGTCGCCAAGGACCTCGGTTACTACGCCGAAGAAGGACTCGAAGTCGATCTGGAGCCATTTCCGGGTGGCGCCGACCCGGTCGTTCTGACGGCCAGCGGTGAGCTCGATGCCGCCTTCGTCGGGGTCGGTCCCGCCTTCTGGAATGGCGCGTCGCAGGGCCTGCCCATGAAGATCATCGCTCCTGGCCATGCCGAGGGTGACCCGGTCGCGACCCCCCTCATGATCTCGCAGAAAGATTGTGCGGACGGCAAGATCACCTCGGTCGCCGATCTCAAAGGCAAGAAAGTCTCGGTCAACGCCCGCGGCGCCACCGAGTACTGGCTCAACGCCGCGCTCGAAACTGGTGGTCTGACCATCGATGATGTCGACCTCCAGGTTCTGCCCTTCCCGGACGCGGTGGCGGCCCTCCAGTCGGGCGCGGTCGACGCGGCCATGGTCGGAGAGCCGCTGGCGACCCAGGCCGAGCGGGATGGCATCGCCGTCCGCCTCGCGTCCAGCTTCGCCGTGCAGGACATCCAGCCGACGACCATCATCGGCAACGAGCAGTGGCTGACCGAGCATCCCGATCAGGCCGAGGGTTTCGTGACGGGCTATATGCGCGCGTCGAAGCTGCTGGCCGACGGCGGTCTGAACGACCCGGCAGTGCAAGCCATCATCGAGAAGTACACCGGCGTACCGGCCGAGTTGGTTGCCGCATCGGTGTCTCCGGTCTATTCGGCGGACGGGTTTATCGCGTTCGATGGTCTGGGCAAGCTGCAAACCTTCTTCCGCGATCGTGACCAGCTCGAATACGACACCGATCTCGATCCGACTACCCTGGCCGACGAAACGTTCGTGATGGCCGCGATGGCGGAGCTCAATCCAAACAGTCCGTAAAACCAGCGGGCCGGAGAACCGGCCGGGACATTCGAATGGAAATCGCACTGGCAAGAGCAACGGTGGAGATGCCCAAGCGTGGGAATGTCAGCCGTCAGCCGCTTGTCCAGATCCGCGGGCTCGGCCGGGTTTTCGAAAGCGCGGCTGGGCCCGTGACCGCGATTCACGATGTCGATCTCGATCTGAGACAAGGCGAATTTCTGGCGATCGTCGGTCCCTCGGGCTGCGGCAAGACCACCTTGCTGCGCATCGTCGCCGGCCTGGAGACACCCACCAGCGGAGAGGTCGACACCGCTGGATTGCCGAGCGACCGCCCGGCGAATGCCATGGTCTTCCAGGGGCGTTCGGTCTTTCCCTGGCTGACCGTCGAGCAAAACGCCGCCTACGGGCTCTCCATCCATCGATCCGCAAAGCGCGACAAAGCCAAGATTATCGACCGGTTACTGGAAACGGTCGGGCTTTCCGGATTTCGCAAAGCCTATCCCCACCAGCTGTCCGAGGGCATGCGCCAGCGGGTCGCCATCGCGCGGGCGCTGGCGGTCGACCCCGAGCTGCTGCTGATGGACGAGCCGTTCGGCTCGCTCGATGAGCAAACTCGTTTCATCCTGCAAGACGAAGTGCTGCGCATCTGGCACGAAACCGGCAAAACGGTCGTCGTGGTCACCCATTCGATCGACGAAGCGCTCACTCTGGCCGACCGGGTGGTGGTCATGACCGCCCATCCCGGCACGATCAAGGACGTCGTTCCGGTCACGCTCGCGCGACCGCGCGATCAGGCGACCATGCGGTCCGATCCGGAATTTGCCCGGCTCTTCGGCCGTATCTGGGAATCGCTCCGCACCGAGGTGCTCGATTCCCGCGCCGCCGGAGCCGGCCGGTGAGCTTGCGTGGGCGCCGGGCGCTCGAGCTCGCACTGACGATCGCATCCCCGATTCTGTTGCTGCTGCTGTGGGAGGCGATTTCGCGCAGTGGGCGCATCGATCGGCTCTTCTGGCCCCCGCCATCGAGTCTGTGGGACACCGCGAAGTCGATGTTCACGGACGACGATCTGCTCGGCGAGACCTGGATTACGGTCGAGCGCATCCTCTTCGGTTTCGCGATGGGCGCCATCCCCGGAGTCATCATCGGGCTGCTCATGGGCATCTCCTGGCCGGTGCGCGCCTTTCTGATGCCGATCGCAACCGCCATCTATGCCATCCCCAAGATCGCGCTGCTGCCGCTGGTGCTGATCGCCTTTGGCACCGGCGAGATGGCCCGCTGGGTCATCGTCGCGCTCTCGATCTTCTTCGTCGTCGCCCTCAGCACGATGGGCGGGGTGCTTTCGCTGGACGACATCTTCACCGACGTCGCCCGCAATTTCGGCGGTGGGCGCTGGACCCTCTTTCGCACCGTTGCGCTCCCCGGAGCGACCCCGGCAATCTTCACGGGATTGCGTTTGGCGCTCGGCTTCGCGCTTATCGTGGTGGTCGGCACCGAGTTCGTGCGACCCAACGGCGGCATCGGGAGCTTGATCTGGGAGAGCTATAGCATCCTCTCGATCAAGAAGATGTATGTCGGGCTGGTCGTCACCGGCGTCCTCGGCTGGGTGCTGGTTCTGGTGCTCGATCTGATCGAACGGCTGCTGGTGCCATGGCGTCAGGCGCGATGAGCGCGCCCGCGTTGCCCGCGCCTGGCTCGCTGGGCGCCTGGCTGCGGGCGGTCCGCTACCACTCGTTCACCGCCTCGATCATTCCCATCCTCACCGGATCCGCACTCGCCCTCATCGACCGGCAGTTCTCCTGGCCGCTGGTCATTGCCATGCTGCTCGCCGCGGTCGCCTGTCACGCCGGCGCCAATATGGCCAACGACTATTTCGATTTCCGAAAAGGCGTCGACAACGAGCGCAACCTCGGACCGCACAAAGTCATCCAGCTCGGATTGCTCACCGCTAATCAGGTCCGCAATGGGTTCAGCGCGGCCTTCGCGCTGGCAACGCTCATCGGCGTTTACATCGTCCTGGAGACCGATTGGAAAATCTTCGTGTTGGCGTTCGTCAGCCTCGGTGCGGCATTTTTCTATACTGCCGGCTCGAAGGCGTTGGGCTATGTCGCGCTCGGCGAAGTGACGGTCTTCATCTTCATGGGGCCGGTCATGGTCTGCGGCGCCTACTATGTCCTGACTGGCGCAGTGAGTTGGGCATCGTTCCTGCTCTCGATCCCGATCGGCGCCATCTCCGCGGCGACGCTTCATGCCAACAACATGCGTGATATCGAGCACGACCGCGCCGCCGGCAAGATCACCCTCGCGACCATCCTCGGACGCCGGCGCGCGGCCACCGAATACCTGCTCTGGATCGTGGTGTCCTATCTCGCTGTGTTGCTGACCATCCTGGTCGACCGCTTCCTCTGGCCGGTGCTGCTGGTGCTCGTGACGGTCCTCACCGCGATCCGGCTGATCGAGCTGGCCCGCACGGGCGCCGATGCGGCCAGTCTCAACCGGCTACTGCGCAAGACCGCGGGATTGCACCTTCGATTCGGCAGTCTGCTGGTCGCCGGATTGTTGATCCGCGCCGCGCTCGACCGGCTCTAGCCGATGCGCCTCCGTCTCTCGCTCGCCGCGGTCGCAATCGCGCTTGGATCGCTCGCTTATTACCGGCTCCGTCATGTGAATCCCTATCGTCCGCGGTTGGAGCGCATCGAGATTCCCCTCCCACCGGGCGCCGGAGGGCTCGATGGCCTGCGCATCGGCTTCGTCACCGATACCCACGTGGGTCCCTTCACCTCGGCCAACGATCTCCGTCGGGGATTGGCGCTCTTCGACGACGAACCACTCGATCTCCTGCTGCTCGGCGGCGACTACGTCTCCGAATCGAATCTCTATGCCCCCGCCATGGCCGATGCGATCGGCTCTCTGGCAGCTCGCGCACACCATGGAGCCTTCGCGGTTATGGGCAATCACGACCTGCCGCTCGGTGTCGACCGAGTGCGCGCCGAGCTCGAACGAGTTGGCGTGCGGGTGCTGCGCAACGAACACGCCATCGTCGAATGGCATGGCGCTCAGCTGGCAGTCGTGGGAATCGACGACACGGTTGTCGGCCAGGCCGATCCGAACTGTGCGTTCGCCGGCATCCCCGCCCGCGTGCCCAGGCTTTCGCTCTGGCACGAAGCCGATTTCGCTGAGCAAGCCGCTCAGCATGGGGCGTTTGCCCAGCTCTCCGGGCACACCCACGGTGGCCAGGTCCGGCTCCCGCTGATCGGCGCCATCTGGCTGCCACCCGATGGCAAGCGGCGCGATATGGGCTGCTTCGATGTCGAGGGGATGACGCTCTACGTCGCCCGAGGTCTCGGGGTCTACCGGCCGCCGGTCCGATTATGCTGCCCTCCGGAGGTGACCCTCGTAACGCTTCGCTCCAGCCCGGCGCAACCGGCGATGCGATGACGCGATGCCCGGTGAGATGCGAGACGCGATCCCTCTAAACTTCGCGGCAGACCTCCCGGCAATGAAGCCAGGATGGCGCATTGAATCCGGCCTTCGCTTTTGAGGAACGCACAACACAATGGAAACCGTCGGTATCGGCGTCATCGGTTGCGGAATCGGCAAATGGCATCTGGAGGGATACGACACTGATCCCCGCGCCAAAGTCATAGCCATCTCCGGTCTCGAAGATCGCTGCCATACACTCGCGGCCGAGCACCACGTTCCCCACGTCTATACGGACTACCACGAGCTGCTGGCAAATCCTGAGATTCAGGCGGTCAGCATCGCGGTTCCCAACTTTTTGCACGTCCCGATCGGGCTGGAGGCCATTGCGGCCGGCAAACATGTCCTGATCGAAAAGCCACTGGCGCGCAACACGGCCGAGGGTGAAAAGCTGGTGCGCGCGGCCGAAGATGCCGGGTTGGTGCTCGGTATCGTCTTCAACCGTCGCTCCCGCGCCGATATGCAGGCGCTCAAGCGGCATATCGACCGGGGCGCGCTCGGCGAGATTTATCATGCGCGCGCCTATTGGAACCGGCGTGCCGGCATCCCGGGGCTGGGGAGCTGGTTCACCAGCAAGGATGGCGCCGGTGGCGGCCCGCTGATCGACCTCGGCGTGCACGTGCTCGATATGGCGCTCTGGCTGATGGACGATCCGGAGGTACAGCGCGTTTCGGCCGCGACCTATGCCAAGCTCGGACCGCAGGGCATCGGCAACTGGACCGGCAATCGGTTCAGTGTGACCGATGAGCGCAAATACGAAGTCGAGGATTTCGCGACCGCGTTTCTGCGCACCGCCAGCGGCTCGACCCTCTATCTCGAAGCCAGCTGGGCAGAGTTCTCCAGCCGCACCGACGAGTTCGGGGTCGCGCTACTTGGGTCGAAAGGCGGCGCGGAGCTCTATGTGAAAGACTATGCCACCGTCGGCACCCTCCACCTGTTTACCTACGAAGATGGCGTCCAGGTCGACAGCACGCCCCGACTGCCGGAGAAGGTCGCATCGGCTGGACATGGAGAGATCATTCACACATTTCTGGATTCCGTCATCGAAGGTGTGCCGATGGTCCCGGACGGGCGCAGCGAACTCGAGCGCACCGCCCTCATCGACGCAATCTACAAATCGGCGGCCAAGGGCCACGAGGTCGAGGTCCAATCGGTCGAACGTCTCCTGGGAGAAGCAGCAGAATGAGCATCCAGGTCACCGTCTGGAACGAATATCGACATGAGCTCAGCGACGAGGATGTCCGCGCGGTCTATCCGGACGGGATTCATACCGCCATAGCCGCCGGCTTGCAGGAACATGCCGATCTCGTCGTGCGCTCCGCCACACTCGATGAGCCCGAACAGGGGCTTCCACCGGAGGTGCTGGATTCCACCGATGTGCTGATCTGGTGGGGACACAAGGCGCATCCCGAGGTCGCCGACGAGCTGGTGGACCGGGTTCAGCAGCGCGTGCTCGACGGGATGGGGTTGATCGTCCTCCACTCCGGCCATCACTCCAAGATTTTCAAGCGGCTGATGGGCACCACCGCAAATCTCAAATGGCGCGAAGCTACGGATAAGGAGCGCATCTGGGTCGTGCAGCCGGGCCATCCGATCGTGCATGGCGTCGGCGAGTACATCGAGCTTCCTGTCGAAGAGATGTACGGCGAGTTCTTCGATATTCCTCAGCCGGACGAGCTGATCACGATCAGCTGGTTTACCGGCGGAGAAGTCTTCCGCTCGGGTTGCTGCTTCTTCCGCGGCAAGGGCAAGATCTTCTACTTCCGCCCGGGCCATGAGACCTATCCGACCTATTTCGATCCAGCGATTCGTAAGGTCATCGCGAACGGCGTTCGCTGGGCTGCTCCCGTCGACGGCCCCATTCCCGACTTCGGGTTGAACGGGCCAAACGCGCCGCTCGAGCCGCTGCCGCCACGCAAGGAGCAGTAATGACCGCTCGCACCTGGGACGTCATCATTCTCGGCGGCGGCACCATGGGCACGGCCGCCGCCTGGGCGCTTTCTACCCGTGGAGTCAGCGTACTGGTACTCGAGCAATTCGGGCATATTCACACCCTGGGCTCGCACGGTGGTGGCACGCGCATCTTCCGGCACGCGTATGCCGAAGGTCCAGAATATGTTCCGCTCATGTTCCATGCCGACGACCTTTGGTGCTCGCTCGAAAACGAGCTCGGCACCCACATCGTCCACCGGGTCGGCATTCTGGAAATGGATGCGCCTGGCTACGATCATGCCAAACGCGCGCGCTTCTCGGCCGAGAAGAACGGTGTCGAATTGGAGTGGCTGGACGCGGCCGAGATTCGCAAGCGCTGGCCCGCCTTCGCTCCCCCGGACGACTGGGAAGGCGGATACAGCCCGATCGCCGGGTTCCTGGATATCGAGGCCGGACTCTCCGGCCTTGCCGCTGTGGCGAAACGAGGCGATGTGACATTCCGCACCGACGAGCCGGTGGTCGGCTGGTCAGCCAGCGAAGGTGGCGTCAGGGTCGAGACGGCTCAGGGTCAGTACCTCGCCAACAAGCTGATCGTGACCGCCGGCGCGTGGGCATCCAGCATACTGGCCGAGCTCGATCTTCCCCTGGAGGTCGTTCGCAAGCAAAACTTTTGGGTCGACGTCGACCGGCCGTCGTTGTTCCAACCCGAAGTCTTTCCTGTCTTCGCGACGGCCTCGGATGTCGGTGAGATCTACGGCTTCCCGATCTTTCGCCGCCCCGGAATCAAGATGGCGGAGCATCGCGGCGGCGACACCACGACCCCGCAGACCATCGACCGAGTCGCGCGCGACGATGAAGCACAGAGTTGTGTAGATTTGGCCGCGTTGGCAATGCAGGGCGTCTCCCGTCGCGTTCTCGGTGGCGTCATTTGCATGTATACGCGCACACCCGACGATCACTTCATCGTGGACCGGCACCCATCTGCGCCGAATGTCGTGCTTGCCGCCGGGTTCAGCGGCCACGGATTCAAGTTCACCCCCGCCATCGGCGAGCAGCTGGCGAATCTGACGCTCGACGAGGATGCGGAGCCCTTCGCCCTCTTTGGCATCGACCGTTTCGCTGCCGTGAGGAGTTAGCGGTTAGGAGTTGGGATGTAGGACGTTTGGCCCACCGGCGCCAATTCCTGACCCCAAAATCCAACCTCCTTCAATCGACCGCCAATCCGATCGGATTGGCGGGATTCGATGTATCCGGCCAGCCACCGCCGGCCATCGCCCAGGCCCGCACGATGCCGTGTAAGGTCGAGTCGTT
Organism: Thermomicrobiales bacterium; assembly: GCA_035708745.1. Classification (GTDB taxonomy): domain Bacteria; phylum Chloroflexota; class Chloroflexia; order Thermomicrobiales; family UBA6265; genus JAMLHN01. The sequence goes on along the minus strand of DASTFJ010000052.1, from coordinate 22,868 downwards.
CACGATGAACCCGGTTGCCGAGGTTTTGCGCGCGCTGCCGCTATCCTGCAGCTCCGAGAGCGCAACGCGCAGGTCATGTATGAAGGCTGCCCGTCGTTCGTCGTCGAAATACTGCGTGAATGGGAAGATGCGCTCATCGCGGGTCTGCAAATAGAGGGTGACCCATTCGACGAGCCGGTGATCGTAGTTCGGTTCTGGATCGATCTGCGCCACGTAACGCCTTCCCCTTGTACGACGATATGCTAGCGCCCGTCGAAATCGTCCGCACCGGGCATCGGTTTGAGATAGATCAGAAACTCGTTGATGCCGACCTTCAGCACGCGGGTGATTTGATAGCGGGTTTGGTTGGCGGTGTCCTTGTAAATTCCTCCCGGCAAATAGCGACCCAGCCGCATCTCCCGCGCGGTTTTGGACACCAGCTCATAGGTTACCTTCCCACACCCCTGACAGGTGTAGTACTGGTTGATCTCATCGGTGGGTCCGGTATACCCCCGCTGCACCAGTTTGGTCTTGCGGCTCCCGCACCACGGACAGTCGCGAGTCTGCGGACTGCTCGACGCCGCCATGAAAAAGAGTCGCTCCTGATCTGGTCCCGTGCCTTCCATCGTCTGCGGATTGTACCAGCGCCGGCCAGACCGCTTCAGACCACACATCCGCGTTGACATAGCCGGCAATGCCTGGGCGCCGGCTTGCGCCCCTACTGCCTCTGGAACAGAGAACCGGGCATACTATGAGCATGTGCACGGCGGCGTGCACCGGTGCGAGGAACGCGACGGCTCCTCCCGTTGACAGCGAGGGCGCCAGACGGCGAATCCCCGCACGGCCCGGGAAACGATGACATCGAGGAAGGCGAGGGCGTAGCAAATGGAAGTTGAAGATCGCCCACTCATCGTCGCCTCGAATCGCGGGCCGGTTACCTTCACCCGCGAGGCGGATGGTTCGTTTACCTCCAGGAAAGGGTCGGGCGGTGTCGTCACCGCGGTGACAGGTATCGCCAAAGGACGGCAGCCCGTCTGGGTGGCGTGCCCCATGACCCTCGGCGACCGGCGACGCGCCGAGCTGGCCCGCGAACGGGATGAGGAATTCATCATCCCGGAAGGGCTCGATCCGGCGTTTCGGCTCAAATTCGTCCTGCCCGATTCCGCCACCTATCACAAGTATTACAACAAGATCAGCAACCCCCTCCTCTGGTTTTTGCAGCATTACCTTTGGGACACTCCGAGAACCCCCGACATTACCGCCGACACCTACGATGCGTGGTCGAATGGCTATGTGGTAGTCGACCAGCTCTTCGCCGAAGAAATCCTTTCGGCCGCCGCCGCGCTCGATGTCGAGCCGATCATCATGTTGCAGGACTACCATCTCTATTTGACCGCCGGCATGATCCGTGCGCTCCGGCCTCAGGCGATCATCCAGCAGTTCGTCCATATTCCCTGGCCCGATCCCGATTACTGGCGACTTCTGCCGATGGCTTGGCGAAAAGCCATCTGCGAGGGCATGCTGGGCAACGACATCATCGGCTTCCAAACCCGCGAGCACGCACGCAGCTTTCTTTACACCTGCGAGGCCTATGTGCCCGGCGTGCGAATCGATTATTCCGGCCGGGGAGTAATCTGGAATGGCCGCCGCATCGAAGTGCGGCACTATCCCATTTCGATCGACGTCGAAGCGGTACGCCGCAATGCCTACTCGAAAGAAGCCCGCGTACACGACCGTTATCTCCCGTCGTTCTACAACGAATACACGGTGTTGCGGGTCGATCGCGCCGAGCCGAGCAAGAACATCGTCCGCGGCTTTCTCGCCTTCGGGCGTTTCCTCGAAGCGCATCCGGAGTTCGTCGGACGGGCAAACTTCGTCGCCATCCTGGTGCCTTCCCGCATGGATGTGCTCGAATATCAGGACTATCTGGACGATGTCAGCTCGGTGGCCGGCCGCATCAATGCGCGGTATGCCAATGTGGAAACGAGCTGGCAGCCGATCAATTTGATCATGGGTGAAAACTATCCACGTGCGCTGGCCGCCATGAAGTGGTATGACGTGCTCATGGTCAACAGCATCATCGACGGGATGAATCTCGTCGCCAAGGAAGGTTGCCTGCTGAACGAGCGCAACGGCGTGCTGATCCTCTCGGAAGGCGCCGGCGCCGCGGTGCAGCTCGGTGACGACGCGCTGATGATCGCCCCGACCGACGTCGAGGCGACCGCCGACGCGATCTATCACGCATTGACCATGCCTCTTCCCGAACGCCGCCTACGGGCCGACAACCTGCGCCGGGCAGTCGAATCGGACGACGTCGCCAAATGGTTCCGCGAGCAACTCTGGGATCTCGACCGGTACGTGATCAAAGGCGAGCGCGATCCTGGTGCTTTTCTACCGGAAGCAACCGTTACCGCCAACGGTGCGTCCGATCGCGAGCCAGCTAAACCAACGCAAGTCGCCACCGGGAAGATCACCGAAAACTGACTGTTCTTCGCAAGCAGCCCAAGCCGAAACCCCACGCTCCCCCAGTAGCTGGGCGGAGGTTCCGCGTACACTCGGCTCGATTCGAGCGATCGCTCAGCGTCCGATCAGCGAACGCTAAGCATCGTACGTACGCCGACCATCCATGTACGTACACTATGGCGCTGTGCTATCGTTGACGACGGCAGCCGTGTCGGACAACGACCGGCCGAATGCTTTCGGATATCCCGCTGGAGTCACTCTCCGACATGCCAGACGCAATCGAAGGACCAACCCCACCTGCTCCCCCGGCGACGCCTGCCGCGCTGACCGCCGACGCATTCTCGCGTCGCACGCTGATGGCCAGCGTCATCGGCGGAGTGTCGGCGGTTGCAATCGCCGGGCGCTTCGCCGGCGCTCTCCGCGGTCCCTCGAAACCGCAGCTCGCCCAAACGGGGTCGACCGGTCAATCATCGATCGGCGCCGGTACGCCGTCGCCGCTTGCGGCCTCTCCGGCTGCCTCGCCAGTCGCCTCACCGAGCGCGACTGCCACCGCCACCGTGACCCCCAGCCCCACCCCGGTTCCCGATCCGTTCGGCGATATCGAGGTCCTCACTGGCGAACGCTGGGAGTACGAGGGCGATCCCAAAGCGTCTAAAACACTTACGCTCTTCGTCCAGGGCGCCGAAGCGAACCTCGATTTCAGTCCTGCCTCCTATGTGCAGGATGCGCAGATCACCACGTCCTATCTCGATCCGCTGGTCGGGATCGACAAGGCAACCATGGAGCCGGTTCCCTGGCTGGCCGAGCAGTGGATTTGGAGCGACGGCAATCAAACGGTCACCTTCAGTCTGCGCGGCGATGTGACCTGGCACGACGGGCGGAAATGTACGGCCGATGATGTCGCGTTTTCGTTCACCGTCTACCGGGACGATATCGACAGCGCGGTGCGCAATTTCTTCACCACCATGGACTCGGTCGAGGCCGTCGACGACCGCACACTCAAGGTCAATCTGACCGCGCCGGACGGAAATTGGATTCTCAACGCCTCCAGCTTGCCGATCTTTTCCGAACACCAATACGGCGACTACTGGAATGGCCAGCCCGAAGGCGAGCGCACTCTCACTGGTTTCGACTGGGAGAAGAGCACCCCGGTCGGCACCGGCCCCTGGAAGGTGACAGAGCAAAAGTCGGACGCCGTCGTCATGGCGCCGAACGAGGACTATTGGCAGGAATCTCCCGCCTTCACGAAGCTGGTGTTGCGCTTTACCGAATCGCAGGACGACCGCATTGCGCGCTGGGTCGACGGTGATGGCGATCTGCTCTGGCCCGTTTCACCGCTCGATATTCCCGCGCTGAAGGACACCGAAGCACGACTCTACGCGTCGAACGGCGCACAGGTGGCTTTCGCCGCCTTCAATTTCGAGAATCTCGCCCGCGAGCAGTTCCCCCAGATGTTGACCGACACCCGGGTGCGCGAAGCGCTGAATCTGGCAATCGATCGAGACCGCTACGCGACCGAGACCTACCTGGGGCTGATCGACCAGAGCGCCGCCGGAACGGTGGCGCAGCCCTGGGCATACGATCCGTCGGTCACCAATCCGGGCCGCGACGTAGCCAAAGCGAAAAAACTCCTGGCCGACGCTGGCTTCCACGATGTCGATGGCGACGGCCTGCTGGACGATCCCACGGGCAATCCCTTCACCCTGACCGCCATCGTGCGCTCGGACGCCAATCCGATCCTCATCGCGCTGTTGAACGGCCTGGTCGAGGATTTCGCTGAGATCGGCGCGACCTTGGCCGTCGATCAGCTCGCGCCGGCTGATTTCTTCGACACCTGGGCGAGCGCACGCGCCTGGGATCTGATCGCCTATTCCTACGCGCTCTACCCAGGATTCACCGACTACGACCTCTACGGCTCGAACTGGGATATCCGCATCAACCCGCAGGGCTGGAATCCGGGCGGGTACGACAACGACGATGTCGACGACCTGCTCAAAAAGATCCTGATCTCGCCCAATCTGAATTCCCAGGCGGGACTGCTAACCCGTCTCCAGGAGACCGTCAACGGCGAGGACCTCTTCGGACTCTGGTTCGGTTTCCCGAACGATCTGGTGCTGGCGCGTATGGACATCCAGGGGTTCCAGCCCAACAAATACCTGCCCGCCATCGATGCCCGGCTGCTCTGGCGGGACGACAAGGGTTCCGGTCCGTCGACCCCTCCCCCACCCGCTACACCGCAGGCATCGCCCGTTGCATCGCCGCTCGGCACCCCATCCGCTGCAACGCCGGTTCCCTTGGCGTCGCCCTCCCCATCGGCATAGGCGATGCGAGGCGCCTCAGTTGAGGCGCCTCGGTACATTCGCATCGATCAGCAGCGGCAGCTACTGGCTCTTGGCGGTCGTGGACGTCTTTCTCGCCCGGCTGGTGGACGAGCTCGTCGAGGTCTTGCTGGCCGTGGAGGCGCTCTTGCTCGCGGTCGAGCGCGACCGGCTGGTCGTCGTCTTGCGGGTGCTCGCCCGGCGCGCCTTGGGCACCTTCACATACTCGACCGCCAGCGGCTTCAAGTCGATCAGCGCCGTGCGGATACCGATGGAATACTTGTCGTGCGCCGCCAGTAGATCCTCGATATCCGTCGCCCGGTCGGAAAGCGCGATCATCACGTCGATATCGCGCGGGTCTTTCTTTGCGGCCGCGACGGTAAGTCGCAGATTCACGAAAGGATCGTCATCGCTCTCACGGCCCTTGATCGCCGCTTCCATCGCCGCAATGGCATCGTTCACCGCTTCGGCCCGGTCCTCCGACCAGTTCGAAAGATCGGGCAGAATCTGGCGCAGGGTCTCGATGTGATAGAGCGCCATATTGATCTTGTTGTGCGACATATCGACGATGGTGTCGTCGGCCGAATTGAATCCGGCGGTGGCCGCGACGATCTCGTCGATCGGGTCGACGGCAACCGCCGGAGCCGCGACAATCGCGTCCTCACTGGCAACCATCACAGCGGGCGCCGGGGGCGCCCATTGGACCTCGGCGGGAGCCGCGGGCTCCGCCGCCGTGCCGGTTGGCCAGGTGGACGACGGGTTGGTTTGCGCCTCGACCGGGGGAGCCTGACCGGTCGATTCCTCGATCCAGCCAGAGGCAAATACGGCCGTGTTTTCGGTCGAGCCTGGCGCTCGCTCCGGAATGCGATAACCGCAGCTGGTGCAAAAACGAGCGGTAGCCCGGACCGGCTGACCGCAGTTTGGACATGGTTCCACGTTTCATCCCTTCTTGTGCGGGACCCCGACGGGGCGGGGTCGCGGCCGGTTGGTCGACCTTCAATAGCGCCGAAGTATCGCAGAAAGCCGGGTTCCAACGATAGTCACGTCCGAATTACGTGAAGCTGCACGATTTACGGGCGCGGTTTTCGTTCTTCTCCTCCGATTCCTTCGGGTATCCGGGCATTCCACGGCGAATACCGCCCTTCAACCGAAAGAACTTCCGAAAACCTGCTAGATTTGCGGGCTGTGCGCACCGCGCATCCTGTGCAAGTCATTCCGCCGGGGAGGCGTTCGTTCGTGAGTGAACAGTTGGTCGGCCGGGTTGCCGTCAAATCGAAACAGCTCAAACCCGGCGAGGCAGCCGGGTTCGAAGTAAGAACCGGCGAGATCGTGCAGATCTCGACCCTGGAAGGCAAGCAAGTCGCCGATTTCGTGGCGGTCGCGCTGGCGGATCCAAAAGAGATTTCGTCCACTGCCCATACGCGCGCCAAAAATAATTCGATCATGCTGTCCAACGGCATGAGCATCTATTCCAACATGCGGAACCAGATGCTCGAAATCGTCGAGGACACCGTCGGCCGGCATGACATTCTCTTCGCTGCCTGCGATCCCAACCGTTATTCGGTCGATTACGGGATCGAGGGGCATGCCAATTGCCGCGAAGCCCTCGCCAAAGCACTGGAGCCGTTCGGCGTCACCTATGAGACGGTTCCCGATCCGGTGAACTGGTTCATGAATGTCGCCATTCTGCAGCGTGGCGAGCTGGAGCTGCGCGAATCGCTGGCGGAGCGGAACGACTACGTTCTGCTGATCGCCACCATGGATGTCGCCATCGGCGTGTCGGCCTGCCCCCAGGATCAGAACGACATCAACGGCGGCAAACCAACCGATATCCTGGTCCGCGTCTTCCGCTAGCCGCTCACCGCCAACCCCTCGCTCGATCGAGCGAGGGGCACACCGTCGTCCCGACCCCCTCTCGTCGTCCCGACCGAAGTGGAGAGCCTGCCCTGAGCGAAGTCGAATGGGGACCTCTCCGCCCCCCGCAACCCAGCCTCCCGCACACCACCCATTCGCAGCAGGCGACAACCAGCGTCGCCCACTCTCTGCTACAGAAACAACAACCACACCTGGACCGCGATCACCACCGCAATCAGCACCAGGAGTCCCCAAACGGCCGGACGCCGAATCTGCGCCCGCAGCTCGTCGGAGCTCAATCGCCGGATCCCAGTCTCACCCCAACGCGATCCCGCGACGCGACCTTCGTCGACCACCTCCGGCGCCATCTCATCCAACTCGACCGGCGCGCTAGCTGGCAATACGCCAGAATCGTTCGGCGTTTCGTCCATTCCCCGCCTCGTTGCTATACGCGCTCATCACCGCATCGATCGCGGCTCGGCTGCTTCCCACGCCCACATACTGCCCGAAGATGACCTCGAGCTGCGAGGGATATGCCATGATGGCATCGATCTTCTGGGTCCAGACAGACGACACATCGACCAGGGCCGTCACCTGCAAGGGAACCCCGGCCTGGCTGACCCGGTCGTCGACTCGCCCTTCCAGCAGCGAATACGGCAAATCCTCGTAGAAACAAACATCCCATCCGGCCCGGTCGAGCAAGACAGCAGCTTGAAACGCGAGCTGATGATCGACATGGAAACCGCTCGCCAGCGGGGCATAGACCCGGGTGCTCGTCCCACCGAATCCCTCAGCAGTCAGCGCCGCCGCGATCCGCTTGGGAAGATCGTCATCCGGCGCCTTGGGCGTACCGAAAAGGTCGTCATCGCTCAGATAGGACGCGCCCCGGTAGATCGCGTCCTTGAACGGCAAGAACACATCCCGTAATCCGAGAACACGAGACGCTTCGGCTTCTTCGGCGCGTCGCCCGGCGATCACCTGATCGGCGCTCATCCCCCAATCTCGGTGCATCTGCTCGGCGAACGCGGTCATCGGCTGCCCCGGGTCAGGATGATCGCCGAACACCAACGCCACCACGCCGTCTTTGCCGGCCGCGGTCACTCGCGCGGCCGTGCCCCCGCACGAGAGCGCGATATCGTCGTAGTGCGGCGAGAGGAAGAGATGCGTATCCGGCCCGACCAGCTCGGCCTCGCTCACAAACGGTGTCATAGCGGTCGATCGTCCTCTCGTTCTCGAACTGGGCCAATGGCGACCCGGCGATCGCCGACCCGGCGCGTCACGCGTTGCCGGTCGAAGTATTCCAGAAGCGCCTGCGTATATTTGCGGGTCGTCCCCAGCAAATCGCGATACTCCGCCAGCGAGATCGAATTGCCTGTTGCCAGCGCCAATCGCAACCGCTGCTCTGCCTCGTCGATCCGCTCTGGCAGAAACACGATGCCATCTCCCACCGATACAACCGATCTCAGGGCGATCATGGCCTGAACCAGCTCCGCCGGGATCCCAAGCTCACCAGGGGCAGGAGGCTGAAATCCCGCCGATCCCAACACATCGAGGAATCGATCCACGATCGTTTGCTGAGCCTCATCCAGCGTAATTTCGAAGCCGGAGCGCCGCACCAGGGAATGCTCCTCCTCCAGCTCCGGATCGCCGGCGACCACGGTATCGAATGCGGTCCGATCGAGGCCGAACATCTGCCGGAGTAGTTCTCGCGGCATGCCGGGCTCGAGCGGTCGCTCGGTGTGATAGCGGTCGACTGTCTCGCGTATCCTCGCGCGGGCCGCGTCGACCGTTATCGATGCCGCCACGATCCGCGCATCGGACGTCCCCAAAAAACGAATCTGCCCCGCTTCCGCGAGGGCGGCCACGACCTCGTCTGGTGCATGCGCACGCAAATCGGCCTCGCTGACGAACTGGCTGCCGAGCCAGGCCATCATCAAATCGGCGGGATCTCCTGCCGCAAGGTGAGTCAACCGCTCGACCACTGCTGGCTGAAACCGTTTGTGGCGAGGGGGATCGAGCTCGAGGATGACGCCGCCCCCGATCGTCTCCGCCGGCGACGGTCGCCGCAGTATGAACCGGTCCCGCGCCATCACCGCGGCCGGCCGCGAGAGCCGCAATTGCACCCACCCCTCGGCACCGGGATCGATCGACTCCGCATCGAGCAATGCGGCCTTCGCCGGAATCTCGAACGATCCACTGAAAACGACCACATCGTCGTTGTGGCGCAGCGGCCGCTCGGATGCATCGATCAACCGCACAAGCGCATCGAGCCGCATCGTTGGTTCGATCGCCCCGAGCGGCGCAAGCACATCGCCTCGCGCCAGCTCCTCCGTTTCCAGCCCGGTCAAATTGACCGCGACTCGCGACCCGGGATACGCAATCGATACCGATGCGCCAAACGTCTGCAATCCCCGAATCCGGGTCGTGATTCCCGTTGGATAGATCGCAATGCGCTCCCCAATGCGAAATGCGCCCTCGAGCAACGTTCCAGTGACCACCGTTCCAAACCCTGGCATGGAAAACACCCGGTCGATCGGCAAGCGCGGAGTACGCTCCGTTGGTGTCCGCTGGACCGAATCGAGCGCCCGATCGAGCGCAACCTGAAGCGCCGAAAGACCTTCTCCGGTAATCGAGGAGACCGAAACGATCTCGCTGCCCGCCAGCGAAGTCCCGTCGAGCAGCTCGCGGATCGACTCCGCCACGAATCCCAGCCACTCCTCGTCCACTAGGTCGGCTTTGCTGAGCGCCACGACACCCCGCTCGATCCCGAGCAGATCGAGAATTGCCAGATGTTCCCGGGTTTGCGGCATCGGGCCGTCATCGGCGGCAATCACCAGAATCGCCGCATCGATGCCACCCGCCCCGGCCAGCATGTTCCGCACGAACCGCTCGTGCCCGGGCACATCGACCAGATGCACCCGCTTGCCCCCCGGCGTGGTCAGCTCGGCGAAGCCGAGATCGATCGTCATCTGCCGCAGCTGCTCTTCCAACAGGCGATCGGGATCGGTGCCCGTCAGCTCCCGCACGAGCGACGACTTGCCATGATCGACATGCCCGGCGGTACCAACGACGAATGTGGGTTGGCTCATGGAGCGTATGGTCCAATGTTCGGAGTCCAGAGTCCAGAGCAACTGCTCTGGACTCTGGATCCCGGTCTGTTTCAGGCTCCAGCGCCGGAATCAGCTCGTCCGACGCCATCCAACAGGGTTCGCGTGACCAGATCGGCGGCATGATTGCGCGCCAGCTCGCCGGTGCCGATCAAGCGAATCGCGGTTGCCACCATCGCCCCCAACGCGCCCAGCACCCAATCGACCGGAAGCAATGGGTCGACCACCCCCTCGGTCTGCGCGCGCCGGATCAGATCCCGCAATGTGTCCAGAAATCCGTCTTTTCCATGCGCCTGATCGGAATGCGCCGTCTTCTCCTGAAACAACACGCGGTATTTGTCGCCGACCTTCAAGAGCTCTTCTGCGACTCGCTCGATAGCCTCGCGGGAGTTTCCCTGATCGATATTTGCCGCGGCGACGCCATCGGACGCTTCGACGATCGCCTGTTCGAAAATCGCGCGCAGCAGATCCTCGCGCGTGCGAAACCGGCGGTAGAGCGTCGTGCGGCCCACGCCGGACATGTCGGCGATCTCTTGCATCGTCCGCCCATGGCCTTCCGCCAGCACGGCCGCGGTCCGCTCCAGGATTCGCCGATCCGATTCACTATTTGCGCATTCGAAGTGGAACATTTTTGTTTCGACCTGTGTTATCATGTCCGCCGCGGAACAATATTGTTCCATTGTACTCGATGACCGAGCCATTCTCCATCCCTACGCGTTCGTCGACGATGCAGCGCGCATCGATGATGTTCCTCGGCTTCAACCCCTGGAGGCACACTCGCTATGCACGAAAATCCGCATCACGAGCGGCGCTGGTGGATTCTGGCGGCGTTGGTCGTCGCGCAGATGATGATCGTGCTCGACGGCACCGTTGTGAACATTGCGCTCCCGTCCGCCCAAAAATCCCTTGGATTTTCGGACGACGACCGGCAGTGGATCATCACTGCCTACTCCCTCGCCTTCGGAAGTTTGCTGCTCCTCGGCGGCAAACTCAGTGACATTCTGGGCCGAAGGCGCACCCTGATCATTGGCCTGATCGGATTCGCCGCGGCCTCCGCGATCGGCGGCGCAGCCCAGTCGTTTCTGATGCTCGCCGTCTCGCGCGCGGCCCAGGGCGTCTTTGCCGCGCTGCTCGCCCCATCCGTGCTTGCCCTGATGACCACCACCTTCACAGAGCCAAAGGAACGGAACAAAGCGTTCGGAATCTATGGCGGTGTGCTCGCTAGTGGCGCATCGGTCGGATTGCTCCTCGGTGGAGCGCTGACCGAGTGGCTCGACTGGCGCGCCGTGATGTACGTGAACATCCCCATCGCCATTTTGGCGGTCTTCGGCGCCTACCGGCTGCTCGTCAATCAGCGGCCCGATGAACGACCGCGCATCGATGGTCTCGGGGCCGCTACGGTGACCGCCGGTCTCTTCTCGCTGGTCTACGGACTCTCACACGCTGAGACATCGAGCTGGAGCGACCCGGTCACCGTTGGCTTGCTGATTGCCGGCGTTGTGCTGCTGGGGCTTTTCCTCTTCATCGAATCGCGCGTCGATCATCCACTCTTGCCGCTGCGCGTCTTGAAGGACCGCAACCGCGGGGCAGCCTACCTCACCATGGCGATTGCCGCCGTGGCCATGTTCGGCACCTTCCTCTTTCTCACCTATCACCTGCAGGGAATCATGGGGTACTCGCCGGTGAAAACGGGCGCGGCCTTCCTGCCGATGACCCTGGTGCTGATGGCGACCGCCATCATCGCCTCGACGAAACTCCGCCCGATCTTCGGTCCGCGCCCGCTCATGGTCGCCGGCATGTCGCTCGGCGCCATCGGCATGGTCCTGCTGACCCAATTGCACGTCGATTCCTCGTATCTGACGCATATCGTTCCGACACTCGTGCTGGAGGGCCTGGGTCTTGGCTTGATATTCTCGACCGCCTCCAACAACGCCACGCTCGGTCTCCTGCGCAGCGATGCCGGCGTCGGATCGGCAACCACCAATGCCAGCCAGCAAATCGGCGGCTCGATTGGAACCGCTCTGCTGTCGACCCTCGCGGCGACCGCAACCGCGGATTACCTGGTTGGCAGCCAACCGACGAACGAAGCAGTCCGCGTCGCAACGGTGCATGGCTTCACGACGGCGTTTATGTGGTCGGCCATCATCTTCGCGGTCGGGGCCGTCGTTGCGCTCGTGGGCTTCACCGGAGGCGCATCGACCACCCAAACCGCAAGTGAACCAACCGGCGAACCAGTCGTAGTTCACTAGCAATCGTTCCCCTTGTAGATGCCGAAAGGGCGGTCGCCGACCGGCGACCGCCCTTTCGTGTACGCAGGATTTTCGCTCAGCTATCCCCGGAATGATTCCGACCGAAAGACGATCCCACCTCCGACGTAGTTGCAGCACTCTGGGGCTGCCGGATTGAGCAGTCCCAAAGGGCTGCAGCTACGGAGCCGAGAGAATCGATGGCCTTCATGAGCAATCAGGGAGCGGCAACCGCCAGATCCTCGACGCGCAGCAACTCCGACAGCGCCGTCACCTTCCGCGCAATTCGCGCCAGCTCGTCCGGTTCGATCGTCTGACTCGCATCGCATTTGGCAGAATCCGGATTCGGCTCCGATTCGATGATCAATCCATCGGCGCCCGCGGCGATCCCTGCCAGCGCCATCGGCGCGACCAGCGACCGCTTCCCAGTGCCATGACTCGGATCGACGACCACTGGCAAATGCGTCAGCTCTTTCAGAAACGGCACTGCATTCAGATCGAGATTGAAGCGCATCGAGTTATCGAACGTGCGAATCCCTCGCTCGCAGAGCACCACCTGCGAATTGCCCTCGGCCAGAATGTATTCGGCGCTCATCAGCCATTCCTCGATCGTGGCCGAAAATCCGCGTTTCAACAGCACCGGCGTGCGCGTCTTTCCGACCCGCTTGAGCAACGGGAAATTCGCCATATTGCGCGCGCCGATCTGCAGCATATCGGCATACGCCGCCGTGACCTCGACCTGATCAGGCTCCATGACCTCGGTCACCACCGGCAACCCGGTGGCCGCACGCGCGCCCGCCAGGATCTGCAATCCCTCTTCCCCCAGTCCCTGGAACGAATACGGAGACGTGCGCGGTTTGAATGCGCCCCCGCGCAGAATGCTGGCCCCCGCGGCCTTCACCGCCGCGGCCGCCTTGACGAGCTGTTCGACGTCGGAGACGACGCACGGCCCCGCCATGATGACCGGCGTCCCATTCCCGATTTCGACCTCACCGACCCGCACCACCGTCGTTTCCCGATGCTCCTTGCTCGCCAGCTGGTACGCCTTCGAGACCTGGTGAACCGTGGTGATCGCCGGATGACCGAGCACATCGGACTCGATCTGCCCCAGCACATTCACCGACAAGGACCCATCGTTCCAGTCTATTACCCGCATGCTCGCCCCGCTGCGGGTCGTCGCCGCCCCCAGCGCGTCGATAACGCCGTTCGATTGGCTTCGGTCGATGGTGATGATCATGGCGGCTCGTCCTTTCGTTCCGATTCCTGGCAACAAAAAACCGAGACCTCTTGGCCTCGGCACCCCCGGCTTTGCTGGTTACTCTGGAGCGTTCTCTGCGTCAGCAGCCATCGCCCCGCCAGCAAAGCCGGGGGGTAAAGTAGACGTAGTACCAGGCGCCGGAAATCGGACTGATTCCCGCCGGGCTGACGACGTCGCAATGGTGACGATGCTCCGCGTTCATGGTCGATACACTAGCGTCTGCGCCGGAGCCTGTCAACTGGCAATCGCTAGCCGGCGTCATGAGGTTGTTCGATGGACGGAACGCCGCTCACTTTTTCGTTCGACGCCGGTCTCGATAATGCCCTCACCCGCGGCTGGGAAGGCTGGATCGAGGTCGCCCGCAAGAAGGGTGTCGAACGCACCACCGAATGGCTCCTGCGCCGCGATGAGACCGGACTCGATCCGGAAGAGCTGGAACCCCTCGTCGAAGCGGTGCTGGAAAGCGATTCCCCCTTCGACCGCGCCATGGCCGCCTCGGAGCTGGCCGAATATGTCGAAGTCGAGGACGACGCCATGGCCGCCATACTCTGGGAAGGCGTGCTGATTTCCGGCCGGGACGCGAATGACAGCGAGGTCTATTTCGAGGGACTCTCCCAGCTGGCGGAGATCGAAAGCGAATACGGCGATCCCCAGGCCGCCGCGGCACTCTTCGTCGATTTTCTCAATTGGTCCCGCGAATCCGGCCATTCGATCGAGGCGGAAGCAATTTTCAGCGCCTTCGACCGATTGATCGAGCTCGCCGAGGCGGACGGAGCTCCAGCCGCTGCCGCGGAATTCGGACACGCGCAAACCCAGTTTTTCCGCTTCGTCGATGGGGACGACACCCGCATCGTTTCCGAAAATTGGAATGACTCGGCATCGCCTTATGTCGTCTGGACCGACTGATTCGAAACCCGTTGACGGAACCGAAGCGTGGTAAAGTGAATCACTGGGATGGACTCATTTCTGGCCGCGATTTGCGCTGGCCGAAGGTCCAGACACAAGCTCATTTCACATCCAAAGGAGGACGGAATTGGCATTCGAACTTCCCCCGCTGCCCTACGCATTCGACGCACTCGAACCGACGATCGATGCGCGCACGATGGAAATCCATCACGACAAGCATCATCAGGCCTATGTCACCAACCTGAACAACGCCATCGCTGGTAATGCCGCACTCGAGGCAATGTCGATCGAGGAGCTGATCAAGAATCTCGACAAGGTTCCTGAGGACAAGCGCACCGCGGTCCGCAACAACGGCGGCGGTCACGCCAACCATTCGATGTTCTGGCTGATCATGTCCGGCGACAAGACCGAGCCGAGCGGCGCGCTCAAGAAAGCCATCGACGCCTTCGGCGGTCTCGATGCGCTCAAGGACGCGTTCAACAAGGCCGGCGCCGGCCGCTTCGGTTCGGGCTGGGCCTGGGTCGTCACCGACGGTTCCGGCAAGCTCGAAGTCATCAGCACCCCGAATCAGGACAATCCGCTGATGGACTCCGACAAGACTCCCATTCTGGGTAATGACGTCTGGGAGCATGCCTACTACCTGAAGTACCAGAACAAGCGCCCGGACTACCTCGCCGCCTGGTGGAACGTGGTCAACTGGGACGAGGTCGGCAAGCGCTACGACGCAGCGACCAAGTAGCTGATTTGCAACGAACTCGATAGCATGCGGGGTGCGCGAAAGCGCTCCCCGTTTTTTGTTGTTGGAGCGACTTGCTAAACGGTCGAGCCATGTCACCCCCTGCTGTCGTCCTGACGCCTTCTGTCATCCTGACTACTGACTACACCGACCCCGCCTTTTTCTCAGATTTTTCATCCTCGCGCCGGCGCCACCCCACCCCTGTCATTCTGAGCCGCAGCGAAGAATCTCTTGTTCCAGAGAACCCTAGTCCTCAACAAATGCATGGGACACATAGTCGCGGTCGATGTACTGACGCCTTCTGTCATCCTGACGAAGGAAGGATCTCCTCGCCGCAGCGAGTCTCACCAGACGACCCTGCTTCGAGACATCCACCAGCTGTTTCGAAACACACGTTAGGAGCCCCCTATGCCGCACGATCTCGTCATTCACGGTGGAACGATCGTCACGTCCGCCGAAACCTACATGGCGGATGTCGGCATCACCGGCGAATCGATCGCCGAGATCGGCGCCAGCCTCCAGGGAACCCGCGAGATCGACGCGACCGGCTTGCTCGTCATGCCCGGTGGAATCGACGCGCATGTCCACGTATCGCTCGACCACGATCCAATCCCCGGCGAACCGCATTGGTGCGACAACTACGAATCCGGCTCCAGATCGGCTGCCGCCGGCGGGATCACTGCTATCGGCAACATGGTTTTCCCACACCCCGGCGAAACCATGCTCCAGGCGATCGAACGGGAAACGCGCGATGCGGAACGCCAGGCGGTCATCGATGTCTTTCTCCATCCGATCCTCACCGATCCGCGCACCCAGCCCCTTTCCGACATCCCGATGCTTTCCGAGATGGGTCACAAGACACTCAAATACTTCATGAGCTTCGGCGGATTCACCGAGAATCCGTTGCCCTATCTGGAAGCCACCGATATCGCCGCCGCCAATGGCATGTTGACCATGATCCATTGCGAAGATTCGGTCATTCTCGAACGCTCGCTCGAGCGGCTGGTCGAACGGGGCGACCTCGACTTCACGTTCTACCCTCGAGCCCGCCCGGTCGAAGCCGAAGTGGCCGCCACCGCCCGCGCGGTCGCCTTTGCCGAAAACGCCAACGCGCCCACCTACATCGTCCATCTCTCTTGCAAGGGCGCGCTTGAAGAAGTGCGCAGGGGCCGCGGTCGCGGCGCCCCCCTCTGGGTCGAGACCCGACCGCTCTACCTCCATTTCACCAGCGAGCGATTTGCCGAGCCGGACGGTCCCAAATACGCCGGCCAACCTCCGCTGCGCGATCGATCCGATGTCGACGCCCTTTGGGACGCCCTGGCCTCAGGTGAGATCGACACCCTCTGCACCGACCACGCCCCCTGGCTTTTCGAGCACAAAGTCTTCCCCGGTATCGACATCACCAAACTTCGCCCTGGCGTGGCCGATCTGGAAACCCTGCTGCCCGTGCTCTGGTCCAAAGGCGTCGAAACCGGCAAGCTGACCCCAAATCGCTTCGTCGAGCTGATCTCCACCAACGCCGCCAAGCTCTTTGGCATGTACCCCAGAAAGGGCAACATCGCCGTTGGCTCCGATGCCGACATCGTCCTCTGGGATCCCGACGACACTCACAAAGTCGAAGCCGCCACCTTCCACACCGCCTGCGACTACTCTCCCTTCGAAGGCTGGGA
The DNA here is from genome assembly GCA_035708745.1 of Thermomicrobiales bacterium. GTDB lineage: Bacteria > Chloroflexota > Chloroflexia > Thermomicrobiales > UBA6265 > JAMLHN01. The sequence continues at coordinate 6,331 of DASTFJ010000052.1, read as the reverse complement.
CGTCACCGGCTGGCCCAGCATGACCCTCAGCCGCGGCGAGATCGTCTACCAGCGCAACGAAATCCTCGCCTCCCCCGGCCGCGGCCACGTGCTGAAACGCAAGTCGTTTTCACCTCCGGCCCACGCCGATTGAAATCCGCGCCCCTCCGTCGTCCCGACCGCAGTGGAGAGCCTGCCCTGAGCGAAGTCGAATGGGGACCTCTCGTTCCCACGCACCCCAGCCTCCCCTCCATACTCCCAATTCCCAAAAACCACTCTTGACGAATACGAACACATGTTCTATTGTACTAGTAAGCGGCACACCGACGGATGGTGCGGGCCTGGGCAGCGCCTCACTCCATCCGCCAGGTGCCAGCCCCTCCCCCGCTGGACAGGAAAGCGACTTGCCATCAGGCAAATCCCGCTCCTGCAAGATGCCCCGGTAGACCAGGGTCCCGGCGCTTCCCTAGGTAATCGGTAATGAGCAACTGGTAACGAGTTGCCAGTTACTGGTTACCAGTTGCTCGTTCCGGAAGCGTGTTTCGAGGTCGATCCCACCGGCGCAACCTACCGCCTTCGTTTCAAGAAAAAACGAACGCGGCACCGTTCGCCAGCTATCCTGTGCACCCTCCGCCGTTCGCCGATGATCCCCGCTTCGAACCTACCGCCCCCGACGCCTCCGCCAGAACCCACCACCAGAAGTCGTCCGGTTCCCCGCCGGAATCTCTGCTTCCTCGATCAGCGGTTGTAGGGTCGACATGAACACCACCATTCGGTCACCGATCACACGAGCAGTCTCCCGTTCGAACGGCTCGATCGGATAGACCTCGACGAAATGACCCCAGGTCCTGGTCCAGCGTTCGAGCTCCAGGGTCGGGCCGGTCTGCTCCTTGATCTCTACGATCCGCTGGTCGAAAAACGCCAGATAAGCCGCCGTGCTGTCGGCCCCGTCCTCGAAATCCAGCCCGATCTCGATCTGCGACCGGATCGAATCGACCCACACTTCGAAATGCACCCGCTCGTTGCCATAGAAGAGCTTGATCAGGTAGCTGTAGTTGCGCACCTGGAATTGATTCAGCTCTGGTGGCAGCTCTGCCCGCAGCTGGCGGATGATGTCATCGAAAAAAGCGGCTCTCGTATAGGTGGCGGCGCGCGTGCTCATCGGTTCGTTTCGTCAGGATTCCGCGTCATATCGGCACTTTTTTGGCGGATGCTCCGGTGCATCGGTCGCGAAGCACAGTGTAGAATGCCATCCCGGTCAGTCATCGCGGTGACGCGACCATAACCCAGGGAACCAATCGTACCGTTCGGCCCGCGTTGAAGGGCTGTTCGGTGCGCGCCGATGAAGGCACCGAGGCGCTCGCGCCCGGACGATCACGCGTCGAGGAAGGGTATGGCGGAAGAGACACCTTCGGGAAAGAAACTCACCATTGGCATTCCACGTGAGACCGCGGACCATGAGCGCCGCGTTGCCCTCACGCCGGACGGGGTCAAGAAATACGTCGCCGCGGGCATAACGGTGCTGGTGCAAAAAGACGCCGGCAAGGATGCCTACATCAGCGACGCCACCTTCGAGAACGCCGGCGCCAAGATCGTCGACGAGACGATGGGAATCTACAAGTATTCCGATCTGGTGCTCAAGATCCAGAAACCGACCAAAGAGGAAATCGATGAGATGCGCCCGGGCTCGACCCTGATCGCGTTTCTCTCGCCGATGACCGATCTCGATCTGGTCAAACATCTGCAGGAGCGCAAGATCACCGCGCTGAGCATGGACGCAATTCCGCGCACCACCCGCGCGCAATACATGGACGCCCTCTCTTCGCAGGCGACGGTCGGCGGGTACAAAGCCGTGCTGATCGCCGCCTACGAGCTGCCAAAATTCTTCCCGCTCCTCACCACCGCTGCCGGCAATATCCCGCCGGCCAAGGTGCTGGTGATCGGCGCCGGCGTGGCTGGGCTGATGGCCATCGGCACCGCTCGCCGCCTCGGCGCCGTCGTAGAAGCCTACGACGCCCGCTCGGTCGTGAAAGAGCAGATCGAGAGCCTTGGCGGCAAATACGTCGAGATCGATACCGGTGCCGATCTGGCCGGCGCGGGCGGCTACGCCAAGGAAGCGACCGACGAAATTCTGCGCCGGCAGCAGGAAGGACTCGCCGAGCGCGCAGCCAAGTCCGACGTCATCATTACGACAGCGGCTGTGCCCGGTCGTCCCGCGCCGCGCCTCATCCCGGCTTCGACCGTCGAGCGCATGCAGCCCGGCTCGGTGATCGTCGATCTGGCGGCTGAAACCGGCGGTAACTGCGAGCTGACCGAAAAGGGCAAGATCGTGCAACGTCACGGCGTGACCATCGTCGGCGTCCTCAACCTGCCGAGCACGCTCGCCGTCCATTCCAGCCAGATGTATTCCAAGAACCTGCAAAACCTCCTTGCGTTGATGATCGACAAGGACGGGCAGTTCCACCTCGACATGAATGACGACATCATTGCCAAAACCGTCATCACGATGAACGGCAATGTCATTCACGAGGGCACCAACCAGCGACTCAATCCGGCCCCGGCGCCGGCGTAACCGAACTCAGCGAACCGCTTGTTGCGCAGCGGAAAGAAGGGCAGATGGACAGGGAAGTCTTACTGGCAATCTATGTGTTGCTCCTCGCCGTGTTTCTCGGCGTCGAGCTCATCGGCAAGGTGCCGCCGACCTTGCACACCCCGCTCATGTCGGGCACGAACGCCATTCACGGCATTGTGCTCCTGGGCGCCATGATCATCCTCGGCCAGGCAGATACCTGGTGGCTGAAGGTGCTCGGGTTCCTGGCGGTGGTGCTGGGCGCCGCCAATGTCTTCGGGGGCTTCGTGGTCACTGACCGCATGTTGGAAATGTTCAAGCGGCGACCGGGAGCGGGGCAGAAGTAATGATCGATAACTGGCGCGACGCGCTCGTCGACGGTGCCTATCTCATCACCGCCGTTTGTTTCATTCTCGGTTTGCGCTTTCTTGGCAATCCCACCACCGCGCGCAAGGGCAACCAGCTTGGCGCGCTCGGTATGGCGATTGCCGTGATCGCCACCCTTTTCAGCAGCGACATGGAAGAGGGCGGCTCGATCAATTGGACCAATATCGGTCTCATCGTCCTGGCGGTCGCCATCGGTGGCGCGGTGTCATCGTTCATGTCGCGCAGAGTCCAGATGACGGCCATGCCGCAGATGGTCGCCATCTTCAACGGAATGGGCGGCGCCACCGCGGCCCTGGTCTCGGTGGCCGAGTTCATGCACAAGGAGGGGATCGCTCGCGGCGAGGTCACGTCGATCGTCCTCGGCGCCATCATCGGCTCGATCTCCCTCACCGGTAGCCTCATCGCCTTCCTCAAGCTCCAGGAGATGATCTCCGGCCGCCCCGTCACCTTCCCCAGCCAAAAGGCCGTCAACGCCGGCCTCGGCGCGGGCATCGCCGTGCTCGGCGTGCTGATCATCTATTTGCAGGACGGTTCCACCGCCAAGCTGCTGATGTGGATCATGTTCGCCGCTGCACTCGCCCTGGGCGCCTCGATCGTGCTTCCCATCGGCGGCGCGGACATGCCGGTGGTCATCGCGATCCTCAACTCGCTCACCGGTATCGCGGCGGCGCTCACTGGTCTCGTTTTGTCGAACATGGCGATGGTCATCGCTGGCGCGCTCGTCGGCGCCTCAGGTGGGTACCTGACGCTGCTGATGGCCAAGGCCATGAACAGGTCCGTGCCCAGCATCATATTCGGGGCATTTGGCGGCGGCCATGAGGGTGCGGGCGCCGCGGCTGGAACGCAGGAAGAACGGCCCTACAAGCAGACCTCACCGGACGATGTCGCCATTTCCCTCGCCTACGCCCAGAATGTGATCGTGGTGCCGGGCTACGGCCTCGCCGTTGCTCAGGCGCAGCACGCGGTGCGCGAGCTGGCCGACGTCCTGGAAGACAAGGGCGTCAACGTCAAATACGCCATTCATCCAGTTGCCGGCCGCATGCCGGGGCACATGAATGTCCTCCTGGCCGAGGCGAATGTGCCCTACGACCAGCTCCATGACATGGACGACATCAACGACGAATTCCAGAACACGGATGTCGTCCTGGTCATCGGCGCGAACGACGTGACAAACCCGGCCGCCAAGAACGATCCGAGCAGCCCGATCTACGGCATGCCGATCCTCAATGTCGAAGATGCCAGGCAGATCTATGTGCTCAAGCGCTCGATGAAGTCCGGCTTCGCCGGCATCGACAACGACCTCTTCTACGACCCCAAGACCTCGATGGTCTTCGGCGATGCGAAAGCGGTCGTCGCGGAGATGGTCTCGGCCGTGAAAGCCGTCTAGCCCGGTTCCAGACGCATCTCACAGGCAACGACCGCGGGAGTCCTTCCCTCGGTCGTTGCTATTCAGGGAGGGGATATGACGCGAGACGAAATCATCCGCAATATCGAGCGATCCTGGGAGCGCTGGACGGCCGCGCTCGATGGTATTCCCGAAGGGCTGACCGCGGAACCCGGCGTCTGTGGCTACTTCTCCATTAAGGACCTTATCGGCCATATCGCCTACTGGGACGAGCAGGATCTGGAACGAGCGCACAAGCTCGCCCGCGGAGAAGACGTTCAGCCGAACGACTGGGCCACCATGAACGACCAGGACTACGAGCGCCACAAAGACGACACGCTGGAAGAGCAAACCGCCCGGATGCTCGATGCGCACGCCCGGCTGAGCACGGATGCGCGCAGCCTCGATCGGATCGATACGCTCAAGCTCTCCGACACCTGGGAGCACTACGACGCCCATCGAGAGGACGTGCTCGCCTGGCGGAAAAACAAGGGGATCTGATGTGTCAAACCAAGAAATCCTCGCTCGAATCGATGCTGAGTGGCAGCGATTCCTGCCGTCGCTCGACGGTCTGACAGAGGAACAGGCAGCCCAACCCGGCATCGCCGGGTATTACTCGGTCAAAGATCTGCTCGCCCATCTCGCCTGGTGGGAAAACCAGACGCGGGAAGTCGTCGAATCCGGCGTCGATCAGGAGATCGATGTCGAAGCGCTCAATGACCAAATCTATGCGGCGAACAAGAACGCTTCGTTCTCGGAACTGAAACAGCGTCTGCTCGACGGTCACGCTCACGCCGTGGAAACCTTTGGCCACGCTGCCAATCTGACCGAGGACGATGTCGAAAGCGACACCTGGGAGCACTACCAGGAGCACGGCGACCAGATTCGCGCCTGGCGGTCAGCGAACGGAATCTGACCGATCGATTCCGGGACCCGCCGGACGCTGAATCTCTCGTTCGAACTATCAGGCGGACAACGCTCGCGCGATATGTCATGCTGCCGGTCGGGTTTACGTGGAACCGTTGCGCGTTATCGAGACGCGCACCCGTCGGGGTCGCATGAAAAAACTCGCCATGGTCGCCGCGGCGATCCTGGTCCTGATCGCCACTGCCACCATCGTGGTGTCGCTCGGACTCGTCGCCGAACAGGACAAGCCGTCCACCTCCGTGCCTGCTACGGCCGAGCGGCATCCGGCCGCCCCCAGCGCCATCGAGGGCGTCTATGTGCTGCCGGACGACGGCGCCGCGCCCCTCATCGAAGAGCTGGATGCCGCCCGCTCTTCCATCTCGATCGAGATCTATCTCCTGACCGATGACGATGTCCTCGCCGCACTCTTTCGCGCTCGCGACCGCGGTGTCACCATTCGGGTCTTGCTCGAGCAGGATCCGTACGGTGGTTCGAACCAGCAACCTCAGATTTTCGACACGCTCACCGAAGGCGGCATCCAGGTTCGCTGGAATTCCGCCGCGCAGCGCTTTTCCCATATCAAGCTCATCGTGGTCGATCAACGGGTCGCATTGATCATGAATCTGAATCTCACCTACTCAGCCCTGACCAAAAATCGGGAGCTGGCCGTCATCACCACCGACCCCGAACTGGTCGATCACGCCTCCCGCATTTTCGAAAACGATTGGCAAGGCAAAGACGGCAAGATCCCCGGACCGCTCACGCTCAGCCCGGATACCAGCCGCTCCACCATCAGGGGGCTGATCGACAGCGCCCAGTCGACCCTCGAGATCTACGCCGAAGTCATCACCGACCGCGACTTCATTTCGGCCATCGAAGCGGCGATCGACCGTGGCGTGCAAGTCCGTATCATCATGACCCAGAGCTATGGGCAAAACATGTTGGACGAGCCGGTCGGAGAGCTGGTGCGCTACGGCGCCGAATTGCACACCCTGGCGAGTCCCTACATTCACGCCAAGCTCATCATGGTCGACGGCAAACAAGCCTTCATCGGCTCGCAGAACTACACGTCCACCTCGCTGGACCAGAATCGCGAGGTCGGTGTG
>DASTFJ010000051.1:0-7589 GCA_035708745.1 Thermomicrobiales bacterium | reverse complement strand
AAAACTGCAACCAGTCGGCGAGACCGCCGCTTCGCCGGCTGGTTCTACTCCAGATCGATCGCGACCAACTGGTTGGCGATGGACTGGTAAATCAGTATCTGAAGTCACCGGGTGCGTCTATCGGCGGCGCATCTGTTGACGACGAGTGGGGCGCGTCTGGCGCCCCACTCTCTCTGTGTTCCGGTGCTTTATTTCAAAGTTTGGCATTTCTGCGCAAATCTCAAATGAGTTCCTGGCGATTTCTGTCGAATCACGTGGCCGGCGGGATACTGAAGATGGAGGCTTCGCCCTTGACGGAGCGATCGGAGTACGAAAGGTCAAGGCAGCAATTGTGTCCGCTATGAGTCGCAAAACTCAAGACGCAGACTCCAGCGCCATCTCACCAGTCGATCAGATCGGACGACCGGTCGGTGGCGATTTGAAGACCAATCTGGCGCCGATTCCGATCCACGAAGAAGTTTTCGAGCCGATTGTGCACGAAATGGTGCGGGGACGTGTCGTTGTGCGCAGGCGCATCGAAACAATCGAAACCCAGGTTCCCGTCGATGTTCGACGCGAGCATGCGACCGTGGAGAGAAGGTCGATGAACCGGCCAATCGAAACGGCGCCGGCTCCGTATTGGGATGGGCATACGTTGGTAGTCCCCGTGATCGAAGAAGAGATCGTCGTGCAAAGGCGGTTGATTCTTCGCGAGGAACTCCGGGTCACCATCGAATCGGAAACGATTCACGACGAAATCCCCACCACGACTCGAAGAGAAGTTGTCGACGTCACCGAGGAACCGAGCCACCGGCCCACCGCGTGACAGTGACGCCCAGTCATCGTCTGGCGTTGGCGACTGGTTCGAATCATCGGAACTCGCACCGAGCACATCCGATCGACCAAGAAAAAGGAGAAAACCATGAGCGTGACAGTAGCAGGCTACGACATTCAGGAAGGAACGCCAGTCATCGCCCGTGATGGCACAGAGGTCGGCTCGGTCGCCGGCGAAGACCAGGGAAAGCTGCTGGTCAACATCTACGATGAAAACCGGAACCTGCTCCTCCCTCCCCAGGCCATCTCGTTGTTCGATCAGGACTTTGTCATGGTCGACCTGACCCCAGACTGGCTCCGCACCGGAAACTGGGGCTCGAATGGCGCGCAGCAGTTGGACGAGAACGGCAGGACCGTCATCGACATCCACGAAGAAGAGCTGGTGGCGGCCAAACGCGAGATCGCGCGTGGACTGGTAACCGTCCATAAGCGGGTAATCACCGAGAATCAGACGTTCGAGGTGCCAGTGACCGAGGAGCGCATCAACGTGGTACGCACAGACCTCGATCGCGAGGCCACCGCGGACACTGGCGACGCCTTCAAGGAAGGCGAGTACGATATCGAATTGATGGGCGAAGAAGTCGAGCTGCAGAAGCGCGTCCGGGTGACCGGCCAGGTCGAAATCGACAAGGAGCCGGTCCAGGATACCCAAACCGTCACCGGACAGCGACGCCGTGAAGAGGTCGATGTCGAAGAGACGGACTTTGCCGGCGAGCGAGGCGCAGTCACGAATCCGGCCAAAGCGAACAAGACCGGCCAGATGAAACGCTAGCTTCCCATGAGTCGCTATCGAACCCGATTCGCTGAACGGCGGGCGCCGGTTGTGGCGCCCGCCGTTCTTCGCGATCATTCCCGATCGTCTCCACGCGAACTTCACATTTGCCTCCTACCTTGAAGACACGCCAGACCATCAGGCGGTCCGGCGCGGTATGGAGGAACGATGAACCGCAGATTTCTTTTTCTTGGTTTGGCGGCGCTCGCGGTGATCGCGATCTTCGCCTTCGGCTTTTGGGGCAGCGGCGACTGGGGTCCGCGGGATCAGGTCACCCGCGTGGTTCCCGGGCAAAACGGGGAGACGTTGATCGTTCAGGAGGACGGCCACCGTGGATTCTTCCCGGGCTTCCCCTTCTTTCTCATCTTCCCGCTCGTTTGGATCCTCGTGATCGGCGGCATCTTCAGTCTCTTCGGCCGGCGGCGCTGGGGCGGAGGGCCATTCGGCCCAGGTCCGGAAACACGTGAGGCGTGGCTGACCGATTGGCATCAGCGCCAGCACACGACCCAACCGGTCGCTCCAGCGGCTGCTCCGGAATCGCCGGTCACCTTGGACGAACCGTCACAATAGCCCTGACCGATCGGGTGGTCTCGATATCCTCGAGACCACCCGTCTTTCGTTCCGGGGAAGAATCAGACCGGCTGTGGAAGGAGGATGGTAAAGGTGGAGCCCGCCCCGGGCTGACTTTCGACCGAGATCGTGCCGCCATGCGCTTCCACCAGGCGGCGGGCGATGGCGAGCCCCAGACCGCTACCCCCGGAGTCGGCGGATTTCGCAAAGCGATCGAAGATGGTCGCGATCTGTTCGGGCGGAATACCGGTGCCGGTGTCACGCACCCAGATGCGAACCGACCTATCGACTGTATCGGCGCCCAGCTCGATTTGACCGCCGGGATTGGTGTGGCGCACTGCGTTCTTCATCAGGTTATCGACCACCTCAGAGATGCGCACCGGATCGACATCCGCCCCGAGCTCCTGCGCGCCGGTTCTGACCACCGTGACATCTTTGTGGGCGGCTTCCGCGCGGAAATCGACTGCGATCCCATCGAGCAGGCCGACCAGATCGATCCGCTCTCGCTGCAGTTGGAGCCGGCCGGCCTCGGCCGTGGCAATGGTGCGGAAATCCTCCAGCAGATCGGCCATCATGCGGCTGCGACGCAAGACCAGCTCCAGATGCTCGTCGTCGCGAGCGTAGACTCCGTCGAGCATCCCCTCGGTGGTTCCCTGGATCACCGAGAGCGGGGTGCGCAGCTCGTGCGCGATATCGGCCTGCAGCGCAATCCGGCGCGTTTCCGCCGTTCGCAGACGAGCCGCCATGGCGTCGACCGAATGAGCCAATTCGCGCGTCTCCGCCCAGCCACGCGGGGCGACGTGGACGTCATAGTCACCGCCCGCGATCCGGTTGACATTGGTCATCACCTCATCCAGCGCCTGCGCATTTTCCCGCAGCGAGCGGAACCCGCGTGCCGCGATCAGAAAGAGCAGCGACAGCAAGAACAACCCAACGACCGGAATGAAGAGATGCCGGGGTCGACCGCGGCGATTGGGCCGAGCAATCCAAAAGAGCCCGCCGATCACTATGAAAAAGACGAAGGCGACCAGCAGCAGACCGAGCATGAGCGCGGCCATGCGCGGCACGAACCGGCGGCGAGCCGTCCGCCAATCAGCCGGCGGCCATTCCTCGTCTTCCGGCCACCATGGCGGCGCGCCTGAGTTCCGCGGCGGCACCGTCAATCCTCCGCGTAGCGATAACCGACGCCGTACACCGTCTGGATATACACCGGCTTGGCGCTCTCGGGGCTGTCCGGCTGGATCTTGCGGCGAATGTTCTTGATATGCGCGTCGATGGCTCGCTCGTATCCCTCGAACGCATCGCCGCGCACGGCATCGAGCAGCTGCCCGCGCGTGAAAACCTGCCCCGGACGCCGCGCCATCGTCGCCAGGAGCTGAAACTCGGTTGCGGTCAGCTCGACCGTGCGCCCGTCCACGGTGACGCGCATGCGCGGCAGGTCGATTTCCATACTGCCACGCCGAAGAATCCGATCATCCGCTTCCGGCGCGGTCGCGCGGCGCAAGACCGCCCGCACCCGCGCCACCACCTCACGCGGGCTGAACGGCTTGACGATGTAGTCATCCGCTCCCAATTCCAACCCGACGATGCGGTCGGTCTCCTCCCCACGGGCAGTCAGGATCACGATCGGGGTTTGCGCATGCGCGCGCACCTCCCGAATCACATCGAGGCCATCACGCTTCGGCAATCCCAGGTCGAGCACGATCAGATCGGGCCGCCCGTTGCGCACCTGCAAGAGGGCCTCATCGCCATCCCCGGCCCACGTCGTGTTGAAACCGGCCCGCTCCAGATAGTCGCGCACCAATTGAGCAATCTCATGGTCATCTTCGACAACTAAAACTGTCATTGGCATCGGCGAGTCCGTTTCATCTCTGCATCGTACCGCCTGGTTGTGAATGCGATGTGGAGAGGAGGCGCAGAACAAACGGGAAACGCCGAAATTCGCGCGCAAAAGCGACATTTCATGCCCAAACTGTGGGTATTGCGTGTGTTCAACACCGGCAGCGCATCCTAGCCTGTGAGCACCGGAATGGTTCCGGAAGAGGTGTACGCCGATCTCGATCCGATCTCACCCAGGGAGTACACACGATGCGATTCTCGACCGGGGGCGTGGACAACTACGCTCCATGCAGCTCGACCAGTCTCAGTTTTTGCCGGCAGAACGGCCGCGACTTCCGCACCTGGTACCAGTTCAGTGGCCACACCGCGGTGACCAACTGGGAGGACGGCGATGTCTGGGGTTCGGACTTTCGCGACGGCGCTTCGGCCGACGGCGACCCGTCCGGCGGCAGTGAGTTGCCGCAGATCTATTTCTATGCCGGTCACGGCACCTGCCAGGCGGCGCCCACGGCGACCGATCCTGACTTCATCTCGGTCTGCGGCAATTTCGGCGCGCCCAACCGCACCAATATCGGGCAGACCACCCGCTGGGGCAACAATGCCGGCAGTCTGAATTTCGCCTTTCTGGATGCGAGCTGTCCGATGGATCTCGTTTCGATCGGCGCCAACTGGTTCAATGTCTTTCTCGGTCTGCATGTCGCCACCGGGCACTCCGGCACGCGAACGCAGGACACGCTTGACAGCGCCGACCGGGCCAGCCAGTTTGCCGCGCTCACGGCCGGGCTGCCCTGGCCGTTCCCAACGATGAGCATCGGCGATGCCTGGATGCAAACCGGCATCATCGATATCCAGCCCGGATGTTGCGCGGTCGCCATCGCCAACGGCCGGGATATCCCCGAGGCCGACCGCCGGGTCGATTTCGAACAGGTCAACAGTGGCTGGTCCGATCCGGTCGGAGATTGGTTCGTCTGGAAATGGGTTTGCCGCTAAGCAACGGAGGTTCCCAATGTCGATCTACGATCAACGCGAACACAACGACGACGATACCCGCCGGCTGCAGGCGGTTGGCGCAGAGATTCTCGGTCTCCCACTGGGCGAGATCGAGCGCGAAGGCACGACAGCGAATATGACCGGCATCCAATCCAGCCGGTACCAGCTCACGTCGCGCACCGATTCCCGCACGATTTTCTTGCAAGACAGTGAATTCCAGGCACAGGGCGGCGTGGGCGTGTTCGAGGGCAACGACGACGAGCTCCTCGAGCGGGCAGCTCGGATCCTGAGCAATCTCGGTATCGACGAACGCGAGATCGACCAGCGCTCGGTGCTCACCGAGCAGATCGAAGCGGCTTCGTTCGACCGGCGCACCGGCGCGGTCGCCTCGGCGGGCGTGCGGGACGGCAAGCGGTTCGCGCTGTTGACGCGTGCAATCGATGGCATCCCGGTTTGGCAATCGAGCGTCACGCTCGGGCTCACGCGTGACGGGTCCCCGGGGTATCTGCACCTTCACTGGCCGGAGATCGAGCGCAAAGTGCTCGACACGGCCCGCGGATATCTGTCTGCGGAGTCAAGCGGCTGGAGTCCGCCGACCATCGACTATGCCGAGCCGGAATCCTGGCGAGCCGGCGTGCTGCATTCGCCGGCGATCTCCCTGGTGCTCGACCAGGTTGCGGCGATCAAGGTGATCTACCGCCCGCTGACCGATGAGATCGGCAAGAAACCGGTCCGTTTCGTCGATCTGGATGGGCGGGATGTTCCCTTGCCGCGCCACTTCGAGGAAACGCCCGGTCCAGTCGACGAAAAACGCCCGGGTGCGAACGCGGCCTGATCCCGTCATTCCTGACCCGGCCGGATCGCGTGTCCGATCCGGCCGGCAATTGACGTTCTGCACACCGGTCATCCATGATTGCAGCACCGGTCGATCCAAATACCCGCTTCCGGAGCCAGCCGTGGGGCAAACGGCGCCAGCAGTCGAGCTCGAACTTCCCATTCCACGAACACCGCTGATCGGCCGCGAGCGCCAACTGGCGGAAATTCGCGGGTTGCTCCTCCGGGATGATGTGCCCCTCGTGACCCTGACCGGGCCGGGCGGCGTCGGCAAAACACGCCTGGCGATGCACGTTGCGCACGACTTGGCCTCGAATCTGGGCGGGCGCATCCGCTTCGTCGAGCTTGCGCCGATCCAGGAGCCGAATCTGGTGCTTCCCGCGATCGCGCAGGCGGTCGGACTCATCGCCTTGGGAGAACAGACTCCTCGGGACAGTCTGCTCCAATTCTTCGCCCAGCGCGAATACCTGCTGGTGATCGACAACTTCGAGCAGGTGATGGCGGCGGCATCCGAGTTATCCGACCTCCTGGCGCACTGCCGCAATTTGACCATGCTCGTCACGAGCCGGGAATCGCTCCGCATTACCGGAGAGCAGGAATACCCCGTTCCGCCAATGTCGGTACCCGATGACGCGCTCGGAATGCCCGACCGCTCCGAAGCCGTCGAGCTGTTCCTGCAACGGGCGCGGGCCGTGAAGCCCAATTTCGAGATCACCGATGAGAACCGCGCTGCGGTCGCCGATATTTGCATCCGCCTCGACGGACTGCCCCTGGCGATCGAGCTGGCCGCGTCCCGAATCAAGCTCCTTTCGCCGCAAGCGATCCAGAGCCGATTGGTCGACCGCTTCGCACTGCTGCGCCGCGACGGCCGCGATGTGCCGAACCGGTTGCGCACGATGCGCGACGCGGTCGGCTGGAGCTACGACCTACTGACCGACGATGAGCGTGCGCTCTTCCGCAGGCTCTCCGTTTTCGCCGGCGGATGCACGGTCGAAATGGCAGATTCGTTATTGACCAGTTTCGACGGAGAGAAATCCGCGGACGTTTTCGACGGCTTGTCATCGCTCCTGGACAAAAGCCTGCTCGTTCAACATGACGTTGCTCCCGGAGAACCCAGATTTCGCATGCTAGAGACGATTCGGGCATACGCGCTGGAACAGCTCGAAGCGCATGGCGAGGAGCCAGCGGCCCGCGCAGAGCTCGCGGACTGGCTCTCGGCCCGGATGGCGCCCTTCTTTGACGATCAGTGGGGCCCTACCCAACGACAGTGGACCGATTTCTTCGATGCCGAGGCCGACAACATCCGCGCAACGCTCGGCTGGTATTTCGATCAGGGCGACATCGACGGCGCGAGCTGGACGATCGCCAATGTGGTGACGCACTGGCATATCCGGGGGCGCTTGGCGGAAGCCTGGTCCTGGGCCGAGCAGGCGCTCGAGCTCGGTGACGCCATTGGCCAGGGAACGAAGCGGGCGCGTCTGGAGCTCGCATCAGGCTGGGCCCTCTTCCACCTGGGAGAGCCCGATCGAGGGCGCGCAATGGTGAACGATGCGCGCGCGCTGGCCGAGGCCGGCAACGATCTCAACGTTGCCGCTAAATGTCGACACGTTCTTGGCTACATCGATAGCGCGTGCGGCCATTTCGACGAAGCCGTTGCCAGCTTCGAGGCAGCGTTCGACTGCTATCGAGAGCGGGGAGACAGAACCTGGCAAGCAATGACCCTTGTCAGCCTGGGCCAGGCGAACTTCGAGCTGGGACATATCGAACCGGC
>DASTFJ010000050.1:0-2879 GCA_035708745.1 Thermomicrobiales bacterium | reverse complement strand
CCCGCGCCGGCGAGCACGAAGCTGAACTCGCCCATCTGCGCCATGAAAACGGCCACCAGCGTCGCCGTCGTGTGATTGACACCCGCGACCAACATGGCGCCACCGATGATCAGCGCCTTGCCTATGACCAGTGCCGCCGTGAACGCGGCCACCTGCGGCAGGTGATGCGCGATGTAGTCGGGATCGACCAGCATGCCGATCGAGACGAAGAACAGCGAGGCAAAGAGATCGCGCAGCGGAATGATCTCGCTGAGCACCTGCCGGTCGTATTCCGATTCGGACACGACCAGACCCGCGAGAAATGCCCCGAGCGCGAATGACAGTCCGGCTTCCTGGCTCGCCAGAGCCGTGCCGAGGGCGATGAGGACCACCACGAGTAAAAAGAGCTCGCGCGATTCGGCTCGCGCCACCGCATAGAGTAGCCGTGGCGCCAGCCGCGTTCCCAGCACGATGACCACCACAAGCGCGACCGTTGCCAGGCCAACCGACTTCAGCAGCTCCATGGGGATATTCGAGTCGTCGGCTCCACTCAGGACCGGCAAGAGCGCGATCATCGGCACCAGCGCCAGATCCTGGATGACTCCCAGTCCGAGCGCGACATGCGCGTGCTCCGAATCGGCCTCGCCCCGGCTCATCAACCAGGTCAATGTCACGATCGAGCTCGAGATCGCGAAGGCGCCGCCCAGCAGTAACGATGCTTCTACACTCCAGCCAGAGAGGATGCCGACCACCGTCCCCAATGCAATCGAGAGCGGGATTTGAATACCCCCCGCGACCGATACGACCCGGCGGACGCGCACGATCTCGCTGATCGAGAATTCGACTCCGAGACCGAACATCAGGAACGCGACGCCCAGTTCCGCCAGCTGCTGCACGCGCTCGCTGTCGGCGTCGAACCCCGGCGTATCGGGGCCGATCAGAAATCCTGCCAGCAAATACCCGATCAGCACCGGCTGGCCAAGTCGCCGCGCGACCCAGCCACCGGCGAAGGCCGCCGCCAGCGCGGCCGCCAGATCGAATACGAGCTCGCTATGCTCCATGCGGCAGCCCTTTGTTCAGTCGTGCACGCGCGACCTCCATGGATCGGCGCGGACCCGGCATTCGCAGCCTGGGCGAGATCGTGGGAACGTTTCACGGAGAGGAACCGCACAGGAGCGCGGTCTCTGATATTTTCGCATGAACGCTGCCGGCATCCGCCGTGGACGTTACGGAGAGGAAATAGATGAATGAGGATGTTCGGATCTCTGTGCTGGAATCGCCACGGCTTCGGCTGCGTCCATTGCGACCCGATGACGCTGAGGCGCTCACCGCGCAACTTCAGGACCCAGCGATCGCTCGCTGGACGAACTCGATCCCGTGGCCCTATTCGATCGATGATGCCCGGGCATTTCTTTCGACCCGAGCGGTTGCCGACGCGAATGGTGAATCGTTCAGTTGGGCAATTGTTGAAAAGGCAACGGGCCAGCTAACCGGAACCATTGGTTTGCACGATGTCCATCACGATCGGGGCAGAGCCGAGCTCGGCTACTGGATCGGCGAGTCGTTCCGGGGGCAGGGATATACAACCGAAGCGGCGAAGCGCGTGCTTTCCTGGGCATTCGAGGTGGTCGGATTCGAGCGAATCCAGGCGACCTATATGCCCGGCAACGACGCGTCCGCGAGCGTGATGCGAAATATCGGCATGCAGCCCGAAGGACTCCTGCGGGGCTTTGGCTTCAAAAACGGTGAACACCTCGACCTCTATTTGCAGGCAGTTCTAAAGGGCGATTCGACCTGGGCATCTACGGACGAACAATGGGCATCCACATGAACACCGGCACGGAAGCACGTCCGCGGGCGCGCGATCTGGGCATCGCCATCGGCGAGCTACCGACCGGGCCGTTGAACGCGATTACCGATGTCATAGGCGTACTCGTGGGACAAATCACGGTCTGGCACGGCGACGGCGAGCTTCGTCCGGGTCGTGGTCCGGCTCGAACCGGGGTGACGGTCATCGTTCCGCATGACGGCAACCTGTTTCTGGAACGGGTACCGGCGGCCTATTTTCAGTTCAACGGCTTTGGAAAATGTGCCGGCATCGAGCAGATCGACGAGCTGGGCGTACTCGAAACCCCCATTGCGCTCACGTCGACCTTGAGTGTCGGGCGGGTTGCGGATGCGCTGATCTCCCATGCCATCGCGACTACTCCCGAAATCGGAATTTCGATGTCTTCGGTCAATCCATTCGTCGGTGAATGCAACGATGGTTGGCTCAACGACATCCAGGGGCGTCACATTACCGAACGCGATGTACACCGAGCCATCGAATCAGCCTCGCCCGGTCCCGTCGCGGAAGGATCGGTGGGCGCTGGAACCGGCATGTCGGCATTTGGTTACAAGGGCGGCATTGGCACGTCATCGCGGACGATCCCAAAGATGCTCGGCGGATGGACGGTTGGTGCGCTCGTTTTGTCGAACTTTGGCGCGAAACGGTCGTTGCTGATCGACGGCGTTCCAGTGGGACGCTATTTGGACGAAGACGATTCGATTGCTGACAAAGGGTCGATCATGATGATCGTCGCCACCGATGCCCCTTTGATCGATCGGCAGCTCGGTCGACTAGCCCGCCGAGCGGTCCTGGGTCTGGCCCGCACCGGATCGAACGGCGGGCATGGCAGTGGTGATGTCGTGCTGGCGTTTTCGACGGCCGCGTCCGTCCGGCGCCCATACGCATCTGAAGGCTGGACGTCGACAATCGAGATCGTCGCTGAGGATGGTCCGGGTGGTTCCAGTGCCGCCATCGATGCGCTCTTCCAGGCCGCCGCTGAAGCCACCGAGGAATCGATTCTCAATGCGTTGTTTCGAGCAACGACCGTGGTAGGGCGGGACGATCACCGCAG
>DASTFJ010000049.1:0-8430 GCA_035708745.1 Thermomicrobiales bacterium | reverse complement strand
GATTGGGAACGTTTCGCTCCGAATACGAAACCCAATGGTCGTTGCTGATGGCCGCGTCGGGGGTCTATGGCGTCGATGTGATCGGTGTGGATCAGGCAACGGGCGACGAGTTCACCGACTACCTGGTCGTGGTCCAAACCGGCGACGAGCTCCGCATCGACGAGGTGCTGCCCCTCAGCCAGGACGAGAACTAACCTGGACGCTTCACGAACGAGGGACGGAGGCTGTTCGCCGCTAGGATCTCGAAGCAGGCGGTGTCGTTGCATGGAGGGTTCGAGCTGATCCGAACGAAACCAAGAACGCCTCCTCTCGAGGAGGCGTTCTTGGTTGTCCAGTGATTTGGTCTTTAGGCGGCAGGAATCCAGCGGTAGCCCATGGCCCCGAGCAGTGACTCGAGGGCCGCCTGGGTCGCAGGGGCTTCGAGGTAATGAAATCGCAAGTCTCGCGGGACCATGCCGCGTCGATTTCCAATCACGATCACCTTGGTGGGAAGCCGGTTGCGCTGCAAGGCCGCTTCCATGAGATCGAATTGCATCCGCGGACAATCCTGGGAAACGATGACCAGCTCGGGGGATTGGGAAACGATGGACTCCAGCAGCGTTCCCCCATCGAAGGCCGTCAGGGTTCGAAAGTATCCGGTTAGCATGGAATCGATCCAGCACGCCAGAGCGTCGTCCGAATCGCCCGGCCCGAGAATCGCCAGCGGTTTCTCAGCTTCCGGCGCGCACAGCGTTCGATAGCGCTGGTATTCGTCCGCGCTCATCCAGCCGCTCAGCAGGATGAGCTCGACCGGGCTCATCGACAGCGCGACAGCGAGTGCCTGGATCAGATCGGGTCGGGGCCAGGGCAGGTGGCCATGTTCGATGTGAGAGATATCCGCTTGCTGCACATTGCCCCGCATCCGCTCGGCAAGTTCGGTTTGGGTGAGCCCAAGCTCCAGACGGCGGCGGCGCACGACTTTTCCGAGGTTCTGTTTGAGGTTCATCCGCTTTCCCTGCCGGGAGATAAAGAGGGACCACGTCGTTCGTTAGAGCGGCGGATGCTGCAGGTGCGGGAACTGCGGGCAAACGCTCTGCTTTATCGAGTTTCCTGCAAGGACACCACCGATTCCATCCGGACAAATACGCGATTTTGCGGCAATCCTCCCGTAGTCCATATCGGGGAGCTGGCCGCCTCGGCACGAAGCAGTCGCAGCACGACCACATCCGCGGCCGGCGGGATCAACGATGATCGACGGTCAATCGTTCGACGGAAGGAATCCCCGGTTCACGGCAAAGCGAACCAGCTCGGTTTGGGACTGCAGTCCGAGCTTGCGCATGAAATTCGCCCGGTGGGTTTCGGCAGTGCGGGTGCTGATGGCCAGCCGCTCGCCGATCTCGGCATTCGTCATGCCTTGCGCCGCGAGCTGGAGCACTTCCCGTTCCCGATGGGTTAGCAGATCGTACCGGTCCGGCCGTTGCGCCAGATCACCGGAACGGCCCGCATAGACCTCCAGGGCACGCTCGTTCAGCGGAGCGCTGAGAAAGCGTTTGCCGGCGGCGACGGCGTGAACCGCGTCGACCAGTTCGGTCGTGGCCGAGCCCTTGAGCACATAGGCGAGTGCGCCATGGCGCAGCGCTTCGAGGACATAAGGCTCATCGCTATGCATCGACAGCATGATCACCCGCGTATCGGGCGATTTCGATGGCGTGCGCCGAGCCACCTCCAGGCCGCCCAGGTCGGGCATCTGCACGTCGAGAATGGCGATATCCGGCTGATGCTCGGCGATCAGGTCGAGCGCGGTCAAGCCGTCGGCGGCTTCGCCCACCACCCGGCAGTTCGCTTCGGTTTCCAGCACCGTGCGGAGTCCCTGGCGAACAATCGGATGATCGTCAGCCAGCACGACGCGAATCACGACGGCCCCTCCTCGTGCTCGACCGTAGCGCTCATCTCCAACGTGGCCGGCGACAGCGGAAGCTCGGCGGTGATCGCCGCCCCCCGGCCAGGAGCGGCCTCGATCTCGAAGTGGCCGCCGAGCAGTTCGACCCGCTCCCGCATTCCTCCGATTCCGGTTCCTTCGGTGATTCGGGCGGGATCGAATCCGAATCCATCATCCCGGATCGAGACGAACAGCGTCTCGGTATCGGCAATGAGCTGCACAACACCGGAGGAGATCCTGGCATAGCGCGCCAGATTGGTCAGCGCTTCCTGGACCACGCGGTAGGCGGTAATCTCGACCGGCGCCGGAAAGCGCCGGGCGAGCCCTTCGGCGCGCAGCTCGATCATGATGCCGGTCCGTGTCTCGTAGCGCTCCAGATGGCTGCGGATCGCCGGCAGCAATCCATAGGCGTCCAGCGCCGCCGGACGCAGATCCATCGAAAGCTGACGCACCTTGTCGGTCAGCTCACCGACGATGCGCTGCGCTTCCTCGAGCTGGCTTACCGCGGTACCGGCCGAGAGGGTGAGTGACAATCCCGTCAATATCTGCCCGATCTCGTCATGCAGCTCGCGCGCCAGGAAGCGCCGTTCTTCTTCCTGTACGGTCAGCAGCCGCCGGGAAAGCGTGCGCAGCTCGGCGGTTGCCGACGCCACCCGCGCTTCCAGCTCCAGCCGCCTGCGTTCCTCCTCCTCGGCCCGCTCGAGCTCGGCGATCCGCCGCTCCGTGACATCGCGGCCAATCTTGAACACCCCCAGAAATTCGCCATCCAGATCGTAGCGGGCCTGGACAACACTTTCGAGGAAGACCCGCGAGCCGTTCTTATGCTGACGCCAGCGCGCCTCGGCAGCCGAACCGGACCGCCGCGCTCGCTCGAACTCCTGCTCCGGGATGCCACAGGCCCGATCTTCCTCGGTAAAGGTGATGGCAAATGGTTGACCGATCGCTTCAGCCGCGCTCCAGCCAAACACCGACTCAGCCCCACGGAACCAGTCCTGGATGATGCGGTCTGGATCAACGGTAAAGATCGCGTAATCGGTCGCTGCCTCCACGATCGCTCGGACGCGGCCTTCGCTTTCGAGCAGTTTTTGCTCCGCCTGGCGCCGCTCGGTCAGATCACGGCTAATTCTGGTAAATCCAAGCAGCGTGCCGGTGCCATCGCGAATCGCCGTGGCGATTTCGTTGCTCCAAAATCGCTCTCCGCCCTTGCGCGCCACCCAGCCTTCCCATTCGACCCGGCCGGTTCGTGCCGCTTCGGTGAGCTCACGCTCTGGCTCGCCCTTGCGCAGCGCCTCCTCCGGATAGATCAAAGCGACATGCTGCCCCACCGCCTCATCAGGGGAAAAGCCGGTAATGCGCTCCGCGCCCTCCGACCATTCGACGATGATCCCCTCGGGATCGAGCAGGAAGATCGCATAGTCCGGCAAATTCTGGACCAGCGTGCGATAACGCGACTCATTCTCGCGCAGCGCCGCATCGGCTTTGCGTCGCTCGGTGATGTCCTCGAACAGGATGGCAACCCGATGCGCTGCCGGTTCGCCGATGGGATAGGCATAAACGCTGTACCAACGCCCGAGCGCCGCCGCCTCTGCCTCGAACCGAACCGGCTTCCGAGATTGCGCCACCTCCCCATAGGCGCGATACCAATGCGCTTCATGATCCGGAGCCAGCTCCGACATGCAGCGGCCGACCGCGTTGTCGAGGCCGGTAGCGCGCGCAAAGGCCGGATTGATCTCCAGAAACCGGTAGTCCTCCGCCCGGCCATCAACATCGAAGAGCACCTCGATCGTGCAGAACCCCTGGTCGATCGAATCGAAGAGCGCACGATAGCGCGCCTCGCTGCGCTGCAGGGCCTCGGTCGCCCGCTTTTGCTCGGTAATGTCGGCAGCGGAGCCATACATTCGCCCGCGCTGGGGTGGCTCGCCCTCGAATACCGTTTGCGCCGTGACCATGATCCAATGGAGCGATCCATCCGGGTGAATGATGCGAATCTCGGCAACGAGCTTGCCGTCGCCGTTCGGATCGGTCGCGCTGGCAACCGCCTGCGCATACTTCTCGCGGTCGTCCGGGTGAATCATGGTGCTGAGGGCTTCGGACAGATCGAGCCTGCCGCCAGGGGGCACACCAAAGAGCGCGCGCATGCGCGCGTCGGGCTCGCCCCGGTCGTCCTGCGGAAACCAGACGAACGTGCCCAGCTGAGCCGCGTCCACCGCGAGCTGGAGACGCGTCTGACTGTCACGCAGCGCCGCTATCAGCTCGATCTCGTCGTCATGCTGGTCGCGCATGGTGTCATTGGCGATGACATCGCCGGTGAGCCGGACCATCGTCCCATCGCCGGGTATCCCGGAATCGTCTCGTGGAATCATGGCATCGTTGCGCGGTGCCGGGGGAGACCGGCTACGCGGCCGGCGCCGGCGCCATCCCCGGTTTCAACAGAATCTTGATCGCGCCGTCCTGCTTCTTCTGGAAGATTTCGTAGGCATGCGGGGACTCCTCGATTGGCAAGCGATGGGTCGCGAAATCATCGACGCCGAGCTCGTCGCGCTCTGTCAGCAGCGGCATGATATCGTCGATCCAGCGCTTAACGTTGGCCTGCCCCATTTTGATCGTGACCTGCTTGTCGAACAGGGTGAGCATCGGCAACGGGTCGGTCTGCCCGCCGTAGACACCCGCCAGCGAGATCGTTCCCCCGCGCCGGACCGCGTCGATGGCCGTGTAGTAGGCGGTCAACCGGTCGATCCCTACCCGCTCCAGCATGCGCGAGCTGAGCGCCTTTGGCAGCAGCCCCGCCATTTGCTGCGCCAGCTTGCCGAACGGCGCGCCGTGGGCTTCCATGCCGACCGCGTCGATGACCGAGTCGGGACCGCGCCCATCGGTCAGCTCGCGGGCGGCCTCCGCCACATCGACCTCTTCGACATTCAGCACCTCGATACCGCGGGCGCGGGCGCGCTCGATTCGCTCCGGCACCAGATCGGCGGCGATCACCCGGTAGCCGCGGTGCTGCGCCACCCGCGTCGCCATATCGCCGATCGGTCCGAGGCCCAACACCAGCACGGTGCCGCCATCAGGGACGTTGGCGTATTCCACGGCTTGCCAGGCGGTCGGCAGTACATCGGCAAGATAGATAAAGCGATCGTCGGGCGCGTCGGATTCCGGGACCTTGATGTGGGTGTACTGCGCCTGCGGCACCCGTAAAAATTCCGCCTGGCCGCCCGGCACCTCGCCATAGAGCTTGGTGTACCCAAAGAGCGCCGCGCCCATGTTTTGCTCGCGCACCTGGGTGGTCTCGCATTGCGTCTGCAAATCGTGCTGGCACATCCAGCAATGCCCACACGCGATCTGGAATGGAATCACGACCCGGTCGCCCGGCTTCAGATTGGTGACCTCATCGCCCACCGCTTCGACGATGCCCATCGGCTCGTGTCCAATGATGTCTCCCTCGGTCATGAAGGGCGTCAACACTTCGTAGAGATGCAGATCGGACCCGCAAATGGCCGTGGTCGTAATCCGCACGATGGCATCGAGCGGATGCTGGATAGTGGGATCGGGCACGGTATCGACGCGCACATCGCGCTTTCCATGCCAGACGACGGCTCTCATTGGGCGCCTCCCTTCGATACGTTCTGGACAGGCAGCCACGCCCCGTCAATCCTCACGGATGACGGGGCGTGGTGAGACGTTCACGCACTAAGCCGCCGAGCAAGCTCCTCCAGCATGGCCTGGTCGATGGGACCGATTCCGGGAGCGGTGAGCTGCGGCTCTGCATCCAGCGGCGGCGGCGGCGCGCCCTCGGGCATGCCCTCCACCACCACCAGCGGTTGCCCATCTTCCGGATGCGGGCCCTTGAAGACCTCTCCGGCACGCGGATAGCTCTTGGCGTCATTGGCATACAGAATCAGGTGCAACCCCTGATCCTCATGCACTTTGGCCTCCGGGAACTTCTGGTTGCTGATATCGGGAATCGGAAAGAGCTTGCTGAGATCGGCGCCGGTCAAGACCTCCAGCGCCCGCGCATAGGCGACGACATGGACCCCGCCCCGCACCAGCAGATACCCGGTCAACGCCCGAATAGTGGGATCGTCGGTCATCTCGTAGACCCGAATCTTGTTGGCACGCGCACCGCACTCCAGAAAGAAGTTGTGCAGGAGATCGAGTTTCAGATTCCCGCTGGAGAACACATTGTCTCCGGTCCATGGGCGGCCCATCGAATCGAAGGGGAGGGCCTGCTGCCCGCTGGCAATGAAATGCAGGGTGTTGCGGTTGTTTTCCGTCCCCGCCAGCGGGGCCGCGGCCGGATCGGTGCCGCGCTCCGACGTACCGGTCAGCAGCAGATTGACGGTGTACGTGACCAGCTCGATATGGGCGTACTCCTCGGCCGCGATATTGGCGATGAGGTCATAGAACGGGCGTGCCAGGTCGGTATCTCGCCCGCGAAAGTTGAAGCTTTGAAATGTGTAGTTCATCAGCGTCGACATCTCGCCGAACTTGCCGCCCAGCAGCTCCTGCACCGCCGCGGCGCCATTGGCATTGGGGCCCGCGGGCATAGGGAGATCGAGCGCGACACGGTCGTACTTGGTGATCAAAAGGTCACTCCTTGCGGTAGAACATCGGTCGAAGGGATCGGATTCGATCTCTACGCTAGCCCGGTGCGCCCGCGATGATGAAAAGTCGCGAGGGTGTGTTCCGCAAATCTGTGCAATTCGAGCCAAACCTGATGCTGCCCTCGCAGAATCTGCATATGTACGTGCAGTCAATCTAGGTTTGAGAGGTGACCGGGCGATTGCTACCGGTCGGTTCGATCGGGAGAAGGAGTCCACCAATGGCACAGATAGCAACACCCACGGCGGGTTCGGGCAAGCTCGATACTCCGCTTGCCTTGTTCGTCCACGAGCTCTCCGACATTCGGAGCGCCGAAACCATCATCCTGACGATGCTGGAAGCGGCGATCGAAGCCGCGTCCAATACGCAGCTCAAGGCTGGGCTCGAGGCGCATCGCAAGCAAACCCAGCAACACGTTGTCAATGTCGACAAGGTCTTCGAGCTCATCGGCGAAAAGCCGGAGAATATCGTCTGCAAGGGCGCGAAGGGGTTGCACGAAGAAGCCAAAGAAGCGATCAAGGAAAAACCGGCCCCGGAGATCCTGGACAGCATGCTTGCCTCCGGCGCCATGAAAACCGAGCACTACGAGATCGTGGCGTATGAGGGCTTGGTCGAGCAGGCCAAGTCGCTCGGCCAGAACGATTCCGCCAAGCTGCTGCAGGAGAATCTCAAGCAGGAAAAAGACACTCTCAAAAAGCTCGAGGAACTGGAGCCCAAGCTCTCGACCAAGGTCGAGAAGCTCGGCTCCTGAGCATTCCAGAGCCGAGGTCGAGCACAGCCGGGGCAGGGAAACCTGCCCCGGTTCGTGCATTCTCCGCATACTGTCAGGTAGATTCAGAGAACGGATCCTTGTGTGTAGCGGAACCTGTGTGTCTATGAACCTTCTACGGACTCATTCCCGGCGAGCAATTGCCTTGGTACAAGCCCTGTATTTCCTCGGCGGAGGGCTCTGGGCAGTGAGCGGCCGCCGTTCGTTCGAAGCGGTGACGGGAGCAAAGGTCGATTACTGGCTGGTGCGCACCGTCGGCGGGTTATTGAGCGTGGTTGGGCTCGTGCTTGCGAGCGCATCCCTGCGGAACCGGATTACGTCAGAGATTCGCTGGCTGGCAATCGGCACTAGCAGCGTGTTGGGCACCATCAGCGCGGTGTATGCGGCCAAGGGGCGAATTCGACCGATCTATTTGCTGGATGCCGCGGCGAATCTCGGTCTGATTGCCAGCTGGTTTCTCCGAGGCGTGAATGGCGATGTGGTGCGTCCCGCGCGCAAGCGCCAGTGAATCAGAAGGGTGCGCCAGGTCATCGCATACCGAAAGGAGGCAAACGATGGAGTTTCGCGTTTCCGAATTGACGTTCGACGAGCTGGAAGCGTGCGTGGACGTGTTCGTTGCCGCCCTGCCGGGAACCGAGAGCCGCGCTGAGTGGTCGCGCGATGAGGCGTTCATCCGGTTGCGTGAACTCTGGGACGAGCCGCGCCGACTGGGCCTCATTGCCCACGACGAACCGGGTGCCCAGACAGTCGGGTTCGTGCTCGGAAACTATGTCCAGGTGGCTGAGGGAATCTCCCTACGCATCGGCGAACTCTGCGTGCATCCGTCGCGTCAGGGCTTCGGGCTCGGTTCGCGATTGCTGTTGGGGATGCAATCGCTGGCCAAAGCGGCGGGCGCGGTGTCGATGTATCTGATGGCCGAGCCCGCGACTCAGGAGTTCTGTGCGCGGTTGGGGTTTGCGCCGCAGCAGGAATGGATCGTCATGGGGCAGCGCATCGATAGCTGAGGCTAGTTATTCGCGAACCAATGACGCCTCCCTCGTCCGCATTCGCAGTTTCGAGACAGGCAGTGTCGCGGTATGAAGCCTTTGGGGCAGAACGGTCAGATGGCAACGGTCCGGGCGTTCTGCCCGGACCGTTGCCGCCGTTT
>DASTFJ010000048.1:0-5848 GCA_035708745.1 Thermomicrobiales bacterium | reverse complement strand
GGCACATCGGACTGAAACGCCGAAACGATCTCGACCCCATATTCGTCACGCAGTTGTTGCGCATAGCGCAAACCCCAGGCAAGCTCGTCGATCGAATACGCCTCGGTGTGCATGCTGAACGGCAACGCGCCGATCTCGATGCTGCCCGCGCTCACCTGCCGGATCAGCTCGTTGCGCAACGACGCGGGCCGGTTCGCCATCCAGCGGCGCAATGGATAGGTCACCTCGATATTCCAGCGGAACTTCGCCTCATCCGGCCAGTCTCGGGTAGCATCGACCAAGTCGATAGCCGCATCGAGATAACGCAGGTGGGTATCGAGCACCATCGGCTGCGGATCGGTATAGCCATAGTCGAAATGGGAGTGATGCACCAGATGGATCGACCATTTGCGCTGCGGTTCGATCAATATCGGCGCACCGATCGACTCCCCGTTCGCATCGAGCGTCAGGGTGAAGACGGTCGGTTCGCTGACCTCGGGCACGAACAGATGCTGAAACCCGTCCTCGGCGAGGCAGACCCGGTCGATCTCGCTACCGTCGCCCGGCGCGATCGACACCGTCGCTCCGGCCAGGCCCGGACTCGATTCGACCCGGATTGCTTGCTCCAACCCTCCGGACGCCCCGGCGCGAAACAGCGGTACCGCCGCCGCGCGCACGCGACCCGATCCGGCCTCGAGCGCCACATTGGCGGCCCGATCGATGACTTCCGCCCGAATGAAACTCGGATCCCAATGGAGCTGAAGCGGCACACGCGCTGGCATTCTCTTCCCCCTCGAAGAGCGACGACTCGATAAGAATTGCCGGTACGATAGCATCCGCACCAGCAAGAGATCTGATCACTTAGTTTATTTCGTGCGTTTCCGGTGGATGCCTAGCGTGGGTCACCCACCATCGCGTAGCTGCAGCCCTCCGTGGCTGCTTCTTGGAGATGGCAGCCACGGAGGGCTGCAGCTACGGGGCGAGGAGCGAATCCGCTATCGCAATTTTGGGGAAAGGGAAACCGACGGGTCGGCCCAGCGCTCGTTGGGCACCAGCGCGAACCAGTCGGGACGCCCCGGATCGCGGTCGTAGGTATACCCGCCCAGCTCCTGATAGAGCTCGCTGTACTGGCGCAGTTTCTCCCGGTTGAGCGTCACGCCGAGTCCCGGCCCGTCGGGCACGTTGATGCACCCGTTCTGGTAGCGCATCAGCCCGCCGTCGATCACATCGTCGGTCAAATGGTGATAGTGCGCGTCGGCCGAAAATGCCAGATTCGGCGTCACTGCCCCGAAATGCAACATCGTAGCGAGCTGAATACCAAGCTCACCGGACGAATGCACCGCAATGCCGTACTGAAAGGTCTCGCACACCCCTGCCGCTTTGATGCAGGGCCGGATTCCGCCCCAAAAGGTCGTGTCCAGCAAAATCACATCGATGGCCGGATCGAGAATATTGGCAGCCAGCTGCTCGAAGGTCACCACGACCGTATTGGTCGCTAAGGGCACCCGGATCATGCTGCGCACCCGGCGCATTCCGTTGATGCCCCAGGTCGGATCTTCCAGAAAGTCGTTGCGCAGATCCTCGATCGCCTGCCCAAAGCGAATGCCTTCCTCGACCGAAAGCGCCGCATTCGGATCGTAGCGATAGCTGTCCTCCGGCAGTGCGGCCGCCAGCGCGCGATAGCAAATCAGCTCGTAATCGGGCGGATAGACCCCGCCCTTGAGCTTGTGCGAGCGAAAACCGTTCGCGGCCTTCAGCGCGAGCGCGTGCTCGACCAGCTGCTCCGGCGTGCGCACCTCGCCTTCCCCGGTCTCCGGATTCGGGTACCGAAAAAAGAGATAGCTGGCGAACTCGACCTCGTCGCGCACCTTGCCGCCGAGCAGATCGTAGACCGGCACGCCGAGCTTTTGGCCGATCAGATCGAGACAGGCGAACTCGATGGCCGCATGCAGCTGCGTGCGGTTGTTGTAGAGGCTGGCGGTGGGGTTGCCGATCTTGAAGCGCAGCTCCTCGAGCCGGAAGGGATCGTGGCCTTTGAGATAGGAGAGCAATCCACGGAAGGCAGCTTCCGCGCTCTCGCCGCCGCCGCCCATCTCGCCCAGCCCGATCAGCCCGTCGTCGGTTTCGACTTCCACGATCGTGCGCACGAACCGGCCCCAATGCGCGCCGGTCGCATGTTGCAGCGGCGCCTGCAATGGCACCGTCACGGTGGTTGCGCGAATGTCGACGATCTTCACGAGCGTCCTCTCCCCTGCCGGATACTGCCGCATCCGGTTGCAATGGCGGCGCGATTCGATCGACCTGGAGTGGAATGTGGATCGGGGTGCGCCAGCACGTCCCCGATCTGCCGGTCGATCGGACTGAATGCGCCGAACGGTAGCACGGTCCGTCAAACCGCCCGGCGGCTGTATCGCCAACGCGCGGGCCGGTCTGTAAGCGGCCTCTTGACGGTTCGCTCACCGGCAGGCAATATCGTTGTATATACAAGTATCTCCGCCCGAGGTCCGATTCGTGTCCCAGTCGTTGCCCAACGCGTCCACGTCGCTCCCCTGTCTTTGCGCCCAAACCCGGCGCATCGACCGGCTGCTCAACCGCATCTATGACGATGCCCTGCGCCCGCTCGGTATCAACACGATGCAAAAGTCGCTGCTGACCAATATCGGCCGCACCGCCGGCGGCACGGATTTCGCCGAGCTCAGCGAACGGCTGGCGATGGACCGCTCTACCCTCACCCGCAATCTCACCACCCTGGAAACTGCAGGGTTCGTTTCCGTCACCCCGGACGAGCACGATCGGCGCAAGCGCCACGTTTGCCTCACCGACGCCGGCCGCCGAACCGTGATCGAATCGGAACCGCTCTGGCGCGACGCGCAGCTTCGGGTGGTGGAGGCGCTCGGGTTCGAGCGCGCGGAAAAACTGACCACCTTGCTCGCCTCGGTCGAGCAGACTGTGCGGGAGCTCGATTGATGCAGGCGTTGCGCCACCCCCGTTCGTTGCACTACGCCTGGATCATGGCCGCGGTCACCTTCGTGATCCTCCTCGGCGCCTCCGGCTTCCGCTCGGCGCCCAGCGTCTTGATCGTTCCGCTGCAGGACGACTTCGGCTGGAGTCGCGCCACCATCTCGATCGCGATCTCCATCAATCTGCTGCTCTTCGGTCTCATGGGCCCGTTCGCGGCCGCGCTCATGGATCGCTTCGGAATCCGAACAGTCGTCACCGCGGCGCTTTTCGCGATCGCCACTGGCGCGGCTTTGACCACGTTCATGTCGCAACCGTGGCAGCTCTATCTGCTTTGGGGCGTGACGGTCGGTCTGGGCACCGGAGCGATGGCAACCGTGCTGGCCGCAACCGTGGCGACCCGCTGGTTCGTTGCCCGGCGAGGATTGGTCATCGGCGTGTTGACCGCGGCATCGGCCACCGGGCAGCTCGGTTTTCTGCCGTTGTTTGCCTGGTTGGCGACCCATTTTGGCTGGCGCTCGGTGTCGATTGCGGTGGCAATCGCAACCCTGGCCGTGGTGCCGCTGGCGGTGATCTTCCTGCGTGACCGGCCCGCCAGCATTGGCCTGCTGCCGTATGGCGCGGTTTCGACCGCGGAGGTTTCCGGCCCGCGGGAAAATCCGGTCCGCACAGCCATCCGCACCTTGCGGGAAGCATCGAGCTCGCGGGCCTTCTGGTTGCTGGCACTGACCTTTTTCATCTGCGGCGCAACCACCAACGGACTGATCGGCACCCATCTGATTCCGGCCAGCGTCGACCACGGCATGTCCGAGATCGCGGCCGCCCGCCTGCTGGCGCTGATCGGCATTTTCGATATCGTCGGCACCACCGCCTCGGGCTGGTTGACCGACCGCTACGATCCACGCAAGCTGCTCTTCGCGTACTACGGATTGCGCGGGATGTCACTGCTGATCCTGCCCTGGGCGCTCGGCTCTCGACACGTCACGTTGCTGGCGTTCGTGGTGGTCTATGGGCTCGATTGGGTCGCCACGGTTCCGCCGACCGTTGCCCTGGCCGGCAAGGAATTCGGCGCGGCGAAAGCGCCGCTGGTCTTTGGCTGGGTGTTCACCGCCCACCAGATCGGCGCCGCCTGCGCGGCCTACGCGGCCGGTCTCTCCCGCACGATCATGGGCGACTATGTCTTCGTCTTCAACGCGGCCGCCATGCTGTGTATGATCGCCGCACTCGCCGCCCTGCGCATCGGCATGCCCTCGCTCCTCCCCGGCGGCGCCCCGCAACCGCAAGGCGCGGGAGATTAGGTCGTGCGAGAAAGCGGGTCAAGAGTCCAGGGTCAAGGGTCAAGTGATCGGTTGCCTGACGGGTCTCTTGACTCTGGACCCTTGACACTTGACCAAAAAAGCACCATTTGCAGACACGTCTTCGTGGGGCGCGTCACATCCGTAAACCGAGAGGAATGGAGCCTCATGCCAGAAATCGCCCCCGACCCCAGCTCGATCACGCCAGCGGACGCGTCTGTTCAATTCGACACCAAAGTCGTCGTGGCGCTGCGCGACGATCTGCTACCCTGGCAAGAGCTCAACGTGACCGCGTTCCTCATGAGCGGCATCGCAACCAGCGCTCCCGATCTGACCGGTGAACCCTATCGCGACTGCGATGGAACCGCCTACCTTCCCATGCTCCGCCAACCGGTGATGGTGCTCTCCGCCAACGCCGAGCAGCTGGCGACCGCGCGAGCAAAAGCGGTCGGCCGGGAAATGGCCCTTGCCGTCTACACCTACGACATGTTTTCGACCGGTCACGATGCCGCCAACCGCGCGGCCGTCGCGGCGGTTGCCGCGGACGACCTCGACCTGGTCGGCATCGCCCTTCGCGGCCCGCGCAACGGTGTGGACCGTATCGTCAAAGGCATGCGCAAGCATCCGTGAGATCGCAACTCAGTCTGCCAGGCCGGGTCCCGAAATGGTCGAGACTCGCCCCTGCGGCCGTAGTCGTCTGCTACGATGCCGGCGCCTAACAGGGGAAAAAGCACCCGCCTCCGGAGCAAATCAGGCCCTGGGTGCAGTTCGCGGTGCATGATCCCGTCGTGGCCCCGATACAGAAGCTTCCTTCGTCGCCGACCGGACGACACCCGCATCGAGAGGAACAATCGTCCCTCGTCGTGCAGGGAATGGCGCAGGTGCCGTAGGAGGTACACGTTCGACCTTCCGCGCATTCGCATGTTCCGCCGCACCCATCGGAGCCTCCGCATTGGTCGGGGCGGTACGTGTTGTAGCAGGTGGGAGGAAGCGGGACGTGCGGTCCAGCATAGCCTCGCCGGGCGGCGTCGGCGCCACCTGCGACGGTAGCGACCCCGATGCTCCCGGCTCCCAGGCCGAGCAGGGTCTTCAGCACCTGGCGCCGGCTGCTGCCAGATGCCATCGTGCGGACGAATGAATCAAATCGCCGATCGTCCACGATTGCCCCTTTCGATGCATCGATGTGTCGCAAAAACGTTGAGTTCGTTGGCGGTTGGCAGCATAGCCGGAGTCGTGCGGGAATACGAGCGGTTGGGGTGTGATGCCTGGGCCACTCTAGGTCGTGTCTACCGGCGAGGATGCTCGACCTCATCGAGCATGGGCTCAAAGGACTCAGGTGGTAGACCAAACGCCAATCCGATCAGTCCGGCAACGAAGCGCCATTCCGCTCCTTGTGCGTTCCACGGAAGCTCAATCCCGGGCTGTCCCTCCTCAGGAAAACGAACATGTTCCGATGTGACGCTTGGCAATCCGTGCTTTTCCACATTCCGGGCCCAAGTGTCGGAATCTGCAAATGCAATGGCGCTGGCCACGTTACTGAGCACGAGCGTCAGCCGCAGAACCGCATGTTCCCGGTCAGAGCCTATCCAATTCCAGTAGTAACTGAGCGCGTATTT
>DASTFJ010000047.1:0-35196 GCA_035708745.1 Thermomicrobiales bacterium | reverse complement strand
AATCAACGTTTGTTGATCGGGCCCTGGTACCACATTCCTTGGCGAGCGCTCGGTGGTGTCGAGGACGAAGATGCTTCGCCGTATGCGTTCGATGAGTGGCAGATCGCCTGGTTCGACCGGCAGCTCAAGTCCGGCTCGGTCGCGGATGCCGAGCCGCCGGTGCGGCTCTACATTTTGCGCGAAGGCAAATGGCGCGATTTCGACAACTGGCCACCGGCGGGCTCCGAGCCAACCGAGTATTTCCTGCACTCGAAGGGCCGCGCAAATTCCTATTTCGGCGACGGTAGCCTGAGCCGGGTGTCGCCCGAAAACGAACTTCCCGATGTCTACACGTACGATCCCGTCGGACCGCATCCCGGTCACGGCGGCCATAGCTGTTGCTTCGAGGATTGCGCTCCGATGGGACCAGCCAATCAGGAGCTGCGCGAGGTCAACAACGGTGTGCTGGTCTACACCTCGGAGCCATTGGCCGAACCGATGTATCTCATCGGTGACGTCTTCGCCACAGTGTATGCGGCGACGACCGCGGTGGATACCGACTATGCGGTCCGGCTCTGTGTGGTCGATGTGAATGGGGTATCGACCAATATCCAGGAAGGCATCGTCCGCGCGCGGTACCGGGAGTCGTTCTCTCAGCCGTCGTTGCTCGAACCGGGCAGGATCTACCGATACGAGATTCCGATCGGTCCGGTTGGGGTGCGCTTGAACGCGGGCGAGCGGATTCGCGTCCAGGTCACCAGCAACGACTTCCCGCAATGGGACCGCAATTTGAATACCGGCAACAGCCCGAGCTCGGAGGGGCTCGCCAGCGCGATCGTGGCGACGCAGGCGGTCTACCACGACGCCGAGCACCCCTCCTCCATCACGTTGCCGGTTTGGACGCCCGCGGGCTGATGCGCACCCGATCGGTTTTGTCCGTTCCCGGCGGCAACGACCGCATGATCGACAAGGCGCTCGCCAGCGACGCCGATATCGTGATGCTCGATCTGGAAGACGCCGTTGCCCCCGATCAGAAGGCGGCATCCCGGCTGACGGTGATCGAGGCGATCCGCGTGCGCGACTGGCGAGGACGCCCAAAGACGTTTCGTTGCAACGGGTTCGATACCCACTGGATGTATCGCGATATCGTCGAGGTCGTGCAAGGGACCGAGTGCGGGGTGGACCGCATCGTGCTGCCCAAGGCCGGCGATGCGGCCGACATTCGCGCCGTCTCGATTCTCTTGCGACAGATGGAGCAGGAGTTCGGGCGGAGCGAGCCGGTTCGGCTCGATGTCCAGATCGAATCGGCGGTCGGCCTCGTCAATTGCGAGACGATCGCGATTTCGGACTCGAGAATTGCGGCGCTAACGTTCGGTCCGGGAGACTTCGCGGCCTCGGCCGGCTATCCGCTGGCCGGGATCGGTCTCGCCGACCAGTGGGACGAAGCGTATGTAGGACATCGCTGGCATTACCCGATGAGCCGTATCTCGGTTGCAGCTCATGCGGCCGGCATCGAGGCTGTCGACGGTCCCTACGCGGCATTCCGCGATCTGGATGGACTGCGGGCGTCAGCGCTGCGTGCGCGGGCATTGGGATTCGATGGGAAATGGTGTATCCACCCCGATCAGCTCTCCGTCGTCAACGAGATCTTTACACCGAGCCAGGAAGAGGTCGACCATGCTCGGAGAGTTCTCGCGGCCTATCGCGACGCGACGAGCGCTGGTACCGGCGCAATTGCGATCGACGCCGAAATGATCGATGCCGCGAATGTGCGTATGGCCCGGCGCGTTCTTGAATTCGCAGTGGAAATCGCTGACTAGCCTTCGGCTCGGCAGACAGCAAAATGCCCGGGGCAATCTGCCCCGGGCATATTCGTGGTGTCGATGTGAGGGTAGGTTAAGCCTCGACCGTGTCCGCTTCGGCCTCGGTGACCACCGCGTCTTCTTCGGGAGCAGGGACTATGGCAGCGGGAGCCTCGGCGGCGGCGATTTCCGCAGCCGCGGCCGCGGCCGCGGCACGAGCGGCAGCCTCTTCGGCCTCCGCCTGGGCAGCCAGCTCGGCCTGGCGCTGTCGCTCGGCTTCGACCTTGGACTGTCGCTCTGCAAGACGCGCCTGTCGTTTCGAGGGGCGAGCCTCGGCGGTCGCGGCGGCTTCCATGCGCTTCATGAAGCGCTCGACCTGCCCGGCGGTATCGACAATGCGCTGCTCACCGGTGTAGAAGGGATGACAGACATTGCAGAGGTCGGTGCGTAGCTGCGGGCGAGTCGAGCGGGTCGTGAAGGTGTTGCCACATGCGCACGTTACCGTCGACTCGACGTATTTGGGATGAATGGCGGCTTTCATTAAGTTCTGGTTCTCCTCGCTCCCTCCGTCCAGTATTCGGAGAGGCATGGTTCATGATTCTGGCGCCGCCTAGTCGGCAGCGGTTGCGATCGTAGCCGCTGCGGCCGCGCCCTTCGGCGCTCCGCCAATGGGATAGATATCTTCGGTATAGACACTGATTCGCTTCTTCTGGCGGCTGATCTGCTCGAAGCAGACGACCCCGTCGATCTTGGAATAGATCGTGTGGTCCTTGCCGATGCCGACATTGTTGCCGACCCAGAATTCGGTGCCCCGCTGGCGGACCACGATCGTGCCGGCGCGAACGAACTCGCCGTCGTATCGCTTCACGCCCAACCGCTGCGACTGGCTGTCGCGGCCGTTGCGTGAGCTCCCCATGCCCTTTTTATGAGCCATATCTCGTTCCCTTCGTAGCCCGTATGGACCTAGGCGTTGATGCCAGTGATCTGCAGGCGGGTCAACGACTGGCGATGACCGGTTCGCCGGCGATAGTTCTTCTTCGGCTTGTATTTGAAGACCACGATCTTTTCGCCGCGATACTGATCGGCAATTGTGGCCGCCACGCTGGCGCCCTCGATGACCGGGGTGCCGACGTGCACGTCACCGTTGCCGCCGATCAGCAAGACGCGGTCGAGCGTCACTTCGGCGCCGGCCTCGGCATCGAGCTTCTCGACGCTGAGCACATCACCGACCTTGACGCGATATTGCTTTCCGCCGGTCTCGACGATGGCGTACTGCGCATCGTTGCCGGCCGCTGACTTCTTGCTCGTCTTCTCGCTCATGGCTACATTTCACTGATTGCGCGGACGCGCCGAACAAAAGGCATCAAAAAATCGGGCGCTTCCGCACCCGCAAGCATGAAACTATACCACGATCCGCATCGGATTTCTCTTTTCTGGGCATCGGGATACCACTTGCTCAATCGATGGCGGGCGGCGATGACCATACTGTCCGCATGGTGGCGCACTTGGACGAGAGCACAGCGATGAGCAGGTCGACCCAGCAGCCGCTGGTGCTGGTCGTCGATGACGAATTTGCCTTACAGGAAGCGATCGCATACAGCCTGCGGCGAGAAGGCTGGCAGGTCGAGATCGCCCACGACGGTGTCGAAGCCATCCGGCTCAACCGCGAGCTCGATCCCGATCTGATCGTGCTCGATGTCATGTTGCCGGGGATGGACGGACTGCAAGTCTGCCGGTCGATTCGCGCCAGCTCGAATGTGCCGGTGCTCTTTCTCTCGGCGAAAGGGGAAGATGTCGACCGCATTCTGGGGTTGGAAATCGGCGGAGACGACTATCTCACCAAACCGTTTGTCATGCGCGAGCTCGTGGCGCGTGTGCGCGCGCATCTCCGGCGCTCGCAACGGCAACCATCGATCGCTGCTCCTGAGCCGTCACCCTCGCCACCCGCGGGTCTCGATATCAGGCGCCTCGGTCCGATCGAGCTCGATCCCGCCGCGCACACCGTGCGCGTGAGCGGCGAGCCGGTGACGCTCAAGCCAAAAGAATTCGATCTGTTGCGCTATCTGCTCGAGCATCCGAATGTCACGATCTCGCGCGAGGCGTTGCTGCGGCATGTCTGGAAGTATGAGCACGCGGTCGACACCCGCACGGTCGATGTGCACGTGCGCGGTCTCCGGCAAAAGATCGAACCCGATCCTGCCGAACCCGTCTTTCTCACCACGGTGCGCGGGTATGGCTATCGCCTGGCGGCGCCCGAGAATTCGCCGGGATGAGCACGTTGCGGGGCCGCACGGCGCTGGCCGCGGCGATCGGCGGCTTGCTCGGTTCGCTACCGCTGGTGCTGCTCGCGATCACCCGTACCGGCCTCTCGCATTGGGCAATCTGGCCGGCGCTCATCGCCGGAGCACTGCTGGGCGGGGGACTGGGCTGGATCGCCAGCGAACGGCAGACTCGCGAGCTCGATGCGCTTCAGAGGGTGACCGCCCTTGCCGCGGGCGGCGACTTGTCGACCGCGGCCGAGGCCGCGACGATCGTGGAGATCAACGAGCTTGCCCGCACCGTCAACCGCTTGATCGCTCGGTTCGAAGCAGCCGAGCATCGCAATGCGCAGGAGCAACGATGGGTCGAAGCGATCTTCGACGGATTGCAGGACGGCATCATGCTGGTCGATGCGGATGAGCAGGTGATCGAAGCCAATCATCGGTCTGGCGAGCTGCTGGGTCAGGTTCAGGAGATCCGCGCCGGACAACGGCTGATGGTGCTGGCGCGCGACTACGAGCTGGTCGAACAGTTCCGCCATGTCATGCGGACCCGCGAGCCAGCGACCCGGACGGTCCAGCATCTGCGGAGTGAGCGATCGGTCGAAATCACCGTGCTGCCGGTCGAAACTGAAGGTGAGCAGGTCGGCTTGATCGTGCTCAGGGATGTGACCGATCTGCGGCGACTCGAGCTGGTGCGGCGTGAGTTCGTGGCCAATGTGTCGCACGAGCTAAAGACACCGCTGGCGTCGATCCGTGCGCTGGCCGATACGCTCGAGGCGGGAGCGATCGACGATCCGGACGTTTCCGGAGATTTCCTCGGGCGGATCGTCTACGAGGTCGATCGGCTCAATGCCCTCGTCGACGAGCTGCTCGATCTTGGCCGTCTGGAATCGGGCCGCTTGGTGCTCGACTATCGGGCGATCCAGCCGGCGGTATTGGTCGACGCATCGGTTGCCCGCATGCAGACGCAAATCGACCATGCCGGGCTCACGGTGGGCGTCGACACAGCAAGAGCGATGGCGCCGGCCATGCTCGATGCCGCGCGTATCGAACAGGTGCTGATCAATCTCATTCAGAATGCGGTCAAATTCACCCCGGCCAGCGGATCGATCACGATTCGGGCATTCGAACGGGCGGGCACGCTGGTCATCGACGTCATCGATACCGGAGCCGGTATCCATGAGGACGAATTGCCTCGCGTGTTCGAGCGGTTCTACAAGAGCGATCGGGCGCGCAGATCGTCGGGGACCGGACTTGGTCTCGCCATTGCCAAACATATCGTTTTGGCGCACGGCGGGCAGATCGGGGTGCGGAGCGAACTGGGGCGAGGTTCGACGTTTACCATCGAGCTGCCGATGGTGGCGCAGTATCGGGTTGCGTCCGCGGGTTGATTGGCGCCAGTGCGTGTGCGCGCGTGGACATTTTGGTCAAGAGTCAAGAGTCGCCGATAGGGTGCCGTTCACTCGACCCTGTATTCTTGACCCTTGACCCAAGCAGGACATGTCTACATGCGCGTCCTAACGCCGGCTGGAGCGGGGATCGAGTGCGTCCTGCAGTCCATCGCCGAGCAGATTGAATGCCAGCACAGTCAAGGTGAGCGCCAGCCCGGGGAAGGCCATATACCACCAGGCATCCCGGAAATAATTGCGGGCGGTGGACATCATGGTGCCCCACTCGGGCGAAGGCGGCTGGGCCCCCAGCCCGATAAAGCTGAGCGAGCTGGTTGCCAGAATGGCGTAACCGACGTCGAGCGTCAGCTGGATGATGATCACCGACGCGGCGTTCGGCAGAATATGGCGCAGCATGATCCGGCTGCGTGACATGCCGATGCTGTGCGCCGCCTGGACGAACTCGCGCTCTTTGATCGAAAGTACCTGGGCGCGCACCAGCCGGGCATACCAGGGCCAAAAAACCGTCGCCAGCGCAATCATCGTGTTTCGCAGATTTCTCCCCAGCGACGCCGCGATCGCGACGGCCAGAATGAGTGCCGGAAAGGCCAGAAACATATCGGTGAGCCGCATCAGCACCTCGTCGACCCAGCCGCCGAAATAGCCGGCGATCAGTCCAACGAAGGTGCCGAACGTGACCGCGAACCCGAGCACGATAAGCGCCACCTGCATCGACACGCGGGTGCCGGTCATGATCCGGCTAAAGACATCGCGTCCCAGCTCGTCGGTGCCGAACGGATGCGTCAGCGATGGCGCCAGCAGCTTCGAATTCGTGATGTCGGCGGCATAGGGATCGTGCGGCGCCAAAAGCTCCCCAAACACGGCCAGGAAGATAAAGAGACCGACGATGAATACGCCCAGGAAATTCAGACGGTTTCCGACCAGGAATCGTTTCAGGTTCTTGCGGAGCTGGCTCTCGGATTTCCAGTGTTCCGCTTGCATGAGCGGCGTGGCGGTTCCGGTTGCGGTAGCGAGCGTGGCGGCGTCGATGCGGTCGGCTTCCATCAGATGGCAATCCGGGGGTCGAGGAAGAGATAGAGGATATCGACGAACATATTGACGACCACGAAGATCGCCGCGATCACCAGCGTCGTCGCCATCGTCGCGTTGTAGTCGACCGACTGGATCGCATCGACGGCGTAGCGCCCGACACCCGGCCAGGAGAAGACGATCTCCACC
Source organism: Thermomicrobiales bacterium (assembly GCA_035708745.1). Taxonomy (GTDB): domain Bacteria; phylum Chloroflexota; class Chloroflexia; order Thermomicrobiales; family UBA6265; genus JAMLHN01. Next base: position 28,527 of record DASTFJ010000047.1, on the reverse strand, counting down.
AGGAACGCTCCGGAAAAGAGCAATCCGACCTGGAGCCCAAGCGACGTTACGGTCGGAAGGAGCGCATTTTTCATGGCGTGCTTCAGCACAACGTCATTGTTTGCCAGCCCTTTGGCCCGCGCAGTGCGGATGTAGTCCTGGTTCATCACCTCGATCATGCCGCCCCGCACCATGCGAGTCACCACCGCGAGCGATCCATAGGCCAGGACCAGCACCGGCAGAATCAGATGCTCGGCGGACAATCGCAGCAAGTGCCAGTTGCCGGTCAGGATCGAATCGATCGTATAGAGGCGGGTGATCGATCGAGGTGGATCGACCGAATTTGGAAGTCGCTGGCCGTCCGGTAACCAGCCAAGCTTTCCGAAGAAGAAGAACTGGGCCATCAACGCGAGCCAAAAGACGGGCAGCGCCAAACCCGAGATCGAAATAAAGCGCGAAACATGGTCGACCCACGAATCGCGCTTTACGGCCGAGGCGACCCCCAGCGGAATACCCACGATCATCGAGATCAGGAAGGCATAGAGCCCCAGCTCGATCGTCGCCGGCAAATAGCGGCCGAGGTCTTCGCGCACCGGGCGCCGGGAGCTGAACGATTTCCCGAAATCGAGATGCAGTACGCCTTCGACATAGTTGACGTACTGCACCGGCAGCGGGTCGTTGAGACCGTACTGCTCGCGGATCTTTTCGACCGTGGTCTTGCTGGCCCGTGGACCCGCGATCATGCGGGCGGGGTCCGCCGGCACGAGATGCGAGAGGGAGAACGTGATGATCGAGAGACCGAAGAGCACCAAAACGAGGAAGAGCAGGCGCCGGATGATGAGGCGTGCGACCACTGATCAGCCCTTTCGCGAAGCCGGTTTCGCCGCCGCTGCCTAGGCGCCCTCCTCGCGATACATGTCGTAGAAGAGGCAGGTGCCCAGGTAGAGGGGATTCGGTACGAAGCCGCCAACTCCGGCTTTCAAGATCGTGTAGTACTTGGTCTCGCCGTAAAAGATGGCAGCGGGATCATCCTTGATGAGGATCTGCTGAATCTGTTTCATGAGCTCATCGAGCTGATCTTCATCAGTGAAATGCTCCGCCTGGCTCATCAGGTCTTCGACCGTGGCGTTTTCGTATCCGCCGCCGTTCGAGCCCCCGCCATTTTGGGCGGATTTCAGGAAATTCGGCGCCAGCTGATTCCAGGGGTCGTTGTAGTCGGGCCACCATGCCCAGCCGCCCATGATGTCAGGTCGTTCGTCGGCCCCCATATCGCCGTAGATCATGTCGTCGTAGGTCGCGCTATCGACCTCGGTGATGTTCAGGTCATAGCCGATCGACTGCAAATTGGCCTGATAGAGCTGGGCGGTCGTTTTGTCGTCCGCATAGTTGGAGGAAACCAGATATTCGAAGGACGACCCTTCCTCCCACCCACCGGCGGCCAGCAGCTCCTTGGCCTTGTCCAGATCGGTGGGGAACTGGAACGCGTCGGGATCGTACCCGCGCATGGTCGAGGGAATCGGACCGGAGCGTTTCATCAATCCCTTGTTGATGGAATCGATGTTCTCCTGATACGGGAAGGCGTAGCACAACCCCTGACGCGCTTCGACCGTTTCGAGTTTGGGCACATTCAGAATCGCCCAATTGACTCGGGTCGAGTCGTAGATCAGCACCTGCAGAGACGGGTCCTCTTGCAGTTCGGCGACGTCGCTGGCAAGGAGGTTATAGGTGGAGACGTCTCCTTCGCCTTGCTCCATCAACTGCCGGCGAGTGGCCGACTCCGGCACATTGCGAATGAAGACGTCGGTGAAGTGGTTCCCCTCCCAGCCGCGATGGTAGTCATCGAATTTGGACATCGTCACACCTTCATTGAGGGTGTTTTCGATAAGCCGGTACGGTCCGGTGCCAACCGCGTTGAAGCTCAGCCATTCGTGCGCCCAGGGATCTTCGTCGGTGCCGTTGTCTTTCCACGCTTGCGGACTGACGATATAGGGGCCGAAGGACGATGCCATGGCGGCCAGGAAGAGCGGCTGCGGTTGGCCCAGATCGAATCGAACGGTCACATCGTCGACGGCCACGATCTGCGTATCCGGATCGTCGACGAATCGGGTGATGACAAGGTAGGGACCGAGCTCCAGTTTTACGAAGCGGGTAAACGATTCCTTGACGGCCTGCGCATTGCAGATCGTGTCATCGTGAAATTTGATGTTTGGCGACAGGTGGAAGGTATAGGACGATTCATCTTCACTGACATCCCATGAGTCGGCAAGCATCGGTGCGTATTCGAATGTGCTGCTCCCCTTGTACTGGATCAGCATTTCGTACGCATTGAGGCAGATCATCGAACCGAGCGTGGTATAGGTCGAATGCGGGTCGATGTCGTTGGTGCCATCCTCGAACAGGATGGTTAGCGTACCGGAATCGGTCGCCTGACCATTGGTTCGGGCCGCGGCCGGGCGAGTAGCAGGTGATGCCGAGGCGACCGCTGGCATACCGGCCAGCGCGCTCAGCAGCGGGGTCGCGATTCCGAGGCGCAGACCGTTTTCGATGACCTGGCGACGATCCATGCGTCCACTCAATGCACGACGAAAGAAGACAGTTTTTTGCGTGTCAGTCACGATTGGCTCCTCTAGATGGGAATGCGTTCGTGGAGAGCGCCCCTCGACGCCGGCTCCGGCGGCCACGCATCATTGCTGTGGCTGATAGCTTGTGAAGGTTCCGACGAATATACTTCCGCTTCCTGCCGGTAACAAGCATATTTGGGCACGGATTTCGGGGGTCGGCGCGCGCGCCCGCGGCGCGCGGGGATGCGCCGGTCGTTGCAGTCGTCGCGCGCGGGGTGGGGTGGTACCCTGTTAGGCGCAGATGGGCGTTCCGCCGAAGCTGGCTCGGCCGAACCTATCCGGGGCGCCCCAAACGCTTCGAACTCGAAAAGGAGGCACGGTCCCGCTGTTGCAGCGGCGCGACCCAGCGATGAGACATCGATCACCCAGATTTGGCTGGTCCGTCCCCTACGTGCTTCGGCTCATTGCAATCGTTTCACTGGCGCTCCTTTTCGTCGCGCCGGTTGCCGAAGCGGCGCCTGGGCAGATCCAGCCGCAGCCGGTCACCGCGAACCAGCTTCCCGAATGGCTGAGTCCGGATACCGCCGCTCGGCTGAATGTCGGGATCGATGTTCTCGTTCCGTCCTATGTGCCTGGGCCCTTCGGCGGCGAGCCCGAGGTGCAGGCCAGCGATGGCTATTACAGTCTCTATTGGCTGATTCCCGGCGCTCCGCCGACCTATCTGCGCATCACCGGCACCGCCGGAGGCGAGATTCCGGCGTTTTCCTATTACGATCGCAATGTTCAGCTCGAGCAAAACGATTCGGTCATGGGGTATCCGGCCTGGCATGACGACACACCCATCTACGATCTCGTCTACTGGCAGGTCGGGAATGTCGTCTACACCGTCGAAAGCCACAATCTGGTCAGCGACACCACCATGGGCATTGCCAATTCGCTGATATCGCTGGTGATTCCGGAAACCGGAGGCGAATCGACCGGGGAGGAAAATGGCGGAGATGGCGGCGCGGTCGCATCTCCCACCGAGCCGGCCGGCGATGGCCCCTCGGTGTCCGCCATTAGCGCGCCGGCGACTGTTTCCAGCGGCGAAATTGCGGGAATCGGCATCGAAGGCAAAGGCGATATCTATCTCGTCGCCAGCGACGGCTCGTTCCCTGCGTCGGAAGACGGTTCCGGCGTGGTCGTATCCGGGGGGAATTCGGTCGACTGGCAGGCGCCGCAAACCGAGAGCGATGTGACCGTGACATTCGGCGCCTACGATATGGCGGACGATTCGCAGCTGGCAACCGGGACCACGGTTGTGCATGGGACTGCTGCCCAGTCCGCTTCCAACACTCCCGCGGACATCCAGTGCCCGGCCACGGCGTCCGCCGGGATGGAAGCGCGTGTCGTCATTACCGGTTCCGGCGGTCTGACGCTCAGCTCCTCGACCGGCACCTGGCCGGTAGAGACGCCGAATACCGATTTTCAGCCTGATCTGGACGGCGGCTCGACGATCAGCGGCGGACTCGGCTCCGGTTCGACGATCGCACTCAGTTGGCTCGCGCCCACGGATGTGGGCGCCGCTACCGTCTCGCTGACCGATGGGGACGGCGTACAAGTCGATTCGTGCTCGATCGACGTCGTGAGCGAGAGCGGTGCAGGTGACCTGGGCGCTCCGGCTCCGGCGCAAGAGGGACAGGCGTCGGGCGATGGCACGGGAATCGATGAGGCCAGCGAAGAAGTCGTTCTGCAAGTCATCGCGAACCCGATCGGCTTTGCCGGCGATGCCTCCGGCGGCCCGGAAGCCAATGGGACCGACTACGGATTTCCTCCAGACGAGGAGACCGGCGACACCGCCGCACAAACATCGCTGCAGCCGACCCGCACCGCAGCGTCATCGTCGGCTCGCTCGCTGAGCGAGTCTCCCGATGCCAAGCTTGGACCGGCGGCCGGCGCCGATGGGATGTATGCCGTGACGCTCGGCACTGACGGTGGAACGCTCCAATCGCCGTATGGCGCGACCATCCAGGTTCCCCCCAAGTGCCTGCGCGACCAGACAACGGTCACGATCAAACCAGTCGACGATAAGGCGATCCCCGAGCTACCGGGCGTCAGTACCGTTCCCGGGACGGCGTTCGACGTCTCCTTTGGCGCTGCCGATGGACAAGCGGGTGATCTCTCGTTGCCTGCTGTGCTGACCATCGCTCTTCAATCCGCCTCGACGTCGGAGCACGCGCGTATCTATCGCGTCGAGGGGGACACGCTCAAGCTCATGCCGCTGACCGCGTCCGATTCGGGTAGCGTCTCGACCGAGATCGATGGGCTTTCCCGCTATGTCGTCGGCATCCCCAAGGCAAATGCGGCCGCTTCGACCAGCTCGATCAATCCCTTCATCATCGGCGGGCTCGGGCTCGTGGCGCTGCTTTCGGCAGGATTGCTGATCTCGCGCGGTCTGGCTCGCCGCAAACCGCGAATGATTCCGGCCCGCCGCCCTTCCTCCAGCCGCGTTCGCTACCGTTAACCCCCGGCATTCTGGCGTATCAATCGCCGGTGGCGGCATCCGTGGTCGCCGCCGATTCGAGCAACGCCGGCGCGATCTCGAGCTGCACCGGGGTCATGACCGCGTCGGAGGCGGCGACCGCCGGTAGTGACACGCGGAATTCCGCGCCCCCGCCCGGGGCTTCCAGCGCTTCGATGACGCCGTCGTGCGCGCGCACCAGTTCGCGGCAGATATACAATCCCAGGCCCAAGCCTGGCGCCTGGCTGCTGGTTGCTTCGCTGGTGCGGAAGAACGCCCCGAAGATATTCTGCCGGTCCGCCTCGCTGATGCCCGATCCCTGATCGGTCACTGAGATCACCGCTTGCCCATCGACCGAATCGACCGTCACCGTGACCGTTCCCTCGGGCGGGCTGTACTTCAGCGCGTTGCCGATGAGATTGTCGATGACCTGTTGCACGCGGTCCGGGTCCCAGCTGCCGGTGACCGTGGCCCGCTTGGCAACGAGGGCAATCCGGCCATCCGGCTCGCCGATGGAGCGGACCTGGACGACATCGCGGCAGAGCTCGACCATGTCCGCTTCGATCGGCCGTATCTCCAGCGAGCCGGCGCGCATGCGCGACACATCGAGCAGATCGTCGACCAGACGCGCCAGCCGCACGACATGGCCGTCGATCGAATTGAGACGCTGCACTTGCAGATCGTGATTGCCTTCCCGTGCCAGCTCGCGGGCGACGAGCTGGACATATCCGCGGATCGGCGTCAGTGGCGAGCGCAGCTCGTGCGACACCACCGACACGAACTCGTCCTTGATGCGCGCTGCTTCCTTGAGGGTGGTGATATCGCGGAATGCCCCGACGACCGCGGTGACGACGCCGTGTTGATCGAGGATCGGCGCGGCGCTGGCGAGCAGCGGCCGCACATGTCCGTTGCCCCGGTCGATGGCGAGCTCGATTCCCTCGACCGGCTCCCGCGTTTCCATGGCGCGCTCGATGGGGAGCTGATGGGCTTCGACCGGCGACCCGTCGGGCGCAAGCAGCTTGCGCGAAAAATCTGCATCGACATTGGACCCGAAGAGCTCGTCTGCTACGGCATTGGCGGCGACCACCGAACGGTCCGGTCCGACCACGACGACTGCCTCCGGAATAGCGGCAATGACGAGCTCGAGTCGTTGCTGCTCGTCGCGCGCCTGTTGCAGCTCGAACTCCCGCTCACCGGTGGCGCTCATTGTCTCGAGGATGCTGCCGATCTGGCTCGAAAAGGCGTCGAGCTTCTTCACTTCCGCGGTCGTGAAGCGGTGCGGGACCAGCAAACCGAGCACGATGACGCCCAACACCCGATCGTCCGACGAGATGATCGGCGCGCCGAGCAGCGAGCGCACCGGACTCGATTGCAGCTCGCTCGATACGGTCCCGCGTAAATCGTAGATTTGCAGCGGGCGCCGCTCGATCCCGATCCGCCGGACGATCCCGCGGCCGGAACCTTCCTGGCGCAGGGTTTCCTGCGCATCCTGGCCGAAGCCGTAGCTGGCGTCCGGCAAGAATTCGTCCGTTCCCGGAACGCTCAGCATCAGCGCGCCCGCATGGGCACGATTGACTCCAACGACGGTATGGACGATCGCTTCGTAGATTTGCTTGCGCGCGGAATAGGAAAACCGCTGCTGCGTGGCGGCAGCGGTTTCCAGCACTGACAGCGCGGTCGCGGCCGAACGTGCAGCGATGGCGGTTTGGCGATCCTCGGTGCCCTCAGCTTTGACCCGTTGCACCAGCCAGATAACGAGCAGACTGACCAGCACGAACAGCACGAGCGAAATTCGGTCACCCTGATTCGCCGGTTTGGCGAACCCGGTGCGGTTATCGACGAAGAGCACATCGAGCAGCAGGAAACCGATGATGAGCGCCGAAATGCCGCCGACCCAATCGGCCAGATAGGCCGCCAACGCGACCATGGCCACCGCCACCATGGCGACCATCGAAACGTCCCAACTGCCCGCGAACAACGCCAGCAGGGCAACCGGCAGCGCAGCCAGCATCGACCCGATGACGATCCGCCAGGGAAGATCGGCGAGCCTCGAATCGAGCCGCCGCGAGCGCGAACCAAATGTACCTATGCCCCCCGGTATGGCCGGCATGCGGGAACGGACCCGGTCGATGACGACATCGATCGCACGGGGCTCGCGTGGAGGGGTGGAGCCGGCGGGAACAGGATTTCGGCCTTGCATATCGTGGTTGCGTCGTATCCCGATGCGATCGGGAGCCCCCGCGGGCTCGATCCGGATTCGATCGCTCAGAAACGCAGCCTACAGTATACGTACGCGCCTAGATCCGCGAATAGCTGTCAAAGAGCGCCCGGCAATAGAATGCGGGCGTGCTGCAACTACGCCAGTGACGCGGTGGTGAATACCGGGTCAGCGGGTTGCGGTTTCCAGGAGCTCGCCTTTGACGAGATTGCCGAGAATCTCGATACCGGGTTCGATCTGCTCGTCGCGCGCGAAGGAATAGGAGAGGCGGATCTGGTTTTCGCCGCCTCCATTGGCATAACAACTGCTGCCTGGCATGAATTCGATTCCGAGCTCGCGGGCCTTCGGCAACATCTCCTGGGTGTCGATTCCTTCCGGGAAGGTCACCCAGACGAAAAAGCCGCCGTCCGGATTGGTCCAGGTCGTCCCCGCTGGCATGTACTTTTCCAGGGCGTCGAGCATGAGCAGCTTGCGCCGGTGGTAAATCTCTCGTAGCTCGACCAGATGAGTGGGAAAGTGTTCCGGGATCCATTCGGCCGCGACATAGGAGCCGAAGATATTCGTGCCGCCGTCGACTTTCAGCACGCCCAGGTGGCCGATCACCTCTTCCGGCGCGACCAGCCATCCGAGCCGCATCCCGGCGCCCATCGTTTTGGAGAAGGTCGCGGTGTAGATCGTGAGGGCGTAGGGATCGAGTGAATAGATCGATGGGATCTTCTCGCCGGAAAAGCGTAGATCGTGATAGGCATCGTCCTCGAAGATGATCGTCCCGAACTCATGCGCCAACTCGATGAGCTGCTTGCGCTTTTCCAGCGACATCGAGATGCCGGTCGGATTCTGGAAATTCGGGATGACATAGATCATCTTGGGGGTGACGCCTTCGGCCCGCAGCTCTTCGAGGGTCGAGCGCAGCGCGGCCATGTCCATCCCGTCGTCGTCCATCGGAACGGCGAGCTGCCGGGCGCCGACATTCTTGAGCGCCCAGATGAACCCCATCCAGGTAGGCGCTTCCATGAGCACCGTATCATCCCAATCGACGAAGAGATCGACGATCAGGCCGACCGCTTGCGACCCGCCGGACGTGATCATCACGTTTTCGGGTTTGGTGACGATACCCTGGTCGCGCGCCAGCTTTTCCAGCAGCACGTCGACCAGTGGCCGGGCGCCCATGGTCGCGCCGTATTGCAATGCCCACTGGCCGTTCGATTCGAGCGCCCGCACGGCGGCGTCTGCTACGGTCTTGGCCGGGAGCGATTCCGGATCGGGGAAGCCGTAGATGAACGAGATCAGCTCGGCAGATTTGGACGGATCTCCCACCCGCGGCGGCGAGACATTGCGTCCGCGTTGCGAGTAGAGCTCGTCGAGCGACTGTTTTTCCGTTAGAACCATCGTATGCGGCGCCCCCTGGATCGTGGTCGATACCCTTCGAATTGTACGGGCCGCGCAACCAGGCTCGCCGCAGGGGATCGCTCTCCGGTCGATCGGTACAAACTGGACGAATTCGGACCGGAATCGTCAGTTTTGGATGCTAGAATCCCAATCGTCGTATGAGACGGCACATTCCAGCAACATTCACCAGCAACAGTCAAAGGCAGATCGAGATACGATGACCATATCGACCAATGGCGCTGAGCGCGATATCTACGACATCACGATCATCGGCGCCGGGCCGACCGGTCTGTTCGCGGCGTTCTACGCGGGGATGCGCAAGGCGCGCACGCAGATCATCGACTCGCTGGAAGAACCGGGCGGCGCGCTGACCGCGATCTATCCCGAGAAATACATCTACGATGTCGCCGGCTTCCCGAAGATCCTGGCGAAGGATCTGGTCGAGCAGATGTACCAGCAGGCGATGCGCGATGAACCGGATGTGCATCTGAGCGAGCAGGTGCAACAGCTCGAAAAGCTCGATGACGGCATTCTGAAGCTGACCACCAACAAGGCCGTGCGTTACAGCAAATCGGTGATCATCTGCGGTGGTGTGGGGGCCTTCGAACCCAAACGGCTCGAGGCGCCCGGTGTCGACGAGCTGACCGGCAAGGGAATTCATTATTTCGCCAAGCGGGTGGAAGATTTCCGCGACAAGAATGTCGTCATCGTCGGCGGTGGAGATTCGGCGGTCGATTGGGCGCTCACGCTCGAGCCGATTGCCAGAAGCGTGACGGTCATCCACCGGTCGCAGTTCCGCGCGCACGAGTCGACCGTGCAAGAGCTGGTGAGCTCGTCCTGCGCGTTGCACTATCCCAAGTGCGAAGTCACCGACGTGCAGCCGGCAGACCACGGTCGTCTCGGCCAGGTCTCGTTCAAGAATGGCGAGGGCGAGATTTCGACCGTCGCGGCGGATGAGCTCATCGTTGCGGTTGGATTTCTGGCCGATCTCGGCCCGCTCAAGTCCTGGGGTTTCGAGCTGCAAAAGAACCAGATCGTGGTCGATATCGTTTCGATGCAGACCAGCATCGAAGGGGTCTTCGCCGCGGGCGACGTTTGCTGGTATCCGGCCAAATTCCGGCTCATTGCCACCGGGGCTGCCGAGGCGGTGACCGCCGTGAACCACGCCGTGGTGCACAACGATCCGGGCACCCGCCTCGATCCAGGCCACTCGACCAACATCATGGCGGCGCGCGAAACCGCGAGCTAGACAGGCTTCTTCCCATCTTGTCCGTGCCAAAGGCGGCGACGCCGGTTTCCCCGCTTCGCCCCGAGCTTCGAGCGATCCTGACCGTCATCGCGGTAGCGCTGGCGGGTCTGGGCGTGGCCGCGGGCGCCGGTGGCGCCACCTGGCCCGATGTGCTCGATTCGTTTGGCGTGTCCGACGGCGCGTTCGGTCTGATGAACGGCATCGCGATCATCCTGTCGCTTCCATTGCTGGTCTTCGGCGGGCGCGTGATTCGACGCGCCGGCAAAATCCCGTTGCTGATGGCGTCGGCGGCCGGATTCGTGATCTTCGCGACGGGCTTTGTCTTTGCGCCGCGCACCTTCGCCGTCTTCGCTGTGCTGATGCTCATTCGCGGCTTGTCATTCGCCGTCATCGACCTCAGCGCGAACGCGCTCGCCATCGACGCCGAGCGGGTCGCGAAACGGCATGTCATGAGCCCGCTGCATGCGGGCTACAGTGCCGGCACGATTGTGGGCGCCGCGATGACCGCGCTGCTCTTTTCCGCGGGGAGCTCGTACAAAGCGGTCTATCTGATTCTCATTGCCGTCTTTATCGGGATCTTCCTGGCCCCGGTCCTGGTGGGTTTCCGCGACCGGCTGGCCCAGCCGCGAACCGATGGCAGCGATGAGGGCGTATCGCTTTCGGGATTCCGCGATCCGACGATCCGGCTGGCGGCCATCATGACCGGGCTCTCATTCGGCGGCGAAGTGCTGATTGCCGAGTGGATCGCCATCTATCTGCGGGAAGAGCGCGGTCTCTCCAGCAGCACCGGAGCGCTGGCGGTGACGTCCTACGGGGTCGCGCTGATGGTCGGCCGGATCGTCAACGGCCCAGTCGTGAACAAGCTGGGATTGAAGCCGAGCTTCCAGCTCCAGGGCGCGCTGACCATCCTCGGCGGGCTGCTGGTCGTTGCCGGTGGGCCAGCCGGGGTTGCGCTGACCGGTGCGTTCATCGCTGGATTCGGCCTGGCCGGGGTTGGGCCGAGCGGGCTCAGCCTCGCGGGCAAGGCCATGCCCTCCGCGCCGGGCGTGGCCGCCGGGCTGACCTTGCTCGGTGGCTATGTGGGGTTGGCGGCCGCGCCCTTGCTGGGCGGCCTCTTCGCCTCGGTCGCTTCGACCCGGCTCACGTTGGCTTGTGTGGCCGCTGCCGGGGTGGGGATTCTCCTGGCCTCATTCGCCGTGCGCGACGACGCTCATTCCTCCTCGTCGTCGGCGTAATAGACGTCGTCGAGCTCGTCGTCTTCGGCATAGAACTCGTCGTTCGACAGCAGATCGGCCGTTTCGCGGGCGACGCCCATGGCGATTTCATCGCTGTCGTCCGGAATCGAGCATCCCGGCGCGAGGATGAACCTGGCGCCCAGCGTCTGCTGGAATGCATCGAGCGCCTGGCTGTTGATCTCGGCCTCTTTGCCTCCGCCGAAGAGGGTCTGCTCGTTCCAGCCGCCCATCAGGCACAAACTAGTCTGCGTGCGCGCTTCCCGTAAGGATGGACCGGCAACTCGGTCCGACCAGTTCAGCGCCTGCACCGGATAGTCGAGCGCCATGTCGAACATGAGGTCCTTGTCGCCGTGCAGGTGGAGGATGTTGAACCAGCCGTTTTGGGCGCCCCGCAGCGCGGAGAAATCGTAGGGCCGGCCAAACTCCCGATAGGTCGCCTCGGGCATGACCGCGGTGGTGGCGCCCTGCAGCGCGAAAAAGATGCCATCAGCCCCGGCCCGGATGAGCTGCTCGCCCAGCGCGCGGAGATTCTCCGCGATGATATCGAGCGCCTGGTGAATGACCGCGGGAGCTTGTTGCATGTGCTCCAATAGTTGTTCGGTGCTTTGGGCGAAATAGAGCGCCTCGGTCAACGGGCTGAACATGGTCACCACGATGGGCGTTTCCAGCAGCAACCGCTCCATCAAGGCATTGACGCATTCCACTTGTTGCTGCACCCATGCCGACCGTTGCGGATCGATGGGCTCGATCAAGCGCCAATCGTCGACCGACCGGATCGACTTGTGGGGGAAGGGATAGGGCAGGTCGGGCATAACCTTGACCAGATCGAGATCATAGTCGGTCACGAAGAAGTCATAGACCTGACGGGCCAGCGCCCGCCCATTACCCGCGGGTTGGAAATGGTGCCAGAAGCAAACGGGCACCCGATCGACGGGCTGGCCTTCGAGCATCAGCTCGATGCGCTGGCGATGAGTGAGCTGCGGCGGACCGCCGAGTCCGCCAAGCCCGAGCGAGTTTGCGAGTTGTTCGAGCACGGAACGCCTCCTTCGGATTGTCGAACGGATGGGGGTATCGCGCTCCGGCCGGGCGAACGCTAGACGACGTGCCCGGTCAGACCCATCCGCTCTCGGGTCAGAGCCATTTTGGGTTCCGCAATGGCACGCGCGCGGTTCGCGCCGGCGGCCAGCACCGAGATGGCGTAGTCGGGATTCGCCTCATATTCCAGCAGCTTTTCCCGGATCGGGCGGATGGCGTCGACCAGGATCGTGGCAAGATCGGTCTTGAAGGCGCCATAGCCCTTGCCGATGTACCGGTCTTCGATCTCCGCCACTGACTCGTTGCTCAGCAGGGAATAGATGCCGAGCAGGTTGGTCAATGCGGGCTTATCCGGTGCGGCTTTCACCTCGGAGCCGGAATCGGTTACGGCGCGTTTGATCTTCTTGGTGATCTCTTTGTCGCTGTCGGTTAGCGCGATATAGCTCCCCGCCGATCCGGCGCTCTTGCTCATCTTCCTGGTCGGATCTTCGAGCGACATGATGCGCGCGCCACTGGCTTTGATATCGGGCAGGGGAACGACGAAGGTGTCGCCGTAGCGGCGGTTGAAGCGCTGGGCGACATCGCGCGCCAGCTCGATATGCTGGCGTTGGTCCTCGCCGACCGGCACCAGATCGGCGTCGTACATGACGATGTCGGCCACCTGCAAGACCGGGTAGTCGAAGAGCGCGGCCGAGACCGACTCCTCGGTGGCGCCCGCCTTGTCCTTGAACTGGGTCATACGGCGCAGCTCGCCGTAGGTGGCGACCGAATTGAGCAACCAGCAGAGCTCGGAATGCTCGCGCACATCGCCCTGCACGAAGAGGATCGATTCCTGCGGATCGATGCCCGCGGCCAACAAGGTGTTCGCCATCGTGATGGTGTTGGCGCGCAGCGAATCCGGTTCGGTCGGCAACGTGAGCGCATGCAAATTCACGATGCAGAAGATATTGTCATAGGTCTCCTGCTGGGTCACCCAATTCCGGATCGCGCCCAGATAGTTGCCGATGTGGCTCACACCGGAGGGCTGGATACCGGAAAAAACCCGTTTGCGTCGCTCGGCCATGCGCTGGTTCGTCACTCACTCGTCACATCGAATAGTCCGAAACCGCCAGGGGCGGCTCCGCCATTATACCGGCGGGTTCCGGCGAGGCACGGTGCTATGATCCGGCCGTCGGTTGCGATCCAGAATGCCGTGATTCCGGACCAGCTTTCCATAAATTCTACGCAGATCCTCGTGAATTCTACGCAAACCTGTGCCAAATTCGCGTTTGCGAAGAATTCCGCGAATTTGGCAATCTGAGCCAAAACCGGACAATTCGGCGGTTCCTGGAGAGCGACAGCAGCGAAGAGGGGATGCGCGTGGCGAAACGATATGACGCCGTCATCGTGGGCGGTGGGCACAACGGGCTGGTAGCGGCCTGCTATCTCGCCGAAGCCGGCATCAGCACCCTGGTGCTGGAACGGTATTCGAAGATCGGCGGTGCGGCGGTATCCGAGGAGTACGTCCCGGGCTTCACCTTTTCGACCGGGTCCTACGTGCTCTCGTTGATGCCGCGCAAGCTGATCGACGAGCTGCGGCTGCTCGACGAAGGCGTCGTCTTCCTGGAACGCAACCCGCGCTTCTTCGCTCCCTTCCCGGACGGCTCGACCCTGTCGTACTGGAACGACCACGAGCGCTGGCTGGACGACATCCGCAAAATCTCGCCGAAAGACGCCGACGCCTACGATCACTACGATGCCATGCTGGAAAAAGCGTGCGAGGTGATGGACCGCTACATCCTCCGGCGGCCGCCCTCGTGGTCTGAAGTCGCGGCGCAGTTTTCCACGCCGGAGGACGCGCTCATCTTCCAGAAGTTCTATCTCGGTTCGGCGGCAGATGTTGCCGAGTATTTCTTCGAAAGCCCGCAGATGCAGGCGGTGGTGGCGGCGTCCGGGCTGATCGGGACATTTCGGGGACCGCGCGATACCGGCACCGGCTATGTGAAGCTCTATCACTCGATGGGAATGGCCACAGGGCACCGTGGACGCTGGACGTATGTGCAGGGGGCGATGGGTTCGATTACCCAGGCGCTCAGCCGGATCGCGCAAAAGCGAGGAGTCGACATCCGGCTCGGCGCCGATGTCGAGCAGATCATCGTCGAGGACGGACGCGCTACCGGCGTGGCGCTGACAAGCGGCGAAGAGATCGACGCCAATGTGATCCTCTCGAATGCCGATCCCAAGCGCACGTATCTCAAGCTTCTCGACGAGAGCGACGTGCCGGCCGACTATCGCAAAGCGATCGAGGCGATCAAGATCGAAAGCCCGGTCATGAAGATCAATATGGCCGTGAACGAGCTGCCCTGGTTCAAGGCGCTCGGTGACGATGCGCAACGCCAGCGCGAGGGGAGCACCGGCGGACTCTTCATCGCGCCGACTATCGACTATATGCAAAAGGCGTTTGAGGACGCCCGCCAGGGCAAACCGTCGGAGAAGCCGTTCATGAACATCCACATGCAGTCAGCGGTCGACCCGTCGGTCGCGCCTCCCGGCAAGCACACGATCTCGATCTTCACGCAGTATTTTCCTTACGAGCTGGGCGAGGGTACCTGGGATGAGCGCCGGGACGAGATCGCCGATCGCGTCATCCGGGAATTCGCCGACTATGCCCCCAACATTCCCGATCAGATCGTGGGGATGCAGGTGCTGGCGCCGCCCGATCTGGAAGCGCGCTTCGGGCTCACCGGCGGCCACATCTTCCACGGCGAGCTGGTGCCCGAGCAGGCGTTCGATATGCGGCCGGTGCCGGGATCCAGCTCGTACGAAGGACCGATCCAGGGGCTTTTCCTCTGCGGTTCGGGCGCGTGGCCCGGTGGCTGCGTGATGGGTGCGCCGGGGCACAATGCCGCACAGGAAATCATCGGCCGGTTCAGTGATGTTCGCTAGAGGAGAACAATGAAGATTCATATTTGCGCCGATATGGAAGGCACCTGCGGCGTCTATTCCTGGATGCAGGTCACACCGCCGGAAACCCCCTGGAGTCCACCGATCAAGGAATCGGAATACGACCGTTGCCGCCTGCGCATGACCCATGAGGTCAGCGCCGCTGCCCGGGGTGCAATTGCCGGGGGAGCGACCGAGATTCTGGTCAATGACTTCCACGGCGGGAACCGCAATATTTTCATCGACGATCTGGACGAACGCTGCCGTCTCGTCAGTGGTGGGGCCGGTCCGCTCAACTGCCTGCAAGGGATGACGCCGGAAACCAAGGGGCTCTTCTTTACCGGATTTCATTCCAAGGCGGGCACCGCGTCGTCGGCGCTCTCGCATACCTGGAGCACCAATCTGAACGATCTGCGCATCGCGGGCGAGTCGACCGGCGAGTTCGGATTGATCGCCTATGCCGCGGGGGCGCTGGGCGTGCCGGTGGTGCTGGTGACCGGCGACCAGACCGCGTGCGATCAGACCGAGGCGTTTTTGAAGCGACCGATCGCCAAAGCGGTCGTCAAGGAAGGGATCTCGCAATCGGGGGCTATCAGCATGCACCCGCGCCGGGCGCAGCAGCTCATCGAGGAGAAAGCTGCCGAAGCAATGAGGATGATTGGCAACGTCGTGCCAATGATCCTCCCGGCGGGCGCGCGGGTAGAGCTGGAATACGATCACCAAGCGCGCGCCGAAGCGGCCGAGCGGCAGGGTGGCGCCGAGCGGATCGGGGCGCGCACGGTCGCCTTCACCGCGAACGATGGGATCGATCTGCTGCAAAAGTTCGTCAATACGATGCGCGCCAGCGCCGTGACCCTTTCGCCCTGATGCCCGATCCGGACGTTTCGGCAGTACTGCTGGTGACGTCGCCGTCCGACCTGGAGGCGTGGCTGGAGGCCAACGGAGAGACCGCGACCGAGTATTGGGTCCGCTTCTACAAGAAGACCTCGGCGCACTTTACCGTGGACCTGCCGGCGTTGATCGATGTTGCCCTCTGCTTCGGATGGATCGATGTCAAGGGACGCCGGGTCGACGACGAGTTGACCGCCATCCGATTCACGCCGCGTCGCCCGAACAGCAATTGGTCGGAGACCAATCGGGCGCGAGTACGCCACCTCATCGGCGAGGGGCGCATGCGCCCCGCGGGCATGGCCAAGCTGCCAGCGGACCTGTAGGACTCGGGACCAAAGGGGTGTTTGCAAACCCAATTTGGGCGCAGACCCGCGCTACTCCCCATCGCTCAGTTTTGCAGACACGCCCTACGACTGCAGCGCCTGGATTTCGGCAATGGTCTGGGCCAGGCGGTGGCGCTGGATCGGCAGCTGTTCCACCTGCCGCTGCCGGTCTTCGATTTCCGAGGTGCGTTCGTCGAGCACCCGGCTGCGTTCCGCATTCAGCTCGCGGAGTCGGGTTTCATGCTCCAGGCAACGCAGGCAGACCCCACCCCAAAGCTCCCAATCGCCGCATTTCGGACATGGTATCGCCAGGTCCGCCAGCGTCACGCCGGCTGCCTGGGGACGGCCTTCGAGCGCGCGGTCGCGCGCATCGGTGGCAAATGCAAAGAGCGAGCGTTCCAGATGCGCTGCCAACTCGTCCCGAATCGGTCTGGCGATCGTGTCCGGAATCAACGATGCTGCATCGGGCGCAACCGGGACGAGATCGCCATGCACGATCTGGTTTCCTCGTTCCGCCCAGTCGATCTCCTCGGCATAGTGGAAGTCAGACGATCCGATCGAAAACCGTACGACCGGAACGGGATCGAGCGTGACCTCGAGCCGCTCGATCGGCACCGGCGGCAGTGCTGGCAGCTCGCGGCGCTCCAGCGGGGTGGCGGCGCGAATCTCCGCCTCGATCGAATCCAGTGTCGTGCCCAGCACCGCGATGCGCTGCTGATACGAACTGTCTGGGTCGGCCGAGCGCTCGACCAGCTCGATGGCATTTTCGATGGCCTGCCGTCGTTGCTCGAGCCGGGCGACCTGTGGATCGGCGCTCACCGGCGCAGAAGGGCGCGGCGGAGGCGGGACGAACCCTCGGGCTTTGGTGCTCACCGTGGGAACCGGCGGCATCTCCGGCGCTTCGGGGGGGGCTTGCTTACGAAATCGATTGAGGAATGACATAACAGCGATCCAATCGTCGTTTATACCGAATTGGCAGTGTAGCCCGTGCGCCTCGCCTTGACCGAACCGGGCGCGAGCGCAAGAATGCCCGAGTCGATACCAGCAGTGCCGCGAAACGAACGGAAACCGATGTCTGTCGAAACCGAGATCACCTGGCTGCCAACCGAGGAGTATTTGGAGCAAAGCCGCTTGCTCGCGTTCGCTCGCGCGAACGGCGTCGACGGCTATGCCGGGCTCTGCGCCTGGGCTTCGGAGGATCCTGGAGCGTATTGGGACGCCTTCGCGCGCGATCTCGGTTTGCGCTTCGATCCGCCCTATGCCACGCCGGTCGATTTTTCCCGTGGCAAGGAATGGCCGGAATGGTTTCCGGGCGCCGGATTCGACTATGTCACTACTATCTTCCAGCTCGCGGCCGAGCGAAATGCGCTGAATGAGCTGGCTGTCATCTGGGAAGGCGATGGGGGAGACACCCGCTCGCTGACGTACGATCAGCTCTGGCGGGAAACGCGCCAGTTCGCAAATGCCCTGGAAAAAGCTGGAATCCAGAAGGGCGATCGCATCGGCATCTTCTTGCCAATGATCCCGGAAACCGTGGTGGCCGTGCTCGCCTGCGGGCTGATCGGAGCGGTCTATATCCCGATGTTCTCCGGCTACGGCGCGGAGGCGGTCGCTTCGCGGCTGCGCGACTGTGAAGCGAAGCTGCTGATCACCGCCAACGGGTTCTACCGGCGCGGCAAGCTGATTCCGCTCAAGGAAACCGCGGACGAGGCGATGGATGCCGCGCCCAGTGTCGAAACCTGCATCGTTTTCGACCATACCGGCTCGCCCACGAAGATGAAGGATGGCCGCGACATCTGGTGGGGCGACGCGATCGCGGGGGTCACCAGCGAGCTCGAACCACGCCCGATTGCCGCGAACGACCCATATATGGTCATCTATACCTCCGGCACCACCGGCAGGCCCAAGGGCGCCGTGCATGTGCATGCCGGGTTCCCGCTCAAAGCCGCGCACGATCTCGCCTACCTGTTCGATCTGCATGCGGGCGAACGCATCTTCTGGCTAACCGATCTTGGTTGGATGATGGGTCCCTGGCTGATAGGCGGAGGTTTGCTGCTGGGTGCCACGATCGTCATCTTCGAGGGAACGCCGGACTACCCAAATCCAGATCGCCTCTGGGAGATCGTCGAGCGGCACGATGTCAATGTGCTGGGTCTGGCGCCGACCGCCATTCGGGCGTTGATGGCGCAGGGAAATGACTGGGTCGAGCGGCACGATCTTTCATCGTTGCGGGTGCTGGGGTCGACCGGCGAGCCATGGAACCCGGTGCCATGGCAGTGGTATTTCGAGCAGATCGGGAAGGGCAAATTGCCGATCATCAATTATTCGGGCGGCACGGAAACCGGCGGCGGTATCGTGGGATGCGTAACCGTGCAGCCGATTCGATCGTGCGCCTTCACCGGCCCGGTGCCGGGAATGGCGGCCGACGTGCTCGACGACAACGGCAATCCCATTCGCGGCGCGGTCGGCGAGCTGGCGATCCGGCAACCGTGGGTTGGCATGACCCGAGGATTCTGGCAGGACGATGAGCGGTACCACGCCGCGTACTGGTCCCGATTCCCGGGTATCTGGATGCACGGCGATTGGGCCGAGGTGGACGACGACGGCTTCTGGTACATTCGCGGCCGATCGGACGATACCCTCAAGGTGGCGGGCAAGCGCATCGGACCGGCGGAAGTCGAATCCGCCGCGGTCGCGCATGAGGCCGTGCAGGAAGCGGCCGCGGTCGGTGTCCCGGACGAAATCAAGGGCGAATGCGTGGTGGTTTTTGCCGTGTTGCGACCCGGTTTCGACGCGTCCCCAGAGTTGGGCGAAGTTATCCGGCAGGAGATCGCGCACCAGCTCGGCGCGTCGATGCGACCCAAGACAGTGCTCTTCGTGGCCGATTTACCCAAAACCCGCAATGCCAAAATCATGCGGCGCGTGATCCGGGCGGCCTATCTGGGACTGCCGACCGGCGATCTGACGTCCCTGGAGAATCCGGCCGCGGTCGAGGAAGTAACGGCTCTTGGCTCGAAGTAGCGCGAAGAAGCGTTTGCAAAGCAGTTGGCGTTGTCGTCGAGAAATGGTCCTCTGGAGACACTCGCGGCGGCGAGGAGATGCATCCTTCGTCGGAATGGCAGACGACGTGGCGGCGCATTTCGACCGGGCCACGGATTGCTCTAAGCGAGAGGTAAAAATATGAAACGAAGTCAGCTGCATGGCACCCGGATGCTGGAGGCGGAAGCCGAGATCCCGTACAAGCGCCGGCAGGAGCTGGTCGAGCAATCGCTGGAATTCGGACTCGAATCGGCCTGGTCGATCACCGACCGGACGATTCCGCTTTTCGACCGCAATCCGATGTTGAACGGCAAATACTCCTCGTCCACGACCTTTCTCGGGGCGCCATTTCAGGAAGACATGCGGGCGTTGGACAGTCCGGATGTCGTCTTCGTCGGCGCGCCGCTCGATGCCGGCACCACCTATCGCTCCGGCACCCGGTTCGGGCCGGACGCGATTCGCTCGATCTCCTCGCTTTATTCCGGGTACAACTTCGAGCTCGGGATCGATCTGGTCGAATCGCTGGAGATGGTCGATGCCGGCGATATCACCGTGATTCCCGCCAACATCGAGAAATCGTTCGATCAGATCGACAAAGGCGTTGCGTACCTGCACGAGCACGCCGTCTTCCCGGTCGTCTTCGGGGGTGACCACGCGATCGGCTATCCGGACATCCGCGGTCTGGCGCCGTATGTCGATGGCAATATCGGCATCATCCATTTCGACCGGCACACCGATATGGGTGAGCTCAATATCGATGAGCGGATGCACGGAACGCCGTTCTTCCATGCAACCAACATTCCCAACGCACCGCCGGTGAATCTGGTGCAGATCGGCATCGGCGGCTGGAATGGCTCCAGATCCGGCGTGAAGAATGCGCGCGAGCGGGGCGCGACCTCGATCACGATGACCGATATCGACCGCTTCGGTCTCGAACGGATCGCGGAAATGGCGCTCGACATCGCCTGGAAGAACGCATCGTGCGTGTTTCTGTCGTTCGATATCGACTCGGTCGATCCGGCCTATGCGCCCGGCACCGGCACACCGGAACCCGGCGGTCTTTCACCGCGCGAGGCATTCCGATTGCTACAGATCGTGACCCGTGAAGGACTTTGTGGCATGGAGGTCGTCGAGGTTTCGCCCCCTTATGACGTTTCGGACACGACCTCGCTGCTCGCCGCGCGCCTCGTGTGCGATGTGCTGGGAACCCTGGTTGCCGAGGGCAAGCTGGGAACCCGACCCTCTTCTGAATCAACGCCCACCTCCGACGCAGACGGAGCGGAACCTGCATAATTCGCCGTCGCGGCTGGAAACGGTTCGCATTGCAGATTCGATGCTGGTAGTTGAGGCCGCGAACGCACCGTGACCGACTCTGGAACCAAACCTGTGCGCGTGGCCGCTCCGGCGGAGGAATCCCGCGCTTTCTCGACATGGCCGGATGGTCGCGCCCTTGCTGTGGATCAGCCGAAATCGCGTTCGGCGGTTCGACACTGGTTGCCGCGTCTGATTTTGATCGTGGCGGTACTGGCGTTCATGATTCCGTTCGTCCTCTTTGCCGCGATCTACAAGCAATCGCGGACCAACGAAGCGCACGCGGCCGACGCTATCGTGGTGTTGGGTGCAGCGCAATTCAACGGCGTGCCATCCCAGGTCTTCCAGGCGCGGCTCGACACCGCTCTCGACCTCTACCGGCAGGGTTATGCCCCGTTGATCGTGGTTACCGGCGGCCGCATCTATGGTGACCAGTACACCGAGGCCGAATCGGGGCGCAACTATCTGGTCGATCGCGGGGTCCCGGCCGATGCGATTCTGATGGAGAACGTGAGTCACAACACCGCCGCCAGTTTTGTCGGCGTCCAAAAGCTGCTGAAGCCGCGCGGAGCGCAATCGCTCCTAATCGTCAGCGATGGCTTCCACCTCTACCGCTCGAAGATGCTTGCCCGCGCCGCCGGCTTCGATGCCTACGGATACGCCTCGGACCATAGCCCGATCCGACAAGGCTCGGCCACCGAGCTGCGCTACATGGTGCGCGAGACGTTCGGGGTGCTCGCCTGGAAATTGCACATCAAGCGTTAGGGCATGTTCGAGCGCGGAGGCGGCGTCGTGCAAGATGTCCCGGCCCTGCCGGAACCGCCGTTCGACGCTAGCAGGATGCGGTGGTTCTGCACGACACCCGCTTGGTGAACCCTGTGGACGCGTCCTGGCGCCCGGAGCTCATTCCGTCACGTCCAGCAGGGCGATCTCGTCGTGCGTCATTGGTTCGGATCCTATACATGGATCGGCGCCGGTCAAAATGGCATATCGGCCGGGAGGGAGCTCAATCAGGGGCAAGTACACGATCGATCCAGGATCGATCGACACTGAGGCCGCTGGATCGAGCGGCGTATCGGGATCGTTGCACGCGCCCACAACACTGCTGGTGGAGGCGCTCGGTTCGACGGAGAGCACCAGCACCGTCACTTGAGCTGTTTGCTGATTGTCGAATGCCAGGATGATCGTGCCGGGATTCACCAGATCCGAACGCGGCGCCGTCACATGGTCTTCGTCGACGGTCAGTTCGATTCCGGCCGCCACGCCACTGACAAGAGGACGGTCGAGGTCGCGGCCGCTGAGAATCCAATTGCCATCGACCGATTGCAGGCGCCAGAGCTCGCGATGGAGGCCGTGCCATGCTTGCCAGGTCACCGCCATCGCCGCCAGTTTCGAGCCGGTGGCGCCGTTGTCCTCGATCGATTGAATGCGGAGTTCGGGCAACAGACCGCGGGATGCGAGCAAGTCGAGCCGCCGGCGCGTCGCATCGTCTGTCGACGAACCGATGAACGACTGCCGGAATGCGTCGTCGCTGAGCGCCAGGACACCATCCCAGTTGTGGCGATTGAAACAGCTTGCGAAATTCATGATGG
The DNA here is from genome assembly GCA_035708745.1 of Thermomicrobiales bacterium. Classification (GTDB taxonomy): domain Bacteria; phylum Chloroflexota; class Chloroflexia; order Thermomicrobiales; family UBA6265; genus JAMLHN01. The sequence continues at coordinate 6,283 of DASTFJ010000047.1, read as the reverse complement.
CTTGCGATACGGCCAGCCGGTTCGCATCGGGATCGGGTGTGCCGGCAACGGCCGGCGTTGCGAGCTGGGCCAGCGCCCGGCTGCAGGGATCGATTCCGGGATTTGGCTGTGCAGCCGCACCGCGCGGCCCGACCAGCAGCATCGATGCCAACACGAACAGTCCAAGGTAGTTCGTCTTTTGGCTGCATCGCGGTGGACGATGTCGATTCATCCTGCCATTCCTCTGCATCGTTGTTTGGTTCGTCGCGGATGTCGAGTCATTCGCACGCCCTTCACAGCTCATTCACAACTTTCGGTTCGAATGCAATGGATAGACGCGGGTCGATTGCGACCATGGATTGCAGTGAGATCGGCCCGCATCGTGAACAGGAAAAGTGAATGACTCGTTTCGCTTTGCCGCGATTTCTGCTCGCGGTTGCCATTGTCGCGGTTGTCGGGGCGCATCTCGAATCGACACACGCCCAGACGCCGGTCGCGGCTGGAGCCGATCTTGACCGGTCGCTACAGGTCGACGGCCGCGACCGCATATACCACGTCCATATTCCGGCGATGGGCGCGCAGCCGGCGGGATTCCCGCTGCTCATCGTGCTGCATGGCGGTACCGGTAACGGCAGCCGCATGGCGCAGAAGAGTGGCTTCTCGGAGCTGGCCGATCGTGAGGGGTTCATCGTCGTCTATCCGGACGGCACGGGGCTGGTGAACAATCGATTCACCTGGAATGCTGACATTTGTTGCGGTTATGCCCACCGCAAGAATGTCGACGATGTCGGCTTCATCTCCGCACTCATCGATCGGCTGATCGAGGATTTCGATGTCGATCCCGCACGCGTGTATGTGACCGGTTATTCGAATGGCGCGATGATGTCCTTCCGGCTGGCATGCGAGCTCTCGGACACGATCGCGGCTGCCGCGCCATATGCCGGGGCGCTGAATTCCGATGTGTGCGCGGCGACCGAACCGGTTCCGATCCTGATCATGAACGGTGAAGACGACGAGAATGTGCCGGTCGCCGGTGGCCGCTCACCGGATGCCGGCGCTCCCGCCCAGAATGATCGTGTCGACCAACCTACGTCCTACGCGGTCGAGACCTGGGTCGGAATCGATGGGTGCTCGGACATTCCGGATGTCACCGATTCCGATTCAGTCCGCGTTTCGACCTATGGGAGCTGCCGGGGCGGATCGGTGGTCGAGCAGGTGCTCATTCACGATTGGGATCATGCATGGCCGAGCGCGGAGAATGGGTCGAAGATCGATGCCGCCTCGATCGTATGGGAGTTCGTTTCCCGGTTCGCGAAATCGGCAGCTGACTAGCACTTCGAAGGTCGGCTAACTGACACCCCACCCTTCGTGCTTGTACTTCCGGGCCCAATCGACTCCCTGCCAGGTTTTCATCGTGATCGGCTCGATGAAGAAGAGCCAGCGTGGCTCGGTCAATGTGGGCACGAGATAATCGGGACCGTGCGGACCGAGATAGCGGTATGACATCTCATTGGCGATCTCGACCCATTTGCCACCGATGTTTGGCCGCTCGATCAGCTGGGCTTCGCCCTTGACCAGGACCTTTCGCAGGGTTCCCGGCTCGTCGATATCGAGATAGACCCGCTTGTCTTTCTCCATGTATCGTGCCCAATCGGATCGTTCGCGCGGCACCACGTAGAAACCGCCATCTCGATAGAGAAACCAGACGGGCACGACATAGGGCCAACCTTCGTCATCGAGCACACCCAACCGGCAAAGATTGTCGGTCGCGAGAAATTCGAGCATTTCTGCCTCGGTCATCTTTCCGACCTTGCCGCGCCACTCCTGATTTGTTGCGTCGCCCACGCGTGCATCTTCCTTTCGGTGCGTTTTTCCGGGTCCAATCGAACATGCAAAGGGTAAAGCCCGATCGGCCGCGATGTGGGCGGCCAGGTCGGGCAGGCGTGCCGCGGCGCAGCACGTATTACTCCATGAACAGCGAACGGTGAGCTGCCGTGGCCGCGATCATGCCGTCGGCGGCTGCCAGGGTGATGGCGTGCATGGAGCGCGTAATATCCCCGGCGGCGTACACCCCGTCAACAGTGGTGGCTTTCATGTCGTCCGTGCGAATCACCGGTCCCAGCGCGCCGTCCTGTAGCTCGCAACCGAGCTGCTCGGCGATATCGCTATTCATCCGTGACTTCGGCGCGACGTAGAGCGCCACGATCGGCACGACGCGGCCGTTAGCCAGTCGAACGCCTTCGAGCTCCAGCCCGTCACCAACCAGCCGCTGGACGGGTTCGGGAACGATCGAGATGCCGGCAGCCTGCAGATCGGCAGCAACGGATGGATCGACGGAACCGCCATCGAGAAAAAACGTCGTGGGACCCCACTCGCGGATGATGCGCGCCTGGTGAACCGAATGCTCGTGCCCGTGAAGAACGCCCAGCTCACCTCCCGCAAACTCGAAACCATGGCAATACGGGCAGTGGTTGACGGTCTTGCCCCATCGCTCCGCGATTCCGGGAATCTCCGGGAGGATATCGGAGATACCGTAGGCGAGGATCAGGCGTTTTCCGAGGATCTCCGATCCGTCGTCGGAGCGAATCGCGAAACCGTCCGACGTTGCGGTCGCGGTCGTCGCCGTTGAGTCCACCATTTTTACAGATGGGTAGGCTGCCACCTGGGCTCGCGCCGCGTCGAGAATTTCCCTCGGCGGAGCGCCGTCGCGCGAGAGATAGCCATGCGAATGCTCGGCGAACCGGTTGCGGGGTAGCCCGGCATCGATGACGCAAACGGTGCGCAACCCTCGAGCGAGATACGTGGCGGCTTCCAAACCGGCGAAGCTGCCTCCAATGATGACGGCGTCAAACTCCATGTACATCCTCCAGATACGATTCGGATCGTTCGATCCATTCCCGATGAAATGTTTTGCTCAGTGAGGCGAGGGTGATGCCGGCGAACCGGTCGAGCAGCACTTGTTCTGCTTCCCGGCGCGCGTCCGCAAGCGACGATTCGACGGCGCGCTCCACCAGACAGCTCGAGGCCGGCTCGCCCAACCCCAGGCCGATCAGAGCCGGGCTGCCCAGCGCACGATAGATGTCCAGCAGAGTGGTCGTTTCCAGATCGCAACTGATCGTCCAGCCGCCGCCATGACCGCGTTCTGACTGGACATAGCCGTTGCGCCGGAGGCCGGCCATCATCCGCCGGACGACGACTGGATTCGTGCGCATCGCCTGCGCCAGCGTCGATGAGGTCACCGGTCCATCGAATTCGGCCATATGCAGCAGGAGGTGCAGTGCGCCAGAAAGGCGAGCGTCGAATGTCATGTAACACATGATGTTACAAAAGAGGCTCAATGTCAAGTTCGGCGAGGCTTGACTTCGCCGTCGATTTGAGCCAGAGCGATCGAAACGCTCGCTCTCGTGGAAATGTGGAATGGAGGAATCGGGATCTCGAGACACTTGGTTTGGAGCCGGGGAGGGAGATTCGAACCCTGCTACTGAAAACTCTAGCGTTTATGCGGGAGTTTCGGGGTCAATGGGGTCGAGTGTCACAAAAACGTCACAGAACCGCTCAGGAAACCCGTCTGAGCGCCGTTTCGAGCGCATTCGCGGCCGCGCTCTGCATGTGCGGCGCGTCGCGCTGAGTTTGCTCAAACAGGACCGGAGCACCAAGCTTGGCATCAAAGGCAAACGCCTCAAAGCGGGATGGAATGAACACTATGTCTTACACATCCTGACTCAATAGGATGCGATAGCTCTGTTCATAATGGTGCTGGTCTATTGACAATAACATTAGATCGGCGTAGGCTGGTGAAAGTCGACTTTCCAATCAAATTAGCAGATTCCACGCGGTCTTTAAGGCTTGCCGCTGTAGCCATTCCACCTAACTCAAGCAATTTCGCGCCTGGGGGTTGAGAATGGATAATGATCGCTTCGACCAGATAACCCGTTCCATTGCGGCAGGGGTTTCTCGTCGATCCCTGCTAGCCGCTCTTGCCGGAGCGGGAGTCGCGATATCCAGCGGTGGCAGAGCGCTATCAGCACCGGGTCCCTGTGAGGTGGGTTGCGAGTCGTTCAGCGGCCCTCGAAAAGCGTCATGCAAGCAGGCTTGCAAAAAATGCGGCGGGGACTTCAATCTCATCTGTATCCAGGAGGGACCGTTTGGACCGGTTGACTTCACGTGTTGCCCTGAGGGTACGTTTTGTGTGCGCGGTACAGGCGTTTGCTGCACCGATGGCTTCGACGCGTGCACTGGGGCTGACGACGGCGTCACAGTTTGCTGCGGTTCAGGAACTTTTTGTGACCTGAATTTGGGCGGTGTTTGCCGGGAATTCGACACTTGTGATGCCTGTGATGTTCCTCCGTGTCACCCTGATGCTGGCGTCTGCGCTTTTCACTTCACGGGGCGGCTTTGCCATTGCATGCCGACAGCAGACGGTGGATGCAGTTGTGCCATAAGCGATTTCTGCGGGCCACCGTGCGACGAGTTCGAGTCCGGTTGCCCAGACGGTACAACTTGCGTTCAGAATTGCTGCGGATACCTTGCCTGTGAACAAGCGTGCTGATATCCAAAGAGTAAAAGTTTAGGGACGCCTTCGGCCGATCCGCGAACCACCTAATTCGGACGTACACCACCGCGAAGGTTGCGCCCCGGAGTAGCGCAACTTGCTCATCCGCGCGCTACGTCCCACGTCATTCTGCAAGACGAACAGACCACCCAATGCAAGTGCGTGCCGGCGGTAAATAGCACAACGACCAACACGGCACGCAACACGCGAGGCGCTCAGAAATGAACGGTAATGCTCACTACCGCAGGCAAAGACCATTTTAGGATCATCCTGGCTTCAAGGTTGCTTGAGAAAGGGCGATTTCGAGTGCGCTAGCGGCCGTGCTTTGCATGTGCGGCGTAACGTGGCTGTACCGGTTAAAGGCCATCGAAATGTCTGAATATCCGAACCGTTCCTGAACGATCTTCGGATGCACGCCTCCCCCAGAAGCAGCGTTGCCGACGTGTGGCGCAGGTCGTGAAAGCGGACGCGCGGCACGTTCGCCGCTCGGGTGAATCGGGCGAACGCGTTGGCAAGTGTGTTCGAGTGAATGTGCGCGCTGAACGGGTTCGCGAATACCAGGTCGCGATCCCAATAAACAATGCCCACCGAAAGCCGCCATTCGAGTTGCCGCACGCGATGGCGGCGCAGAGATTCGATAGTCTCTCCATCGAGCGCGATGCACCGGCGTCCGGCTCGGGTCTTCGGATCGCGTTCGACCAGCCGGCTGGAATCCCCACGGCTCAGTGAGCGGCACACGGATAGCCCCAGACATACGAAGAACCCCGGTGCTTACCTGGGGCTTTTCGGGTTCCGCCTTACTGTATGAACGATTGGTGCCGGGAGGGGGATTCGAACCCCCACGGGTTGCCCCGTCGCATTTTGAGTGCGATGCGTCTGCCATTTCGCCACCCCGGCAGGGGAATGCAGGTCGAATTCTAGCCGATACGCGCCGGTGCTACCCTTTGGTTTGGGAACCGTTCTCGAAGACGTCATAAGGAGCACGACGATGAGCGTCACGGCCGCCAGCACCGAGATCCTGCGACCGCTTTTGATCATCGACGGTAAGGAAGTTGCCGCCGCCGATGGCGCCACCTTCGAAACCGTCAGCCCGGCCACCAACAAGCTGCTCGGTGTCGTGCCGAAGGCCGGCGATGTTGACGCCGTCGCCGCTATCGAAGCCGCGCACCGTGCGTTCGAGTCTGGGCCCTGGAGCCGGTTTACGCCGCTGGACCGCTCGCGGGCGCTGCACCGGATGGCCGAGATCCTGCGGGAGCGGATCGACGAGATCAGCCGGCTGGAGACTCTGAACTCGGGCAAGATCATCGTCGAATCGCGCGGTGATGTGACCGCCTCGGCCAACTGCTTCGAGTACTACGGCAATCTCGCCGGGCAGATCTGGGGCGACCAGATTCCTATGAATGGGCCGCTGCTCGATTACACCCTGCGTGAGCCGTATGGCGTCTGCTCCCAGATCATCCCCTGGAATTTTCCGTTGCTCATGGCGGCCTGGAAAGTTGCCCCGGCGCTGGCGGCCGGCAACACGGTGGTGCTCAAACCGGCCAGCGCGACCCCGCTGACCGCATTGCTGCTGGGCAAGATCGCACTCGAAGCCGGTATTCCGGCGGGCGTTTTCAATGTCATCACCGGACCGGGTAAGGCACTCGGCGCTACGCTGACGACGCATCCGCTGGTGGAAAAGGTGGCCTTCACCGGCGAGACCGAAACCGGGCGCGAGATTATGCGCTCCGCGGCGGGGTCGATCAAAAAAGT
>DASTFJ010000046.1:0-19813 GCA_035708745.1 Thermomicrobiales bacterium | reverse complement strand
ATCAGGCGCTGGTAGCGTTAGGCTCGGACAACTGCGTTCGGATCGACCGATTAGGAGGATGTCTATGAAAAGTGTGAGCTATGTACGGCTGTTCGCGGACGAGCAAGGAGAATCGCACTTTGAGGAGATTGACGTTGCCCTAATGCCGGTCGATTTCGCGCCCCCGGCAGCACCCCTTAACGTCGGCGCTCTTTTCCCAGCCACCCGTTGCTCATTCGTTCACGGCCCTCCGGATTGGAATGGTCAGACCCCACATCCTTCACCACAGCGGCAACTGTTCTGCAATCTCCGAGGCGAATACGAAGTGACTGCTAGTGACCGGGGGACCCGCCGTTTCCCTGCTGGGAGCGTTCTCCTGCTGGAAGACACAACCGGCAAGGGACACACCACGCGCGTGACCAGCGACGACGACGTCCTCATCGTTGCGGTGACGCTCGCTGGCTGAGTGCTCGTAGCAAACGGGGGCGTCCGCCAGTGGCTCGCGTCTCATGGGTTGAGAAATTGACTCGGGGAGATTGCGTGGAGATACTTGAGTCCTCTTTCCAGCGTTGCAACGGGACCGAGCTGACGGTCACGCTTGAGCGTCTGCGGTAGCCCTGGAATATGATGGTCGCGGCTGGCGGTAGGGCCGAGATTGTTCTGCGGAAGTTTGCCTCGAAGTCGCTGCTGAGGATCGACTCGTGAAGGCTTCCTGAGCGGTTCTGTGACGTTTTTGTGACACTCGACCCGATCGAGCCCGGAAAGCCCGCATAAGCATTGAGGTTTTCGTGGTCAGGGTTCGAGTCCCTTTCCGGGCACCATCCAGAGAAATGACCGTGTCCTCTTGCCGCGATCGTGTTCGATCCCGGCGCAAACGGCCTCGTAAATCTGGTCCCCAGGCACCCGGCGAGCGATCAGCTTGCGGGTTTTCTTCCGGTGGCGATGAAGGTGGTCGACTCGGTCACGAGGCGGCCGTCGACCGTTGACGCGCGAATCGCGTCCGCCATCTCGGCGGCGACCGCTTGGGCGAGAGCGGCGCGTTCTTCGTCGCTGCGGCCGTGCATGGCGGGAACGCCGGCCGAGGTGCCCTGCACCATGCGCTCCGCGTACGAATCGGGATCGTGGTACGAGACCTCGATCGTCACTTCCTCGACCGAGACGTCTGCGAACCCGGCGCCGGTGATAAGGGCGCCGAGCTCCTGGGCAGTGGTGGTGCCATAGGCGGCATGCATCGAAGGTGAACCGGTCACGTGCTCGATCGCCTCAGTATACGGACGCTGAATGCCCTGTTTTTCCAGCGCCGACCAAACCTCCACGGCAAGCAGTCCACCCGGCGTGAGCACCCGCAGGCATTCGCGCAACGCAGCCGGTTGGTCCGGGAAGAATTGCAACGCCTGCTGGATGGTGACGATATCGAAGGAGGCATCGGGAAACGGTAGCTCGCCGGCCATGCCGACCGACCACTCGATGTCGAGCCCTTCGCGCGCGGCAGTGGAACGCGCGACCTCGATCATCGCCGGATTCATGTCGATGCCGGTAACTGTTCCGTTATTCCCGAGCCGCGTTGCGGCAGTTCTCGCCACGATACCCGTGCCGCAGGCCACATCCAGTAGCCGCGTGCCCGAAGGCGGGTCGAGGTAGGCGACAAGTGTTTCCGCCCACGGGCGGAAACGAAAGGGCACCATGAAATCTTCGTAGGTTTCGGCAGGAGTGGGCGAGTGCGTCATGGGGTCGCTCCATCCGATACGAGAATGCGCTGATCCCGAGCATAGCAGTTGCAGGTGTCGACGGGAATCCCCAGGCGGGTTCGGCGACCCGGCAATCGATTCGATTTCGCCAATTGGAAAGAAATGTCGATGACGCGGCGCCGAGCGCCTATGCGACCCACCTCGCAATGGTGCTACCGGCTCTGGCAACTCGCCAGAGCCGGTAGTCGATCTGAGCGCAAATTCAAAAACGATCGCATTGCGGCGACCAGAATTGCCTAGGCCACCGGCCGGCAGAGTCCTTGCGTGCCGTAGCTGAAGTCGCAGGCATATCCAGTACAGCAGGGCACCTCGTGGTTGCAGGCGTCGGGGCTCGAAGGAGACGACGGCGGCCAGCCCACCCCGCATTCGATGCAGTGGCCAATGACCTCTGGACTCGAGACACCGCACACACCCTCAGGACAGAACCCGGCGAAATAGCCACAGGTATGCTCGAAGCAGTTCCAGCAGTCGGCATCGCCTCCGTTAGCCACCGCACAATCCGCGGCCGCGCAACAATTGTGGCAGGCGCCATCGTCGCAAAGGAATCCAGACGCGCAGCCGCAGGCGCCATCGATGCACGCTTGATGCTCGGGGCAGGTCCCGCACTTTCCGCCGCAGCCATCGTCGCCGCAGGTCTTGCCGGTACAGTTGGGAACGCAGACGCAGGTGTGCGATTCCGGATCGCAGCTCGAGTTGTCTGGGCAGTCGCCATCCGAGCAGCACTCCCAGTCGTGGCACTGCTCTTCGCAGAAGATGGCGCCCTTCGCGCAGACGCAGGCGCCGTTCGTGCAGGTTTCGAGCTCCCCGCAGGTACCGCAACGTCCGCCGCAGCCGTCGTCCCCGCAGCTTTTACCGGTGCAATCCGGAATGCATTGGCAGGTGTGGGTTTCGGCATTGCAGATCGACTGCCCCGGGCAATCGTCATTCGAGCAGCATTCCCATTCGTGGCACTCCCCGTCGCAGACGATCATGCCGGTCGGGCAGCACAGCTCTTCGCCATAGCACGTCCCGAAGCAGCAGGCGTTGTCGCAGCATTCGGAGATCTCCGGTGCGCAACACGCAGGGCCGCATGTCACCTTGCCGTCCGGGCAAATGCACGCGTCGCCATCCCACGTTTGCTCGCCCGGACAGGAGATCGGCCGCGGTGTCGGAATCGGGCGCCGAGCCGCTTCGGCTCCCTTCAGCGACGTCGCTGCCGCCAAGCCTCCAATGCCAAGCAGCCCCTTCAAAACTTGCCGCCGATTGCCAGCAGCCCCCAGCGCGCGCGCAAGCGCGTCGAACCGTCGATCGTCCATGCTCACCCTCTCTGTGTATCACTCGACCCGATTGTGGCGGATTCGTTCCTAACCTGCAACGTCCGTACGTGGCATCCGGATAAAAGGGAAGGCGGCTCGTGGGCTGGTCGATCCAGAAACGGATACTATGACTTCGCCAACCGCTGCAGCTCGAACAACCGGGTCAGCGCCTCGATGGGTGTCAGCGACTCGATGTCGAGCGATTTCAGCTCGGTCAGGGCCGGATTGTCCGCGCCGAACATGGTGAGCTGGACCGTGGTGGACGCGTCCGGGGTGGGTCGGCGCACGGCAGCACGACGGTGCTCGCGCTCGCCGAACCCGGTGGCGGTCGATTCCAGCTCCAGCAGCACTTCGGTGGCGCGGCGGACGATGGCTTTGGGGATACCGGCCAGCTCGGCGACGTGGATCCCGTAGGACCGGTCGGCGGCGCCCGGCACCACCTGCCGCAGGAAGACCACGCGATCTCCCTCTTCCAGCACGTCCATGCGATAGGTCCGCACCCGCGGCAAGATCTCGGCCAGCTCGGTCAGCTCGTGATAGTGGGTGGCGAAGAGGGTTTTGCAGCCGAGCCGGGGGGCGTTGTGGATGAACTCCACCACCGCCCGGGCGATCGCCAGCCCATCGTAGGTGCTGGTGCCACGCCCGATCTCGTCCAGCACCACCAGACTGCGCGAAGTGGCGTGGTTCAGGATATTGGCAGTTTCCAGCATCTCGATCATGAAGGTGCTTTGTCCGGAGGCGATATCGTCCTGCGCGCCGATGCGGGTGAAGATGCGGTCGACCAGCCCGAGGGTCGCGCGATCCGCCGGAACGAACGAGCCGATTTGCGCCATCAGCACGATCAAGGCGACTTGCCGCAGCCACGAGCTCTTGCCCGCCATATTCGGTCCGGTCAGGATGATGATCTGATCGCCTTCGGCATCGAGCAGCGCGCCGTTTGGAACGAATTCGCCCGGTCCGAGCAACGCCTCGATGGTCGGGTGCCGCCCGCGCTCGATCTCGATGCGCGTCCCTTCGTTCAGAACCGGCCGCACATAGGTGCGCTCGACCGCTACATCGGCAAAGGTGCTCAGCACATCCAGCTGCGCAACGATCCGGGCGACTTCCAGCAGCCGGTTGGCCGCGCCCGCGACCTCACTGACCACCCGCCGGTAGGCATCGGCCTCGATGCCGGCCAGGGTTTCCTCGGCGGTCAGCACGATCGTCTCGTATTCCTTCAATTGCGGGGTGAAATAGCGGGTGGCATTTGCCAGCGTTTGCTTGGGGATATAGTCGTCGGGCAATGCCGCCCCCGAGCGACCCGCTTCCGCCCGATCCCGCTCGGCGGTTGCCAATGCGGCGGCGGTAATCTCGAGGTAATAGCCAAAGACCTTGTTGTATCCGGTTTTCAGTGTGCGGATGCCCGTGCGTTCCCGCTCGGTCCGTTCCAGGCCGGCGATCCATTCGCGTGCTTCGCGAGCACGGACGCGGTGCCCGTCCAGCTCGGGCGAAAACCCGGGCCGGATCGACTCGCCGCGACCCAGCACCGCCGGCGGCTCGTCGGTGATCGCCCGGTCGAGCATGGCCGCCACATCGGCAACGTCCGGCAGGGGTTCGATGCCCGGCACCGCCCCGACGATCGACCGCACATCCGGGACGAGCTGCAACGACGCGCGCAGCGTCGCGAGATCTCGGGGCCCGATTCCGCCGGTGATCGCGCGATTCACCAACCGTTCGATATCGCCCATCGAGCGAAGCGCCTGGCGCAATTCTCCCCGAGCCAGCGCATCGGTGGTGAATCGTTCGACCCCGTCGAGTCGCGCTTCGATGGAGGCGCGGTCGAGCAGCGGTTGCCCCAACCAGCGGCGCAGCAACCGGCCACCCATGGCGGTGCGGGTTTGGTCGAGCACGGCCAGCAGACTATGCCGCCGCTCCCCGCGGCCGCTTTCGGTCAACTCGAGATTGCGCCGGGTCTGATCGTCGAGCGGCATGAAGCCATCGACCCGGTACGTCGACACCGTCTGAATTTGCGTCAATTGAGAACGTTGGGTGTCACTCAGATAGCGCAGCAACCCGCCGGCCGCACGTGTCGCCAGCGGCAAGCCGCCCAGACCGAACCCGTCGAGCGATGCAACCTGAAAGTGCCGTTCCAGGGTTTCGGTTGCGCGTTCCAACCGCCAGTGCCAGTCATCGGTCGGGCTGATGGTCACGCCGTCTGGCAACCAGATCTGTTCGGGAATCGAGCGGTCATCCGCCATCCGATCCGAATGCACCACCTCGACCGCTCCCAAACGAGCCAGCTCCCGGCTGACTCCCAACAAGCAGCCTTCTTCGGAATCGGCAGCGATTTCGGTGGCGACGAACTCACCGGTGGTGATATCGGCGGCCGCGATTCCGGCGCGGGTCGTGTCCAGCACGACCGCGGCGATGAAGTTGTTCTGCTTGGCGTCCAGCATCGACGCGTCGGTGACCGTTCCCGGCGTCACCACCCGCGTCACATCTCGCTCGACCAGCCCCTTCGATGTGGCCGGATCGCCGATCTGCTCGCAGACCGCCACCTTGTGCCCGGCGGCGATCAGCTTGCCGATATACCCCTCGGCCGCGTGATAGGGGATGCCGGCCAGCGGCACCCGGGTGCCCTTGCCCATCTCCCGGCTGGTCAGCACGATATCGAGCACCTCCGCCGCGACGATCGCGTCGTTTTCGAAGGTCTCGTAGAAATCGCCCAGCCGGAAAAAGAGGATCACATCCGGATAGCGTTGCTTGATATCGAGATATTGCCGCCGCAGCGGCACCACGCGCTCGCCGGCGGAGGCATCGCCAGCGGTGCTGCGGACGGTCGGTTTCGGTTCGGTCATGCGTCGTTCGATCTCAGCGGTCGGTCCGGAGCGGGGCGCGGGTGGGTTCCGCAGCAAGATACACTACCGATCCGGAAGCTGGCGTTCGATAGCTGGAGGAAGAACGACACACATGGCGATTTATGCGCTGTATATCCGATTCACGGACAACGAGGAGCGGCGGCTGGCGACCCGGCCGGTGCATCGCGAGTATCTGAAAACGCTCCACGAGGCCGGCAAGATGATCGAAGGCGGTCCCTTCACCGACGATACGGGCGCCATCATCGTCTACGAGGTCGAGAGCAAGGAGGCCGCCGAGGCGCAGTTCGCGCAGGATCCCTATTCCATCACCGGTGGGATCGTCGAGTCGGTCACCTTCCATGAATGGAACCGGGTGTTTGCGCCGAAGGTGTAACTCAGGCGCCACATCGATCGAACGAGGCGGGCCGCGTCGCACCACAGCCGACGCGGCCCGCTTCGTCTTTTTTGTCGCCAGCCGGGATGCGGCTAGGCTAGAAGGGGAGTGAGCCGAGACCGGGCCGGCACACCGCCGGAGAGCTTTATGAAGGAAGGTTCGATGCGCGTCGCCATCATGTCGGATATCCACGGATTCGATCTTGCCTTGCGGTCGGTGCTGGCCGATATCGATGCGAACGGTCCGTTCGACCGCATCGTAGCGGCGGGCGATCTGTGCGAGACCGGACCTCGACCGGATGAGGTCATTGGCATCCTCCAGGAGCGCGGAATCGCGGCGGTGCGAGGAAATACCGATGTCGATCTGGTCGATGGCGCGCGGTCCGGCACGAGCAATGCCGAGCTCTGCTACGGCATCGAGCGCCTGGGCGCGGCCGGACTAGAATGGCTGGCCGGGCTTCCCTTCGAGATTCGCATCACCCCGCCCGATTCCGACGGGCAACGCGACGATCTGCTCATCGTCCACGCCAATCCGCAAAACCTGGCCGATCCGCTCGATCCCGAGCTGCCCGACGACGAGCTCCTGCAATTGATCGGCCCGACCGACGCCGCGATGATCGCCTTTGGGCATATCCACATCTGCTATATCCGCCAGGTCGGACCGTATCTGCTGCTCGATGTTTCCGCGGTCGGGAACCCCAAGAATGGCGACCTCAGCTCGAAGTGGGGAATCGCCAGCTGGAACCCCATCAGCCGCCGTTGGTCCGCCGAGCTGCGGACCGTTCCCTATCCCATCGAGGAAACGGAAGCGGAAATCCTGGCGTGCGGTGTTCCAAACGCGAAAAAGGTGATCCGGAAGCTGAAAGCCGCGTCATACCGCGACCGCTGAATCGGGCTACCGGTCAAACCGAGATTCAACGTTATTTCCGCCCAAGGACTGGGTTGCGGGGAACGAGAGATCTTTCGACAAGCTCAGGATGACCGGGATGCGTTCGCACCCGATTCCGGGGGAGGTGCGTCGACGGGGTCGATGCGCCAGAGGACTTCGTTCCCACCGGCCAGGATGACCTCGACCAGGAAATCCGCGATCTCATCGGCGGAAACGTAGTAGCTGTTCTCATGTGGAGCGTGCAGCAGCGGGGTGTCGAGCCGGGTCACCACGCGATACCAGGCGGGTCGCAGCGTTCGAGCTTCAACATCCGGCTCGGCGTGGCGGTAGAAATACCTCCGGCCGCGGGCAACGCTATTCCAGTCGATCAGCGCCCAGCCGCTGCCATCCGGATTGTCCGGCACCCAGAGCTCGTTTTGACTCTTCTCGTGCATCACGTCCGCCGCCGCTCGTCCAGCCGCTCGATGACCGGGCGGCTCAACCCCACGATCAGATCGACCGCGTCGTCCATAGCGGGGTCGTCACGGCCGCGCTGGCGCACATGCAGCTCGATGTCGGGATGCAGCTCGATGCGCCGCCAGAATTCCTGCGCTGGTTCGGTCTGTACATTGAGCAGCGCGGCAATATCGTCATCGGTCAGGCCGTTCAGCCGGTCGCGGATTTCCTGCAAGCCGAGTCGCTGGTCTTTGAGCGAGGCGATCAGCCGCAGGCGGAGGAGGTGCCCGAGATCGTAGGTTGCCGTGGGGCCGCGACCGTACGCGGGAGGCAGGAGTCCCTGCGAAATGTAGTACCGGATCGTGCGCCCGCTCGTTTTGGTTTCCCGTTCGAGATCGGGCAGGGAATAGCGCGGGCTGGGTGGTGTGGAGGGCAGCGGCGTGGGGCGGCCCGGCGGCGGGGGTATCCCGCGCCGTCGTGCTTCGCTCTCCCAGCCCTGATCGCTGCCCAATCGCTCGCGTCCTTTCGTGGTGCAATTGTGCCGTATCGCCAGCGGCGACTCCGGCTTGCTACCATTCCGTCATAATCGCATTGGACCGGCGAGCACGCTAAATGGACGCGCAGACGATTCTTTGGTTCGGTATCAGTGGCGGCGCATTGATCTTTGCGCTGTCGCTCATCCGCCAGCGATACATCACCAAAACTCCACGTGCGATGCAGTCACGCGGGTCCTTTACGATGTTCGCCCTGCTCATGCTGATCTTCTCGTTCGGTGCCTTCGTCGCCGGGTTAGCCTCCCTCTAGGAGTCGTCGCCCACTCAGAGCAGTACCACCCACCCCGATTCCGCGGGGAATGTCGGTTTCCCGCATGCCGGTTTCTTACGCGGTAGCGTGGACCAGTCGCAGAAAGTCCTGGGTTCGCTCTTCGCGTGGCGATCCGAAAATCTCCTGCGGCGTGCCCTCCTCCACGATCACACCGTGATCCATGAAGATCACCCGATCCGCGACCTGCTGTGCGAACCCCATCTCGTGCGTGACGACCGCCATCGTCATCCCTTGCACGGCCAGCTCGCGCATGATCTCCAGCACCTCCCCCACCAATTCCGGATCGAGCGCGCTGGTCGCCTCGTCGAAGAGCATGGCTTCCGGATTCATTGCGAGGGCGCGCGCGATTGCGACGCGTTGTTGCTGTCCGCCTGAAAGCTCCGCGGGATGTTGATCCGCTTTCTCGGCCAAGCCGACTTGGGCCAGCAGTGAGCGTGCTTGTTTTTCGGCGTCCGCTTTTTTTACGCGCTTGACCTGTATGGGCGCTTCCATGACGTTTTGCAGAGCTGTGTAATGCGGGAAGAGGTTGAATTGCTGGAAAACCATCCCGATCTTTTCTCGGGTTGCCGCGATCCGCCGAATTGGATAGTTCTTGATTTTGCCGTTGATTACATCTCGATACGCGTTTTCACCGTCGATTGTGATCCGGCCCTGCTCTGGCTCTTCCAGGTAGTTGATGCAGCGCAACAGGGTCGACTTTCCGCTTCCCGAGGGACCGATGATGCAGACGACCTCACCGCGCTCGATCGAAAGGGAAACCCCGCGCAGGACGTGATTCTCACCAAAGCTTTTGTGAATTTCGTCGAGCTGGATCATCGAATCCACTTTCTTACGTTGGTTGCACTGGCAGGGTGGGATTCACCGGCTGGCGCCGCCGGTATCCCGCCTTGGTCATTTTCTCCAGATAGCGCACCAGGATCAACGACGGATAGCCAACCAGGAAGTACAGGAAGAGCACCATCGTATAGATCGTGAAATAGTCATAGGTCCGGGAGATGATGATCTGGCCGCTAAAGAGAAGCTCTTGCAGAGTCAGGAACGAGGCCAATGACGTGTCCTTGAACAGGGCAACGAAGTAATTCCCCAGGGTGGGAATCACGATCCGTATTGCCTGCGGCAACACAATGCGCCGCATGGTGAGCGACGGCCGCATGCCCAGGGCGGCGGCGGCATCGAGCTGGCCGCGTGGAATGGCCTGGATGCCGGATCGATACACCTCGGACAGATACGCGGAGTAATTCAGGCTCAATCCCAAAACGCCCGCGACAAATGGGTCCAGGCGAATGCCGATGGTGGGAAGCACGAAATAGATGTAAATGAGTTGCAACAAGAGCGGGGTTGCCCGCATGAAATCGACGTAAAAGCCAACGACGGCGCTGAGAACGCGGTTTTTCGACAGACGGCCGAGCGCGATGAAAATGCCCAGGACCAGGGAAATCGCGATTACGATAAACGTCAGCTCGACGGTGATCTTCAGACCCTCGAGCAGCGCGGGCAACGACTCGCGCGCGAGGTCCACATCGAAAGTCGGGCGTTCCACGGACCCTGTCCTTCTCCTGGTAAATCATGGGAAGACCAATGGCAGCGGCCGGAGCAGAGGACACAGTGGTCCCCTGCCCGCCGCTGCCAATCAGTTACCTAGGAAGCGACTCCGGGCAGCCAGACATTGCTCTTCGGCAGTCCGAACTGCTCCAGGATCGCGCCGATCTGGCCGTTGTCCCGCATCTCGGCGAGTGCGCGCGAGTACGCGAAGTTCAGGGTGCAATCGGACTGGCGCAGCCCGTAACGGGCATAGCTATATCCGTATTCCGACACCAGAATTTCAGGCGCGTCGACATCGAGAGCCGTCAGGTTGGTGCTGTCGTTCTGCTGCGCATATGCGGCAAATTTCGTGTCATCTTCCAGGGTAACCGAAACGCGACCCTGCTCGGCAGCGGCAAACTCGGCGGTGTTGTCCTTGAAGGTGGTGACATCCGCGCCGATGAAGTTGAGATATTCGGCGGCGGCCGAACCGCTGACCGCGCCCACGGTCACGCCTTCTCGGGTGAGATCGTCATACGACTGGATGTTGTCCGGATTGTCGCTGGTGACGATCAAGGCCGGCCCGTACCACCAGGCTGGAGACGAGAAACCGATGACCTTCACGCGGTCCGGCGTTTCATGAATGTTGTCGGCGATGACATCGATCTGCTCGGCTTGGAGCGCCGGGATGAGGGAATCCCAGGGCATCGTCTCGAATGTCACATCGGTGATGCCGATCCAGTCGAGGACTGCCTTGTTGATGGCAACGTCGATCCCTTGCGGCTCGTTGTCGCTATCGAGGTAGGTGTAGGGAAAGTCCGGGGTGATCCCCAGCGTGATCCCATTTGCGACCGCGTCCGCGTACGACGTATCGGTGCACGCAAAGTCCGGCAACATGGGCTTGTCGATAGACACCGCGGGTTCCGGTGTCTGGGCCATTGCCGCTGGGGTGATCAACGCGAAACAGGCAAAGAGAACCGCGATCAACTTTCGCACGTCATTGCTCCTCTCTACTTCTTTTTGACAAGTCGACTGATTCGATCCCCGGTGGCGCGATCCAAGCTGCGCCCACTCGAATTCCTCCTTTTGCTCGATCTTCCGCGTCTATCGCCGGGGTGCATTCGCAATGCAGTATCACACAATCGCCCCGAGAATTTCTTTCGAATCGGCGCCCATTCGGTCGGCTGGCCTCCTTCCCCGATTCCTCCTTTTCTACGAGGACGTTACTTCTTTCGGCGTATTTCAACCCTGCTGCCGGACATGCTACGCTGCGAATCGGCGGAGATCTTGCTCCTCGATAGAGCAATCAGGCGGGGAAGACGGGTGAGCGGCAATACCCACGATCTCATCGTATTCGGCATTGTGCTCCTGCTGCGCCTGCTCGTTCCACTTGCGATCCCGCGTTTCCCGCTGCCGGCCATTATCGTGGCGATGATCATCGACGCCGCCGATCAGACAATCTTCCAGAACTACACCGATCTGAATCTCGATTGGTACCAGGGCTACGACAAGGCGCTCGATATCTATTATCTGGCGATCGCCTATATCGCCACCATGCGCAACTGGACCAATCTCCACGCCTTCGGGGTCAGCCGGTTCCTTTGGTACTACCGGTTGATCGGGGTCGTGCTCTTCGAGTGGCTGCAGATCCGCGCGCTGCTTTTTATCTTCCCGAACACGTTCGAATATTTCTTCGACTTCATCGAGGGGGTGCGCACCCGCTGGAATCCGCGCCGGCTCACGAAGCGGCATGTCGTCTATGCAGCGGCGCTCATCTGGATTTTCATCAAGCTGCCGCAGGAATACTGGATTCACATCGCGCAGATGGACGTTACCGACTTCATACGGGAGAACATCTTCGACGTCCCGGTCGATACCCCATGGGGCACGCTCATTTCCGACAATATCGGGTTCTTCGTGGGGCTCATCATCGCGCTGGTCGCGCTGGTCTTGCTGCTACGCTGGGTTCTTCTCCATAAGCTTCCCCCGCCCAACTGGAGCTGGACCTTCGACGCCGATACCCACCGTGACACCGATCCGGCCTACCAGGCCCAGCCAGCCGCCGCCGGCTATCGCCAGACTCAAGCCGAGCGTTTCTTCGATCAGGGCATGATCGAGAAGATCGCGCTGCTGTCGCTGATTCTCGGTATCTTCGCCAGCGTGCTGCCCGGCATCGACATTCCGACGGTACAGCTCGTCATCGGCGTGATCGCTGTGGTCGTTCTCAATACGGTCATTACCGAATGGCTGGGGCGACGCGGGATGTCGTTCGAGACGGCAATGCGAGAGTTTGTTGGTGTCGCCCTGGCCAATTTCCTGATCGTGATCGCGTATCGTTTCCTGGTTCACCGCGCCGGTGGGACGATGGATGTCGGGGCGACGCTGTTTTTCCTCTTCCTCGTTTCGATCATCATCGCGCTCTACGACCGTTATCGCCCGATCTATCTGCGCCGGGTCGACGCCGAGCGCGTATCGACGTAAATCGTTGTCCACACGACACCCTTCCGTCGTCCCGGCCAGAGTGGAGGGACCTCTCGTCCCCCCACAACCCAGCCTCCCGCACACCACCCTCGGCCGTAGCGCAGGTGCCTCCGCGCCCTGCGATCGCGCGCCAGCGCGATAACCAACTTCGCCCCACGACCAATCCCCATATTGAAAACCTCCACCCCTTGACATCATAGAACGTATGTTCTATACTGAAGATAAGCGGCACATCTGGCATGGGTGCGGGCCTGGGCAGCCACGGACCCTGCCCGGGCTGGTTACCCGTTACCCACACTCGGTGCTGGAACCCGGCTCCGCTCGTCTCTTCTAGACAGGCGGAGCGTCTCGGTCGATCCCACCGCCTACATGAAAACCCCTAAGTGAATCGACAGTTCGCCAATCCGTACCAGCCACGCGTCCCCACTCCCTTACTGAAACGCATCAAAACCACGACAAGAGGATGGGCAGCCCCGTTCTCGAGCTGCGCTCGATCGTAAGGCGCGGTCCCTGCGCTACGACCGGCCCGCGCATGGGAGGCACGGTTATAGGGTCGGACCGAACAAGGTGCGCTGAAGGCATAGTTGCGGGCAACGAGAGGTTCCTTCACCGCGGTCGGGACGACGATGGGCGGCCAGGATGGCAGAGGAGGGCTAGTCCATGCGTGGGCCCGCGGATGCTACTGCGGGCGATACCTGGTCGCGGAACTGTTCGAAATTCTCCGCGAACATCTTAGTCAGCTTGCGCGCTGTCTTGTCGTACGCGGCGGTATCGGACCAGGTCGCGCGTGGATCGAGCAACCCTTCGGCCACACCCGGGCACGCCGTCGGGATCGAAAGCCCGATCGCCTGGGCCGTATTCCACGTCGCCTTTCGCAACGAACCGTTCAGGATCGCGGTGACGATCGCGCGAGTCGCGTCGATCGGCATCCGTTCGCCCACCCCGTACGCCCCGCCGGTCCATCCCGTGTTGACCAGCCATGCCTGCGCTCCTGTTACCTCCAGATGCGATGCCAGGAGCTGCGCGTATTCGGTGGGGCGGCGCAGCAGAAACGGCGCTCCGAAACCGGCACTGAACGTCGCCTCCGGCTCGTCGATGCCGATTTCCGTGCCGGCCACTTTGGAGGTGTAGCCCGAGAGAAAGTAATAGAGGGCTTGCGGGGTCGTCAACTGCGCGACCGGGGGCAGAACGCCAAATGCATCGGCGGTCAGCATGATGACGTTGACCGGTTGCCCGGCCATGCCGGTGGAGGAGGCATTCGGAATGGAGCTCAGCGGATAGGCGGCGCGTGTATTTTGGGTATAGCGGTCGTCGTCGAAATCGACCAGTCTCGTCACTGGATCGAGCACCACATTTTCCAGCAACGTCCCGAACATCCGCGTGGTGGCATAGATCTCCGGCTCGCTCTCCTCGCGCAGGTCGATCACCTTGGCATAGCAGCCACCTTCGAAATTGAAGATGCCGTCGTCACTCCAGCCGTGTTCGTCGTCACCGATCAGGATCCGATGCGGATCGGTGGAAAGCGTAGTCTTGCCAGTGCCGGAGAGTCCGAAAAAGAGCGCCACATCGCCGTCCTCCCCCGCATTGCAGGAGCAATGCATGGGCAGCACATCGCGTTCGGGCAGGAGAAAATTCAGCACCGAGAAGATCGACTTCTTGATCTCCCCGGCATATTCCGTGCCTCCGATCAGGATCGTCGCGCGTTCGAAATCGACCACGATGAAGGTGCTGCTCTTCAGTCCGAAGCGCTCCGGATCGGGTTGGAAATCCGGGGCGTGCAACACGGTGAAGGCTGGTTCGGCTGCCGCGCGTGCAGCAGCGTCCGGCTGGATGAACATCGTTTCGGCAAAGAGCGCGTGCCAGGCGGAAGGGGTCACGATCCGGATCGGAAGCTGGAAGCGTGGATCCGCGCCGGCCGCCAAATCCTGCACATAACAGCGCCGCTCGCTCAGGTATTCGACGATGGCATCGTGCAGACGATCGGCATCGCCCGGCGCTATGCGCTGGTTGCTCTCATTCCAGTCGACGGCCACTCGCGCCGCCGGCCGATCGACGATGAAGCGATCCATCGGCGACCGTCCGGTGTGCGTTCCGGTCGAAACCACCAGTGGGCCACCTTGCGCCAGCATGCCGTCGCCCGCGCGCAATGCGTCCTCATAGAGCGCGGCGACCGGCGCGTTGCGGACGGTGCCCATTGCGATCGATTCGGCGGTTGGCATGGTTGGTGTTTGCACGGATGTGCTCCTTCCGTTTCCCGGCGCCACGGCTGGACGCCGGATTTGCGGCTGGCGCGGCTCGCGGTCATTCGGCGCCGGAACCGTTCCCCTGCGCGATGCCATAGAATTCCCGACGCAGGCGGGAGGCTCTCTTCCCAAATCGATGGTACCAGCCCGGGTATGTTTGAACGTATCTTCTTAAGGAAGCAGGGGTATGACGAGTCCAGTCTCGGATCGATTGCTCGAATTGTTGATGGCGTTGCTGCTGGGTATCACGAGCTTTTTCGGGAGTGTCGCGCAGCAGGTCATCGAACCGAATCATCAGGTCGATCCGCTCACCGCCACCCACGCGATTGCGTTCGATTGCAGCCAGCTGACCCTCTTCGATACCGAGCTGGTGACGCCGTCGCTCGGCAATGTCGAATGTGGCACGATGCAGGTGCCGGAAAATTGGTCGGAGCTGAGCGGTCGCCAGATCGAGATCACTTATGTGGTGCTCAAGAGCTCTAATCCCAATCCCAAACCGGATCCCATTCTCTATCTGGAGGGCGGACCCGGCGGCAGCGCGCTCATGGGCATCGATGCGTATGCCGGTGAGATCTTCGACGACATGCGCGCGGATCGCGACATCATCCTCTTCGATCAGCGCGGCACCCAATTCTCCTCTCCGCTGAAATGCAGCATTCTCACCGTCGACGACCTCTTCGGTCTTGGGTCCGGCAGTGGGTCGGATATCGCTCCGGTCGATCTCACCCAGTCGTATGATGAAGATCAGCTCATGCAGGACGCCCGGCTGGCGGTCGGAGCCGATACCCGCCGCTGCGTGCACGAGATCACGGCCAGCGGCGTCGATCTGCGGCAATACAACAGCGCCGCCAGCGCCAACGACGCAGTTGCGTTGATGGATGCCCTCGGCTACCAGACCTATAACGTCTACGGCATTTCCTACGGCACCCGGCTGGCGCTGGTCATGATGCGGGATCATCCGAATGCGGGGATGCGCTCGGTGGTGCTCGATTCGTCGTTTCCACCGGAAATTCCCGGCTTCGAGCGGTTCGTTACCGAAGCGCACGAGGTCGTCATGCAGCTCTTTTCCGACTGCAAGCTCGATCCCGTCTGCAACGACGCGTATCCGAATTTGAAGGAACGTTTCAAGACGTTGTTGCGTGATGCCGAAATCACCCCGATCCAGGGGAACGACGGCACTGTGGTGACCGCAGTCGACCTGGTCGATGTCATTACCTCGATCAGCTCCTATACAGCCTCCGCGGCGTACATTCCGCTGATGATCTCCGAGCTGGAGCAGGGGATCACGACCACCTACAACTCGATCGTGTCTGGCTCGATCGTGGGTAGCGATGAATCCAGTAGCGACGACGAGAGCTCCAGCGATGGGAGCGCCGCGCAGGAGGAACCGACGGCCGCGGCCGCGATTCCCGGTAGCGCTCAGCCCGATCCTGAGGCAGTCGCACAAGCCCAGGCGTTCGTGCGGGCCGTGCAGGAGCGGGCGTCTCAGCTTTCACCCGACGATAGCGACACCGTGTTGACGCTATTGACCTGGCTCGACAAGGTGCCCCGCACTCGCGATAGTCTGGTCGAATTCGTCAACAAGGCATTTGCCGCGCCGGAACAGGCGTCGAGCCGTGAGATGTTGATCGGTCTGATCGAGGCCATGAGCGATGACGCGGTCGCCCAGGTCTTCGGCTTGATGGAAGAATCGGTCGACCTGATCGACATCTATACGGTCGGACTCAGCGAGCCCGTTTTCAATTCGGTCGAATGCAATGAGGAAGCACCCTTCGAAAATTTCAGCAACGTCATCGAGAACGCCCAGGCGCTCGAGATTCCCGAGCTGGCGTACGGGACGATCAGCTTCATGGCACAGCAATTCGCCACCTGCGAGCTCTGGCCCTCGGGTCGCGCGCGCGAGATCGAATCGCGTCCGGTCGTGAGCGATATTCCGACCTTGATCATGGCTGGTAATTACGACTTCCAGACGCCGATCTCCTGGAATCGCTCGGCGTTCGTGAATCTCTCGAATAGCTACTACGTGCAGTTCCCGGCCAGCGGGCACGGCGTCATCGCGCAATCCCAATGCGCCAAGGATGTGGCGCGAGAGTTCATCGATACCCCATTCAAACAGCCAGATTCCGGCTGCACGGCCGACCTCTGGCCCATCTGGGCGATGACGGCTACCCCATAGCACTCACGCCGCCGCCCAGCAATCGTCCGGCATCTTGCTCAATGCTGGGCGACTTTCGATACGCTGGAGCATTCGACTCTAACGATCGATCTCGATCAGAAGCACCCACGCGTCCGTAAAGGACAGCAAGAACCCGATGACCGCGGCTGGAACGAGCAGGAACACTCCTCCTGGATGTTCGAGCGTCAGCGCGATCCCCGCGGCCAGTAGAAATCCCGCGGTCAGCGCGCACAGCAGCAAGCGAAATCGAAACGAGTTGCGCGGGGCAATGCCGAGGCGTTCGTTGTGCACCGCCGGATTGCGTTGCTTACGCAGGACGGTTCCGATTACAACGGTAAATGCCACTGCCAACACCAGAAGCTCGACACCGTAGAGCGCCGTTCGCTGGTCGGGGATCAGGATGATGCTGGAGGCGACGAAGAGCGTGAAGAGCACGATCAGCGGTTCCGCGGATCGGCCAATCAGGGAAGATTGCTTGACGATGCGCTCGAGATTGATGGAAATGCTCACCAGCACCAGACCGGCGAATGCCGCTGCCGCGCCCGCCATGGCGACAAAAAAATTGTCCCAACCCTCCATTGGTGGTGATGCCTTCTGACTACGGGGCGTCGAACGTCAGAAGCAGGGTAGCGTAGACCGCCAGCCAGTGCTCGACCGCATAGTCGCTGCCGGTTACGAAGGGCAGCGACGCCGCCGCGTGCCGCTGGGCGCTCTCGACCATCGGCCCGCGACGCGGGTCGTCGCCTAAGGCGCTGGCAAGAACCATCCAGGCCCACGCCCGGCTGAGATTCAGCCCGTGTAAATGCGCGATCTGTCCATCGGTTGGATCGGAGACACTGGCCGGCGTCACGAGAGCGTGAGGGGCGTTTGGCAGACCGGGCAGGAAGGCATCGAGCCAGGGGAGAAAATCGTCACGCTCCAGCACCTGCCGCATCAGTGCCGCTTCGGTCAGCGCTGGCGAGAGAAAATCGGCGCCGGACGGTTCGTAGTGGGCCGGGTAGTCGGTATCGCGCAAAAAGAAGCGCATGGCAGCCAGCTCGACCGCGTCCCGAAGGCTGGAATCGCCTTCCCCCGCTCGAAGGTCAGCCCAGGGCCTGGCCAGGGCCAGTGCGAAGGCTGTATTGGGATGCATTCCTACGCGCTGCGGATAGGTGAGCTTCGGTAGCCAACGGAGGAGCTTCGCTTCCAATGTATCCGCCAACGGCCGGAACAGCGCGGACCAGTGCGAGCCATGTGGAGTGTCCAGACGGACCGCTTCGGCGGCCAGCATCAGATACCACCCCCAGCCATAGGGCCGCTCGAAATTGCCCAGGTCAGGATCCAGGAAGAAGGCGAGCTCCCGATCCATCCCCTCCGGAGTGATGAGCGCATCCAGCTGCTCGATTGCGCGGGTTGCCAGATCGGTCTCCGGGACCAGCCGCAGCAACCGCACGATCACCCAATGCATTTCGACACATGAGTGCCAATCGAAGCTCCCGTAGAAAACGGGGTGCGCCTCGCGATGGGTTGGATACGGTCCGGGTCGCGTGGCGACATACCAGGGGTAGACCGGGAACTCGCGGGTGATATTCGCCAGCGCGACATTCAGATACGAATCTGCGAGCTCGGTGAGCGCTCGCCGGCGGGACTCGGGATCCAAATGCACGCGAGGCACTCCTGTGGTGGCTTAGCCGACGCACGACGCGCCGGCGTTGTCGCTCCATTCTGCCACCAGCTCGTTGATCAATCCGGCGGCCGGCCCGACGACGGTGAAGAGGGAATTGGTATGGCGCGGACCCCACATGAGTACGGGCAGGAACCCGAGTGCTTCGGTCGATTCCTCGTAATACAGGATCAGATAGGACGACCCGGGCGCCAAGTCGACCGCGAGGCCGCGCGGAGGGGATGTGTAGGGCGGGCCGTTCCAGTCGATTTGGCTGGCTCGGATTTTGTCGACGGTGGTTTCTGGAGTGTCTCCGGGCGGGAGGGTGAGGGCGTTGGCGATGAGATCCGGGAAATCGCGCCGGTTCGGTGGCAGGAAGGAGGCGGATTCTGGACGGGCACCCGATTCGGACTGCCGCGCGTTGATCGAATCGAGTCCGATGGTCTGGGGGAGTGCCGCGATTCCGGCTGCCACGAAACACGCTGGGAGGACCCGATCGATCCCGGCGATGGCTTCGGCAAAGAGCGCGGCTGCGGGAACGCCGGCGCGTTCGGGGATCGAAAGGTCCTGGCGAAATTCACCGGCTTCCTGGGCGATCTGGCGGACGAATTCGGGTGACCGGCCGAAGAACCAGCGCCAGGTGCCGTCTTCGGCCTGGACGAGGCGGACGACATCGTTCACGGTGGTTCCATTGTCGAAGAGCTGGGTGTAGAAGATCTCGGCGGTGGCGGGGTAGGTGCGGCCGGTGACGGGCCAGGTCCAATCGACGAGGGCGGCGCCGGTGATGGTGGCGGGGTGGGGACCGTTGACGGCGAAGTAGGTTTGGTACCAGTAGGCGACGGTGGACCGGCCGACGGTGAGCTGGGAATCGGGATGGAGCTGGTCGTAGAGGGCGTCCCAGTTGGACTGGCTTTCCAGGACGGAGAGTCCTTGGGCGACCGAGCTGGCGGTAGAGAGGGATGTGTCCTGCGCCTGGGCCGATGGTGCGGCGAGCGCCGGAATGAAGAGGGCGGCGACCAGAAATGAGAGGAACGCCAAGCGAATGAGCAAGGTGTCGTCCTTTCTTCTAGGGGCGCACTCCTATGGTATGGCATCGACGGGGAGTGTCAAGCGTTCTCCCAGCGATCGAGGAGAAAACCACGGCTCGGGAGAATCCCGAGCCGTGGTTAGATGCTGTGTGCGTGAACTTGACCTAGAAGTCCATACCGCCCATACCGCCCGGGGGCATGGCCGGACCGGCGTTCTTCTCGGGTTTGTCGGTCACCAGCGCCTCCGTCGTCAGGATCATGGCCCCGATGGAGGCGGCATTCTCGACGGCGGAGCGGGTCACCTTGGCCGGATCGATCACC
>DASTFJ010000045.1:0-10635 GCA_035708745.1 Thermomicrobiales bacterium | reverse complement strand
GGCGATTGCCACCGCGGCGTCGTCCTCGTGCATATCGGCGGCGTCCAACCGTACCGCGCGGATCTGCTCGGGATAATCGCGCAGGCGATCGATCATCTCGGCGGTGACCGGTTGCCCCTTCTGGAAACGGGCGCCGTCGTGACGAAATGCCTGCGCGAGGTATACGCTGCCATCGGGAGATTCGTAGGTCCGCGGTTCGATGAGGATGGGTTTCATTGCGGTCGCGTTCGTTCCTGTCCGGGGTATGCCGGTTGCTATAGTCAATGATCGACTATCCAATCGATTCGGGCTAGATGTATGCGAATGGCGGTTATGGTCACTGGCTGTACCGGCGAAGCCCCATCGCCGGCACAGGGCCGACGGCAACGGTCCGGTTCGTCAGGACCGTTTCGCAACATTATCTTCGCGGTGCATCGAACCGGGAGCCGCTGCAGGGCGCGGCTCTCGAGCGATCTAGTTCAGCGGACCGGAGGGTTGGACACAAATGGCGGCTCCGGAGCAGATCGCATCGCCGAAGATCTCCTGACACAGGTCGGACGACGTGCAATGTTGGGTAGTGGTAACGGCGCATCCGCAGATTGTGCCGCCGACCGGACCGACGCAAACGTTGCATCCGTCGACGCACGGTGGGAATTGCACGCCTTCGATGGTGCACCCGGTGGGGCCGCAGGAGCCACCCTGGCTGCATGAGCCGTCATCGCAGCAATGCTCGCCGGTTCCGCAATTTGAGACGGTATTGCAGGTGTTGTTTGCCAGGCAGAGCCCCGGGGTGCAATCATCGACCGGCGCGCAACCGTTCCATTCGTTGCAACAGCCCGGAATGAATTCGCTCGTGCAGTGAATCGACCCTTCATTGCTGCAGCCGTACGTATAACAGTTGTCGATGCCCAGGCAGAATTTGGCGAACTGAACGATACAGACGCCCTCCACACAATCGTGCGGGTACCCATTTGGGAAAGCGCAATAGTCGTATTGACGGCAATCGGCGATCTGGGTGCAATATCCGGCTCCGCGGATGCATTCGCCCTCGGTGGAGCAGAACGTGCCCTCGGCGCAGGTCGAAACCGCGTTGCAGGTGTGAGTGTCCAGACAATCGGCGGGGGTGCAGGCATCGACCGCCTGGCATTCGGTGTCGGATTCGCAACAGTTGAGAATCGGGGATGCGCTGCATACCCCATCCAGGCAGCCATAGCTGGTGCAGACATCGCTGCCCTGGCAATTCTGGATCGAATCGGCGCAAATCCAGTCGACGCAGGTGGAGTGGTGCGCCACGAGCTGATCGCAATACACGTGCGATGCGCAATCGGCATCGCTGGCGCAGCAGGTGACATTCGCGGGCACGCAAACGCCCGTGCCATTGCGCTCGCAGCATTGCTCACCAGAGGCGCAGCAGGTTCCGTCACAGACCACGCGCCCTGCCGGGCAACAGAGCTCTTCGCCATAGCATTCGCCGTGGCAGCAGGCGTTGTCGCAACAGACGCTGACGCCCGTATCGCAGCATTCGGCTCCGCACTGGTCCGATCCGGTAGGACAGCCGCAGATGACGCCATTCCAGGTTTGACGGCCGGGGCATTTCGGAACGGTGGGGTTTGGCGCTGGCCGGCGGGCAGCATCAGCCACCTGCACGCCAGCGCCGGCGGCCAGACCGCCCAGACCGAGTAACCCCTTGAGCACCGTGCGGCGGCTTTGCCCACTGGCAAGCGACCGAACGAGTGCGTCGAACCGGCGATCATCCATTCGGGTACCCCGTCACACTGAAAAGCGGTCGACGATGCTCTGCGCGGGTGAAAATGACTCTGACGGCGGCAGTATAGGAAATTCGTTTCGTTCCTGCGAGGAATGGTTAACGTGCAGTTCAAATTCCCGTGACCGGGCCTCGCTGTTCGGTCGATGAGGAGCAGTGACCGGGTTATCGACATCGCCGGGTCGCTCGCCAGCAGCGCGGTGGACCGGTCTATTTCGTTTGCGCCGGGCTCGTTGCGGTGAGTGCCAGGTATTGATGAACCGAGCCGACTGCCACCGAGCCTTCGCCGACCGCGCTGGCCACCCGCTTCACCGACCCATGGCGCACATCGCCCACCGCGAAAACGCCGGGCATGCTGGTTTCGAACGGCAGCGGTGCGCGGCCGGCCGCCAGCTCGCCAGCGGCAACATCGCGATCCGTCAGGATGAATCCACGGTCGTCGCGGCAAAGGTCGTCCGGCAGCCAGGCCGTGCGTGGCTCGGCGCCGATCATGATGAAGACGGCCGCGGCCGGAACCTCTTCCTGCCGGTCGGTTCCGACCTCTTTCAGCACCAGGGTTTCGAGCCGTGACTGGCCGCGGCCGTCGACTACTTCGGTGCGCAGCCGTACGGCGACGTTGGGGGTTGCCTCGATCTGCTGGATCAGGTAGTCGGACATACTCGCGGTGAGCGATTCGCCGCGCACCAACAACGTCACCTGAGCGGCAAACCGAGCCAGATACAGCGCCGCCTGCCCGGCGGAATTCGCTCCACCGACGACATAGACCTTTTCACCCGCGAGCGCCGGAGCTTCGACGGTCGCCGCGCCATAGAACACGCCCACGCCATTGAGACGTTCCAGATCCGGAATCCCGAGACGGCGGTAGTCTACGCCGACAGAGATGATGACCGCACGGGCCACCGCCTCGCTGCCGTCGGTCAACGTGATCACATGATTTGGTCCACGCCTGGCCAGCCCAACGGCTCGCTGGATGAAGACGAACTGGGTTCCGAAGAGCAGCGTTTGCTCCCAGGCGCGAAAGGCCAGCTCGCCGCCGCCGATGCCGTGCGGGAACCCCAGATAGTTGCGGATCATCGAGCTGGTGCCGGCCTGCCCACCATAAGCTTGCGGTTCGATGACGAGGGTGCGCAGTCCCTCGGATGCGCCGTAGACCGCGGCCGAGAGCCCGGCCGGACCCGCTCCGAGAATGGCGAGATCGAAGGTTTCGGAGCTGGGCTGTACGCGAACACCGAGCGCGACGGCGACATCGACCTCGGTGGGATCCTGCAGGACCATCCCATTGTGAAAGATAGCCGCCGGGAGCCGGGTCGTGTCGATACCGTAGTCCTGCACCATCTTGCGGCCGGTGTCCGACTCCACGGCATAAAAACCGAAGGGCACCGTATTGCGCGCCAGGGCATCGCGCAGATCGTGACTGCGCTGATCCCATTGCTCGCCAACGATGCGCACCACCTCATGCCGCGGCCGGTTGGCTTTGGTCCAGGCGGTGAGCGCTTCCTGCACGTGCGGGTAAACGAGCTCTTCCGGGGACGATGCGCCCTTCAGCATCCATGCGTCGATCCGTCCAAGCGCGGTGACTCGCTGCAGCGCTTCGAGATCGTCCAATGGGATACGCGTGCCGCGCCGATCCATGGCAACCAGCAGCATGCGTCGCGCGCCCGGATGCAGGAGCTGCGCCCGCCCGAGGAACTGGACTCCGTCGATATCGGGCAACCGCAGATCGGCCGCGACCAGCGCCACCTGCGCGCCCTCGCGCGCCAGCCGCTCCAGGTCAGCGAGTCCGGCTTTGGCAGAGCCGGTGGCCTCGATTCGGTAGTCGAGTCCGAAACGCCGCCGCAACGCGGCTTCCATGCCGACCCGGGATTCGCTGACGGCGTCCACGATGAACAGAACGGGCAACGCAGGTGCGGTATCGTCGGGTGTTTCGGCGCGATTACTCACGTCTCGTCCTTTTCATGGGTCACGACGCATCGACGTTCGCTCATACATTGGATGAGATAGTATGAGACACGCTGTATTGCAATTGTCGTAGCGAGAAATCCGGGTCGACACGCCGAAAGGACCTTCGATGTCTCTGCAATTGTTGGCGGTCGATCAGCGATCGCGTCGTGCGCTCCTCGGCGCCACCCTGGCCGGAATCGGCGCTGTCGCCGCTGGCCGATTCTCGGCAAATGCTGCCAACCAGTCGCCGGAGGCCGGGACGGCAACCCTGGATGCGCTGGCGCAGACCCCGCTCGGCGAGCAACTGGCTTGGTTCCTAGCCGCCGTAAACGACGGGGGCGCATCGCTCACCGAGGCCGATGTGACCGCGCATGTTGCCCCCGATTTCCTGGCCGTCGTCCCGCCCGCGCAGATCATCGGTTTCATACAGGGCATGGCCGCTGGCTATGGCGCGCTCACCCTGCAAGGTGTGACGCGCCCGCCGACCGAGAACCAGGCGGTGGCGCTGGTGTCGACGGCGGTCGGTTTGCAGCTCGCCCTGCCGATCACGATCGAGGCTGCCGATCCGTACCGAATCACTGGCCTGACGATCTATCCCTCGCCGCCGGCCGACGGAAAGCCGCTCGCGCCGTGGACGAGCGACAGCACTACGGTGATACCGAGCTGGCCTTTGGTCGATGTTGGTGGCCGGGGAATCTATCGCGTGGATGAAGGTGGAGACGGACCGACCGTCGTCTGCGAAGCCGGCCTGGGCGATTCGGATGCAACATGGTCCGGGGTCATTCCAGCCGTTGCCGATTTTGCCAGCGTTGTCAGTTACGACCGGCCCAACACCGCCGCCGGTGCATCGGACCCTGCTCCCGTGCCGCGTACCGCGGAGGATGTCGTCGCCGATCTGCATGCGCTGCTGGAGACGACGCCCGAATTGGGTCCGTATGTGCTGGTTGGGCATTCGGTGGGCGGCCTGTTTGCCCGTCTCTATGCGAGCCAGTATCCGGATGAGGTGGCCGGATTGGTCCTGGTGGACGCTTCGCATGAGCTACAAGACCAGCGACGGCAAGAACTCGTGTCGCCCGAACTGTTCGCAGCCGAGCAGCAGGCCGTTCACAGCAACAGCGAGGGTATCGATCTCGACGCCAGCTTTGCGCAAATGAGCGCGGCCCGCACGGCCACTCCGCTCCAGCCGATGCCGCTGGTCGTGCTCAGCGCCGGTCAGCCAGACCCTGCGACCTTCCCGGAGGGCTGGCCCATGGACGTAGAGGCAACATTGCACGCCGAGCTGCAAGAGGATTTGGCGGGACTGGTGCCCGACGGCCGGTACGTCCTCGCCACGGAGAGCGGGCACTATATTCAACAGACGCAACCGGATCTCGTGCTGGGGGCCATTCGCGACGTAGTAATGGCCGTGCGCGATCCCGGTTCGTGGGGAACGTCAACATCCTAGATCGCCTGCGCGCACATGGTCGCAGTCGCGCATACCTCCGGCCAGGATTGGATGCAAACGGCTCCGCTGATGGCCGCGCAGTCCTGGTCGTGGGTGCATTCGGTGCACGGTGCCTGGGCAAGCGAAACGCATGCGGTGGCCCCGCCGGTTGTTTCGATGGCACAAAAACCGCTTGCCTGCGCGCAAAGTCCGATATCGCCATACGACGCGCCGGTGACCGCAACGGCTCCCAGCCCGAGCAAGATCGTGAGGATGGACCGGCGATCGCGACGTGCCGCGAGCCCGCGCGCGAGCGCGTCGAATCGTCGATCATCTATGTCGAGACCCCTTTTGGTGCTGGAAGAGATCGTAAGATCGGTTGCAGGCTGGCAGTGTAGTAACCAGCTTCGAGCGGAACGTCCGTGGTGCTCCTGGATGCCGGGCGATGTCGGGTGCGGCGGCAGGAACGGTTTCGAGCTGCTGTTAGTCAGGAGGAACGGTGCGTATCTGGGATCTACCGCCGTCGATCCTTTGCCGGGCGCACCTGCTGGGTGAGCATCGCGAGCTGCATGCGATCTGGACGGTCCTGGTCGAGGGAAAGACCGGCTACGCGAACCATCCGGAAACGATCCGCTGGCGCGGCAAATTAGCCGCGCTCTATCAGCGGCATGCGGCGCTGGTGTCTGAGATGGAATGGCGCGGTTACCGTCACGCCAGCCCGCTCGACGCGGCCCTGGCGACTGGTTCGGCCGTTCAGGATGTCTACATCGACTCGCCGGAGCGGCAAGTGGAGCTGCTGCGCGCAAAAGGGTGCGATTGCGCAGTCTGAGCGCGGCCTGAGACCTGACGATACCCTGAGATATTGGACTGTAAACGGAGAGCTACCTTCGTCGTATTTTGTCCCTATCCTCGGACCGCTCGCCTGGAGCGATGTCATTCTGAACGAAGCCCAACATGGCACCTGGCGATTTCCCGACGTCTGAGAATCCGGCGACTCTGGGTAGGGGAGGGCCTGTGCCCGCCCTTGTTCCCGGACGAATTGGTCCAAGGTGGAATCTATTTTCAGAGAAGTGAAGAATCTCTTGCGCCGGACGCATTCAACGAGTTTGCTCTGTGTCCGAAGGTTTGGCGGTGATTGCCACGGAAGAGATGCTTCACGTTCGTTCAGAATGACAAACGTGCACTGGTGGATCTGGGTGGCATGCGCCCTACGAACCCAGGCCGATCAGGACTCCGGGTCGTACATGATCTCGCGGACCTCCTGGGTGCAGCGGCACGCGACTGCGATTTTGGCTGCCCATTCCAGTGCCTCGTCGTGCGTGGGCACTTCGAAGATCGCGAAGCCGCCGAGCACCGCCTTGGTTTCCGGAACAGGTCCGGGGGTGACGGTACCGTCCGTGCCGACGTAGCTCGCCTGCTGACGGTAGAGTCCGCCCCCGAAAATCCAGACCCCGGCGGCTTTCGCCTCGCGCACGACCGCGCGCGCCGCCTCCCCGACCGCGGGGATATCCTCCTCGGGGATGTGGTCCATAGAGCCGTCATCGAACGAGATCAGGTATCGCATGATCGATTGCCTCCGAGGTTCCGTGATTCCAAGCGACAAAGGACTGTTGACAATTAGTCGGAGCTGCCTGGCCGAAATCGACCGTCTCCGCGATCCGGAATCACGGGGACCAGTCCTGGAGGGACTTTGCTTTCGTAGCCCGGCATTTCAATGCCGGGCGGTGGCGCCGGGCATTCATTCCTCGGGGAAAACACAATGGGCGCCGATAAAGGCGCCCATGGGATTGGCTCAATTCTGGTTGCCGAGCTTTGGGGTGAGACTCGCTGCGGCGAGGAGGTCCCTCGGCTTTGCTCGGGACGACGGGCTACGCCGCGGTTTCGATGTTGTCGCCGCGCTCGGTCATGAGCAGCGGGCGGGTCTTGTTCATGATGACGTTGTCGTCCACCACGCACTTGCGCACGCCGTCCATCGAGGGGATCTCGAACATGACGTCGGTGAGGACGGTTTCGATGGCGGTGCGCAGCCCGCGGGCACCGGTTTTGCGCTCCTCGGCCTGGCGCGCGGTGGCGGCCAGCGCCTCCGGGGTGAAGATCAGATCGACGTCTTCCATGCGGAAGCGCTTTTGATATTCCTTGACGATCGCGTTCTTCGGCTCGGTCAGGATATGGACCAGATCGTCATGGGTGAGTGAGTCGAGCGCCACCGACACCGGCAGGCGGCCGACGAACTCGGGGATCAGCCCGTATTGCAGCAGATCGTCGTGGATCATGTACTGCAAGGGGTTCTCGGTATCGATCGCGTCCAGATCGTCGCTGCCGAAGCCCATCTGCGATTTGCGGCCGATGCGCTTGGAGACGATCTTGTCCAGCCCCTCGAACGCCCCGCCGCAGATAAAGAGGATATTGCGCGTGTCGATCTGGATATATTCCTGGTGCGGGTGCTTGCGGCCGCTCTGCGGCGGCACATTGGCGACGGTACCCTCGATGATCTTGAGCAGCGCCTGTTGCACGCCCTCACCGGAAACGTCGCGGGTGATGGAGGGGTTGTCCGATTTGCGCGAGATCTTGTCGATCTCGTCGATATAGATGATGCCGTGCTGGGCACGGGCCACATCGCCGGCCGACTGGATCAACCGCAGCAGGATGTTTTCGACATCCTCGCCGACATACCCGGCCTCAGTGAGGGCAGTAGCGTCGGCGATGGAAAACGGCACATCGAGCAGGCGGGCCAGCGTTTGGGCCAGCAGCGTCTTGCCGCAACCGGTGGGGCCGACCAGCAGGATATTGCTCTTCTGCAGCTCGACTTCATCGCCGACGTCGTCGAACAGCTCGGAATTGATGCGCTTGTAATGGTTGTAGACGGCCACGGAGAGGATCTTCTTGGCCCGCTCCTGACCGATGACATATTGGTTCAGCTGATCGTAGAGGACCTTCGGGGCGGGAACCCGGGCCGGTCCACCCTGCGCGCGATGCGGCGAGGGTTCTTCCTCGTCGATGATCTCGCGACAGAGCTGCACGCACTCATCGCAGATGTAGACCTGGTTGGGGCCGGCGATCAACCTCCGGACTTCTTCCTGGCCTTTATTGCAAAACGAACACCGGTAATGCACGCGCCCACCTCTTGTCCCGCTCATCTCCATTGGTTCCTGTTTGCGCCATTGTGCGCCGGCACCAGGCCGGCGGCTACGGGGCGGGCTTTCCAAACATGGAAACGCCGATCGTTTCGCGGGGGCGCGGCTGGCGACCGCGCCCCCACGGGAAAGCTATTTCTTCTTCGCGGATCCGTTGGAGGAACCGTTGCTGGATGCGGTAGCCAGCTTGTGGGTCGGCTCCATGACCTCATCGACGACGCCGTATTCCTTGGCTTCGGACGCGGTCATGTAGTAGTCGCGCTCGGTGTCGCGCTTGACCCGGTCGAATTCCTGACCGGTGTGGCTTGCCAGGATTTCGGTGAGTTTGGTGGTGAGGCTGATGGTCTCGCGGGCGACTACTTCGATGTCGGGCACCGCGCCGCGGAACCCGGCCGAGCCCTGGTGGATCATCACGCGGGAGTTCGGCAGCGCGAAGCGCTTGCCCTTGGTGCCGCCGGCCAGCAACACGGCGGCCATGCTGGCGCTCATGCCGATGCAATAGGTGGCGACATCCGGTTTGATCATCTGGATGGTGTCGTAGATGGCCAGCCCGGAATAGACCACGCCGCCCGGCGAGTTCAGATAGAGATGAATGTCCTGGTCGGGAGCTTCATTGGCCAGATAGAGCAGCTGGGCGATGGCGACATTGGCGACCTGATCGTCGATCGGGGTGCCAATGAAGATGATGCGGTCACGCAGCAGGCGGGAATAGATATCGAATGAGCGCTCACCCCGGTTGGTGCTCTCGATCACCATGGGGATCAGATTGTGCAGTTTGGGAATTTCCATGCGAACCTCGTGTGGCGTGGGCGGCGACGTGTTCGCCACCGGTGTTTCATGACTTGAGTCTACTCGTTGCTGTCCAGTGACTCCGCTTCGGCAGCGACCTCGTCGGTCGCCTGTGCTTCCTCGGCCGCTTCGATCTCCGGCTCCGGCGCGACATAGCCGTTGAGCACCGCATCGCCGCCTTCGGTGGCGATCTCGATCAGGCGATCGGTCAGCTTCTGATCGTAGAGATCGTTGCGGATGACATTGCGCAGATATTCATTGCCCATATAGGCCTGGCGAGCGCCCGGCTCGGGCGAGCTGGCGACCATCTGCTCGATCTCGGCGATCAGATCGTCCTCCGAAACCTCGACCTTTTCCTTCTCGGCAATCTCGCGCAGCACCACCGACGACGCCAGCGTCTCGATGGACGACTCGCGGATGTTCTCGCGCCATTCCGCTTCGGTCTGGCCGATCTGCCGCAGGAACGCGTCCCAGGGGATGCCCTGCATGGCTAGCTCGCGCTGGGCGCGTTGCACCTGGCGGTCGAGCTGTTCCTCGATCATCGGCGCGGGCAGCTCGAAGGTGGCCCCTTCGACGATCTTCCCGACGATGTCGTTCACCACCTTGGTGCGGGTCTCGCGGGTTTTCTCGATATGCAGGTTGGTGCGGATGCGGTCTTTCACCTCGTCCATGCTCTCGGCGCTGGCATAGGTCTTGGCGAAGTCGTCGTCCAGCGGCAGGAGATCGTGCTCCTTCAGACCGGTCAATGTCAGGGTATAGGTGAGCGTCTTGCCATTGCGCGGATCGCCGGGATCGAGCCGGTCTTCCTCGAAGGTGATATCGACGCTGCCACTCTCGCCCGGCTGCAGGGTCTGCACCAGATCGACCAGCTCGGTCAGGAAGGTCGTCTCCCCCAGCTCGAAGTTGGCGCCTTCAGTGGGAGACTGAAATTCCTCGCCGTTTTCGGCGATGGCGATATCGACGGTGATCTGGTCGCCAATTTGCGCCTTGCGCGGTTCGGCGGGATCGACCCACGGGCTCTGCTGCTTGCGCAGCCCCTCCAGCACCTCATCGACATCCGCATCCGCGATAGAGGCATCTTCGGCCTCGACCCGCACCGCGAGGTAGTTGCCGGGATCGACGGTCGGATAGACCGGCACGGTCACCACGAACTGCAGCGGATCGGGCTCGATGCTATCGAGCGAGGGCTCGCCCACCGGCACGAGATCTTCCTGCTCGATCGCCTGGCGGTAGAGATCGTCCATCAACGCGCGGTTGGCTTCGTCGATGACCATCTCGCGGCCGAAATAGCGCTCGACCATCGAGCGGGGCGCCTTGCCCTTGCGGAAGCCAGGAATGACCACCTCGCGGGCGACCTTCCGATAGGCTTTTTCGATCGCCTCGTTCTGCTCGTCCGGATCGGCTGAAATATCCAGCCGGACCTGGCTTTCCGGAATTCGCTCGATCGTCACTTTCACGCTCAATCGTGTCCTTTGACTAGCTCAATGGCGGTGCCGGCTCGATCGGGCAACGACGCCAGTAATCGCGGTGAACAGACAGAAAGAGCGCATGCCGCGGCTCTCGCGGCGCGCTCGACTGCCGTAACCCGGCGATTATAGGGGAAA
>DASTFJ010000044.1:0-16526 GCA_035708745.1 Thermomicrobiales bacterium | reverse complement strand
GGATGTGCGTCTGGTGTTGGATTCGATGCGATAGGGAGATTGGCCGAGGCCTGAGCTCGGGCTGGGTTTCGACCCTCATCCATCCCCCGGCCCCTTCCTTCTCCCAATCCTGGGAGAAGGAAGGGGAGACACGCCCCGGCATCGCAATCACCAGCCAAAAGCCCCCTCCTCTCTCCCAGGATTGGGAGGGTCGGAACTATTCCCGTACGGACAGGTTGGGGGCGGGTGGAGGGGAATTGACACGGGGGTGGCTCCGGTGCGAGCGTGTGGGTGCTGTATCCGCTGACTCGCACAGGAGCCTTGTCCATGATACCCACTCCCGCCTCGGTGGCCACCGATCCCATTGCGGCCGCATTCCGTGCCCTCGTCGCCCCGGTCGATTGGAGTCGGCTGCCGCAGCGCGCTCCAGAAACGTCGGGACCCCAGCCGGTGCCGGCGACGGTCTATCTCAAAGCCTTGCTGGTCAAAATCGACAAGCACCTCCCCTCGATCGAGGCGCTGCGACGCTATTTGGCAGACCACCCGGCGTTGTGCTGGGAGATCGGCTTTCGCCCGCACGGGGAGTGGCCCAGCCTGCCCAGCAGCCGGTGGCTGCGCACCCAGCAACAGCGTCTCGGCCCGCTGATGGCGCAGGTGCTGGAACAGACGGTCCGTATCGTGTCGCAGGCCGTGCCCGCCCTCGATACCCTGGTGGCCCTCGATGCCACCCATCATCTGGCGTGGGTCAAACACAACAACCCAAACCAATCGGTGACCCATCGCTTCGATGCCCGGCAGCAACCCGCCGGGGATCGCGATTGCCGCCTGGGAGCCAAAACCGTCCATCCTGGCCCCGATCTGGCGCGGAAACTGGCGTTTTGGGGCTATCACTCGGCCGTAATGACGACGGAAACCAGCAGCGGCCCCATCGTGCTGGGGGCCACGGTCGGTCCAGTGGTGGCGCAAGAGGTGACCTTGGCCCGCCCGTTGACCACCCAGGTGCAGGCGGTGCTCGGCCATCCCCCGACCGGCTTGACCGCCGATGCGGCCTTCGATGCCGGATGGCTGTGGGAGTGGGTGGTCGCCGCCGGCGGAACCGTTGCCATCGCCCACAACCCGCGTACCGGCGCCCCGCGCCGTTCGCCCGACGGACACCCCGTCTGTGCGCAGGGGCACGTCATGCGTCCCACCAGCCAGGGGGTGACGGCCACGGGTCCCATCCAGCACTATGGCTGCCCATTGGCGCGCAACCCAGCCGCCACCTGTCGCGATCCCCGCTTTCGCCGCAAGGGGTGTCACAAGCAGATCAGCACCGCGCCCGGCGCGCTCGCCCGCGTCACCGTCGACCGCACCAGCGCGGCGTACCAGGCGACCTATGCCAAACGCACGATGGTCGAACGGGTCTTCAGCCGCATCAAAAGCTGGGGCCTGGACCGACCGCGCGCCCGCGGCCTGGCCAGTGTCACCACCATCGTCCTGGCTGGCTATGTATTGCTGAATTTGCACACCCTGAACCGCCTCACGATGACCGCGTCCGTACAGGAATAGTTCCGACCCTCCCAATCCTGGGAGAAGGAGGGGGCTGGGGGGGTGGTTGAGGGTCGACTACGAGTAATACGACCCCTTCATCGCCCGAAACTGCTCATACGCCGCCTTCTGCGCGTCCCGCCCGATCCGGTCGGTAATCTCGTCGAACGCGGCGTCGCCGGTCGAAAGCGCTTCGGCTACATCGGTGCCGCCCTGCGCCGCCGTGACCGCCTGATCGATCGCGTTGTTGTACTCCGACGCGCCCGACATGATGATGTCGAGCAATGCCGTATCGGCCGCGGACTTCAGCGTGTCCAGATAGTCGCCCGCGGTCGCCCAGCGGCCGCGATATTCCTCCGAGGAGAAATGGCTCAGGCGATAGGGATCGCGCAGCGCGTAGGGGAGCATCACCCGTTCGAGACTGATCGCCGGACTCGTCGCCCACTGGATGAAGAGGTAGGCGGCCTCCTTGTTCTTGCTGTCGGATGAAACACCGAGATTGAAGCCGCCATTGTGCAGGCTGTGCCCCATCGGCATGACGGAATAACCGACCTTGCCGGCCACGGTCGTTTCCGGTACCCAGTTCAGTTGCTCGGCGGTCGTGCCTTCCGACCAGCGCCCGATCGGCGGCCACGTGCCGCCGATCATCGCGAGTTGCCCCGCCATCCAGGCGGTCAGCACCTCGACGAAGCCCCACGTTTCGATCCCTGGCGGCATCGTCTTGTTCCGGTTGAGCATGGCATTCAGCGTGGCCGCGCCGGCTTCGCTGCTCAACGTGCCATTCATGGTCGCATCGTCGAAGAATTGCCCGCCCCGATTGCGGAACTCCTCGCTGAACCAGCCGTAGACCTGTCCGGGCGCGCGCTGACTGGCGCCACCCCAGCTACTCCCGCCGCCCTTTTCGGTGAAGAACGCCTGAATCGCGTCGTATTGATCCCAGTCGGTGGGCGGCGCCAGATCGAAGCCGTTGGCGGCTTTGAACGCATCCTTGTTCGCCTGGTCCTCGAAGAGGTCGGTGCGGTAATAGAGGATGATCACATCGCCATCGTCGAAGATGCCGTAGATACCGCTGCCGATATCCATCATCCCGCGGTAGAGCGGATGGTAGTCCTCGAGATCGGCCGGATTGCCATATTGGTCGAGGAAGGGTTGCAGCGGTTCCAGGATCCCCTGCGTGATGAAATCGGGCATCCAGGCCGGATTCAGGCTGAGCACGTCATACGCGCCGGTCTGGCCGATATGCTCGGCGACCTGACTTTGAAAGAGCTCGGTGAAGGGTTTTTCCACCGTGTTGATCTTGATGCCGGTCAGCTCTTCGAATTTCGGACCCGAGTAGTTCTTCGGATCCTCGGATTGCAAACCGGCTTCCCAGACCACATTCAGCGTGGTGCCGCTAAACTCCTTGGCTGCTTCCACCGCGGCGGTGGCTGAATCTTGCGTTTGCGCGAGCGCGCGTTGTGCCGCAGCGACCGCCTTCGGGTTGAATGCGTTGTAGAGAACCGGCGCCGCCAATGCGCCCGCTCCTGCCACCAGGGCTCCCTTACCCAGGGTGCGCCGGCTCATCGTCCGTTGGAACCGCGGTTCCAGATGCCAGTGTTCCGGATTCCGACTCATCTTCGAGCCTCCTCTATGACAGGCGGAGCCATTCCGCCAGGCGAGATCGTTTGCTTCGAGTTCCGTACTGGATCGACCGTGTCGTTCACCGCGAGATGCTCACCACCTCCTTTGTCGCGCCACAGCGCACGATCCCCGTAGTTGCAGCCCCCTGTGGCTGCTCTGTGAGACCCGACGGCAGCCACGGAGGACTGCAACTACGGTAGGGTCGCGATGGAAAATTCCGGGCAAGCGCTTCCTGTTACTCCAAGCCCCTCAGCTCGTTCAATCCCTGCCGCAGCGCGTTCTGATACAGCCAAACATCGCCGAGATAGCCAAATGCCCGGTAGCCGAAGTCTTTCCAGACCTTTGCGCCTTCGGCGTTGTTGACCATCACGCCAGCCGTCTTGCCGTGCTTCTCGCACGCCTTGCCGACCTTCTCGATGGCTTTCAGAAACTCAGGGTTGTCGAACTGCGCCGGAATGCCCATCGACAGCGACAGATCGAAATGACCCACCCAGAGGCAATCGATCCCCTCCACCGCGGCGATCGCCTCACAGTTTTCGATCCCCGAAACCGTTTCGATCTGGGCCATGATGAAGCCTTCCTTGTTCGAGCTGGCCATCACCTCGGTCACCGGCGCAGTGATGTAGTTGTCATGCGCCACCCCGAAGGCTGCTCCACGGCCACCTTCCGGCGGATATTTGGCCGAACGCACAATGGTGCGCGCCTGCGCTTCGTCTTCCACCATCGGCACCATGATCCCCATCGCGCCGACATCGAGCGGCCGCGAAATGAGGTGGTATTGCGTGGCCGGCACCCGCACCATTGGCAATGCTTTGGACGACTGAGTCGTGGCGATCAACATGCGGATCGTCTCGATACTCCAGCCGGTATGCTCCATGTCGTAGATGACGAATTCCGCGCCCGCTTCCCCCACGATCCGGCCGATCCCGGTTGTGTTGAACTCGAAGATCATCGTGCCGTAGGAATATTCTCCGCGCGCCAGTTTTTCCTTGACCGTGTTGGTTTTCATTGACTCCCTATCCCTCCAATCGCGCTTTCAGGTTGGCCAGCTTCTGCTGAAAAATCGGCGAATCGACCACCGCCGGATTTGCCAGCGTGGCCGGCGCGCGTCCCTCGCGCACCGCCAGCACGCTCTCGATCACATTCGTGCCGATACCCATGGCCGATTCCTCGGTCCAACCGAGGGCGTGCGGCGTCACGATGATGTTGTCCAGGGAAAAGAGGGGATTGGACGGATCGGGCGGTTCCGTTTCGAAAACGTCGGTGGCCGCATAACGCAACTGCCCAGTCGAAAGCGCGTCATAGAGCGCGCTTTCCTCCACGATCGGACCGCGCGCGATGTTGATGAGAATCGCGGTCGGTTTCATCTGCGCGAACCGTTCGGCGTTCATCAGATGAAACGTTTCCGGAGTCAGATTGCAGACGATCACGACATAGTCGGATTCGCTCAGCAAGGTCTCCAGGTCGACCTTGAGCGCCCCCACGTCCGCGGCCTGTTCGGTGGTGATGTAGGGATCATAGGCGAGTACCGGCATTTCGAACGGCGCGATCAGATGCAGGAATTCCCGCGCGATCCCGCCCAGGCCGATCATGCCCAGCGTCTTGCCGGTGATCTGGAACCCCATGTATTCGAGCTTCGTTCCCCACAGGCCGGCGCGGGTGATGCGGTCTTTTTCCACGATCCGGTGCGCCGCGCCCAGCAGGAGCGCCAGCGCGGTCGAGGCCATTGCCCGTCGCACCCCGACCGGCGTGATCGACACCGCGATCCCGTTGCGGGTGGCGGCCTCACAATCCACCGAGTCGTACCCCACACCGAACCGGGCGATCAGCACCAGATCCGGGGAGTTGTCCAGCAGGTCGGCGGTGATCCTCGGCGCCAGCACGCCCAGCGCGTCATAACCCTGCGCGAGCTCCGCCGGCAGCACCATCGGATGCTCCGGCAGGAACTCCACCTCGAGATCTGGAATCCCTTCGTACTGGGCCATGCCGATATCGCCCCAGCCGATCGACCCATCGGCTTTCAGAAAATCGTGGGTATACCCCACGCGAAACGGTGTACTCATGCGGGCCTGGTTCCTCCTGTCACTCGTCGATCTCGATTACTTCCAACATGACGTTGTTGGGACGATACGGCAAAAAACCGCCCAGCCGCTGTTGCCCGCCGCGCACCACCCGCACCGGCGCATCCGGCGAGAGCTGATTCACCACGGTATCGATCTGTCCGGTTTTCAAGGCGAGATGATGCAGTCCCTCGCCATGCACCCGCAGATACTCCGCGATCGGACCATCGGCAATCGGCGTGACAAGCTGCAACCGCCCATCGCCCAGCTGCAGCATCACCAATCGCGCCTGCACCGCCTCCACCCGATCGTCCGCAATCACCGTGAACCCGAGCGTCTCGGTGTAATACGGCAACGCCGCCTCGATATCCTCGACCAGCACGGCAATATGATCGATCCCGGCAATCGGCGGTGGGATCATCGGCGAACGACTTTCACCAGCATCGCAATCGTTTCCGGCCGCACACCTGGCAGGGGCAAACCCCTGTGGTTGCCCCTGCTGGCCGAAGACTGCTCGCGGTTCCGGCGCGCTGGTTCACAAACTGGTGCATCGAGGTGGGCGAGGTTTTCGACCATCATGCCACCGCCCCCAGATCGCTATCCGAGAGCACCGCTTTCCCACCCGAGACCCAGAACGTCACCGCCTCCTTGTCTGCCTCGCCGCGGGCGAACTCCTTGATCACCCGGCCCCGGTACAACACCAGGATTCGGTCACACACCCCCACGATCTCCTCCACCTCCGACGAGGTGAAGAGCAGCGCCAGCCCGCTGCGGGCCAGCTCGTCGCAAAGGGCATAGATTTCCGCTTTGGCGCCCACATCGACCCCGCGGGTCGGATCGTTCAGAATCAGCACGGTCGGCCCGGTCGCCAGCCATTTGGCCAGCACCACCTTCTGCTGATTCCCGCCGCTCAGGTTCACCACCCGCTTGTCGATCGAATCGGTCGATATGTTCAGCCGCCGCACATAGTCGCCAGCCAGCGCCCGCTCACCCTTGCGGTCGATCACCCCCAGCGCCAGCAGCAACCGGTCGAGCACCGCCAGACTGGTATTGCGCCGGATCGACCAGGGCAACATCAACCCTTCGTCGCGTCGGTTGGCCGGCACCATCCCCAACCCCTTCTTGATGGCCTCGAAGGGCGTTTTCGGGCGGTCGGCGCCGGATTGATACCGAATCGTGCCGCTCGATGGTGCTTCCAGCCCGAAGAGCACATCGAAGATCTCGTCGATCCCCGAGCCTTCCAGCCCGGCAAACCCGACGATCTCTCCCGCGCGCACCGAGAAATCGACTCCGCTCAGTCCATGCGCGGTCACCAGCCCCTCGGCCGCCAGCAGCACTGGCGCTTCGCGGAAATCCTCATGCCGGTCGGGGAAGGTTTCGTCCAGATCGCGACCGATCATGACCGAGATGATCTTCGGGATCGTCGTTTCCGCGATCGTCCAGGTGCCCTGATAGCTCCCGTCGCGGATCACCGAAATCCGGTCGGAAATGGAAAAGACCTCCTCCAGCCGGTGCGAGACATAAATGATCGTGATTCCCTGATCGCGCAACCGCCGCAACAGCTCGAAGAGCCGCTCCGATTCATTGGCGTTCAGGGCCGAGTTCGGCTCGTCCATGATGATGATCTGCGAGTTCTGCTGTAGCGTGCGCGCGATCTCCACGATCTGCTTTTCGCCCACCGGCAGCGTCCCCACCTTGCGGCCCGGATCGAGCCAGACCCCCATCTGCTCCAGCACCGCCTCGGTTTCCTTGCGCATCGCGCCCTTGTCCAGCACCCAGCGGCCCCGCGTTGCTTCCCGGTTGACGAAGATGTTGGCGGCAATCGAGAGCTGCGGAAACAACGCCAGCTCCTGATTCACGATGCTGATCCCATAGTTCCGCGCGACCAGCGGACTCGAAATGTGGGCTGCCTCCCCATCGATCAGCACCGTCCCCGCATCGGGTTGGTAGATCCCCGCCAGGATCTTCATCAACGTGCTCTTTCCCGCTCCGTTTTCCCCCACCAGCGCGTGAATCTCGCCCCGGTCGATCGACAGCGACACATCGCTCAGCGCATTCACCCCGCCGAACCGCTTGCTCAAATGTTCGACCCGGATGATCTCCCGGTCCTCGTTCGCCGTCTCGTCCACCGTCTCACTCACGCATCGAATCCCGTTTCAGCCTTGCCGCCGGTCGTAGTGGAGGGCGTCTCTGCCCTCTTGTAGCGCCGGAACCCGAGCCCTGCTGAGGACCGGAGGATCGAGGTGGGCGACACGCCGCAAGCCAAGCGTTTCTGCCTACGGCGTGCCGCCTGCTGTCGAATCCGTCGTTACCCCGCCGGAGTCGCCTCCGGCGACGCTGCCGCCCCATGCTCCGCGCTCAGATCGGAATACGGCCGAGCCGCCGCCGCGAGATCCGCGAAGTGCTCGGCGATGTACTTGGCGTAGAACTCGCGCTGCACCGCCGCATCGCTTTCGCGCGGCATGAAGTCCTCGACATTCTCCGCCGTCACGAGATCGGTCGGAACCTCGAGCCAGCCGCTGATGTGCGTACCCTCACGGATCTCCTGCACCAGCGCCAGCACCGGCAGGTAGCCCTGCAGATAGGGCTGCTGCCCGGCGGAGACGGCCAGATACCCATCCTGGATCGCCTGCAGCGTCGGCGTTTCGAGGTCATACCCGCCGGCCAGCCACTCATAGCCGCCGCGCTCTTTCACCTGCGCCATGTTGGGCGGGTCGAGCGAGCAGAGCCCGATCATCGCCACCGCATCCGGATTCGCCGTGGCCAGGCTGTCCCAGATGTTGTAGTTCTCGGTGTTGTCGAGCTTCGTGTCGTAATCCTGCGTCAGCTCGAAATCGGTGCCGTCGAAGACCGAATGGATCCCGGCCGAGCGGTCGTCCAGCACCGGATTGCCCGGGAAGCACGAACCGATCACGATCTTGCCGCTGGTCACATCCTTGGCGGCCAGTTGCTTTTGCATCTCCTGCGCCACCAGGATGCCCGAGTTGTACTCATCCTGACCGACCCAGAGATCGACCACCGAGTTCAGCGCGGTGTTGTTGGCCGTCGCCAGGGGGATCCCCGCGTCCGATGCTTCCTGC
This sequence comes from Thermomicrobiales bacterium, assembly GCA_035708745.1. Classification (GTDB taxonomy): domain Bacteria; phylum Chloroflexota; class Chloroflexia; order Thermomicrobiales; family UBA6265; genus JAMLHN01. The sequence goes on along the minus strand of DASTFJ010000044.1, from coordinate 8,260 downwards.
AGCAGGGTATTCCACGGATCGCCCCCGTTCGGAATCACCGCGATCCCGTCATACCCGGCCTGAATGGCCGATTCGAGAAACGCCTGGTGGGTCGGAATATCGAAACCCGCCTCACCGAAAACATCGACCGTCACGCCCAGATCTTCACCGGCGTCTTCGGCCCCTTCCTTGATCGTCTGCGTGAAGTCGTTGAGCCCGTGCAGGATATAGGCAATCTTGATGTCGTCATCCTGCGCCGCTGCAGATTGACTGCTCGCCACCATTGGCATGACCACCATGGACAGCGCCATGAGGATCGCCAGAAACCGCGTTCGATTCATCCTCGAATCCTTTCGCTCTTCTACGACGAAACATATGAATCGACATCCGGGAGCGACTGCGGGTATCACCTCCTTTGAATGAAACGGTAACTCGTAATCAGTAACTGGCAACTAGTTGCTCGCGCAGGAGAATTCGGCCGTTCCACCAGTTACCAGTGGCCAGTTACTCGTCTAATCCCTCCGCTTGATCAAATAGTCCAGCGCCACCGCGATGATGATCACCGAGCCCGTGGCAACCGTGCCCCAGGCCGGCTCGATCCCCAGCAGAACCAGACCGTTTTGAATCAGCCAGACGATGATCGCTCCGATCACCGCCCCAAAGACCGACCCCGACCCACCGCTCAGCGCCGTGCCGCCGATGATCGTGGCCGCGATGACATACAGCTCCTGACCCGGACCGCTGGCCGGGTTGCCGCCGCGCTGGAATGCCAGCAGGAACGTGGCCGCGACGCCGACGATGAACCCCATCAGCGACATCACCATGATGCGGTAGCGATTGACCCGGATTCCGGAATAGCGCGCCGCCTGGCGGTTGCTGCCGATCGCCTGCACCCGCCGCCCAAACGCGGCCTGGTTGAATAGGAACCACCCGACGAGCGCCACGGCAAACATCGCCCAGGCGCTCATCCAGATGCCGAGTCCTTTTTCCCCCAGCTTGGTGAAGAACCAGCCTCCCGTGATCTCGCGATCGATCGATACCGGCGATCCCCCGGTCACGACCAGCCCGATCCCGCGGAAGATGCTGAGCGTGCCCAGCGTCACGATGATGGTCGGGATCCGCAGCAACACGCTCAGCAGCCCATTGCAGAACCCGCAGAATGTCGCCAGCGCCAACCCGGCCGGGATGATGACCCAGGGCGACCAACCATCCCGGAACCAGACCGACATCGTCACCGAGACGAGCATCAGCAACGCGCCGACCGAGAGATCGATATCGCCCATCGACATGACGAAGACCATCCCGACCGCCATGATGCCGATATACGACGACTGCCGCAGCACCGAGATCAGATTCTGCTCGGTGAGAAACGTATCGGTGGTCAGGCTCAGGAAGAGGCAGATACCGAGCATCGCGGCGATGACCCCGATCTCATCGATCGAAAGCACCCGCCGGACCGCTCCGCCGATCCCCGAGCTCTGCTGTTGCGGCTTCACTGTCACCTGCGCCACTGTCGCTCCTCTGCGAACTCCCCGCTCCGTCGCGTCCCACTTGATTCACTGCCGGTCGCAAGCCAGGCACTTCCGCCTGCTGCGTGCCGCCCGCTACCGAACCGAAATCCCTCCGTCCACGAAGAACAACGACCCGGTCGCGAACGTCGATTCGTCCGAGGCCAAGAAGACTGCGATCCCCGCCATGTCCTCCGGCAACCCCAACCGCCCGATCGGATGCATCGCTTCCAATTTCGGCCGCTCGACCGGATCGTCGTGCAGCACCTTCGTCAGCGGGGTCGTGATCGATCCCGGCACGATGCTGTTGCAGCGGATCCCGTACTTCGCCAGGTCCGCCGCCATCACGCGGGTGAGACCCATGACCGAGGCTTTCGATGAGGAGTAGGCGCTCCAACCGGCGCCGCTCATCGTCAGCCCGGTGGGGGAACCGGCATTGATGATCGACCCGCCATTGCCGGCGTCGATCATCAGCCGTGCCCCATATTTGCAGGTGAGAAAGACGCCGCGGGAATTCACGGCATAGGTACGGTCCCAGATCGCGGTGTCCAGCTCGTGCACCGGCGCATCCTCGCCGATCAGCTGCACCGCCGCGCAGGTATAGAGACAATCGAACCGATCGTATGTTTGGCGGACCTGGTCGAATGCCGCTGCCACACTCGTCTCATCGGTCACATCGGCCACTAGGGGAAACGCCTGCTCTCCCAGCTCAGCCGCCGCCTGTTCCAGCCCTTCGGCATTGCGGTCGAGCAATCCAACGATCGCCCCCTCACGCACGAAGGCCGTGGCCGCGCCCCGCGCGATGCCGCTGGCCGCGCCGGTAATGACCGTCACTTTCCCATCGAGACGTCCCATCGGCTCCCTGTGCTCCATCGCACTCGCCCGGCCCTCCACCACGGCCCGGCTCGCTCTTCGATTGGTTGACTGGTTGATTGGTTGACCAATTTCGATGGTAACGAATCAGCTATGCATTGTCAACCGGGCACGGACGGCGTGCAGCGCACTCACCCCATGCAATGTGTGATGAATGACCGGAAGATTTTGCGTGCGCCCGATGTCGATATCGGCCAGCTGCTTTGGGATAGTTGGAATCCCAAGCATGCCACCGGGCACGGTCTCTCGATCGCGGAAGTCGAAACATTGCTGACCGGCTGGGTATTCGGCGAAGAAACATACACGGGCCGCAAGGATTACTCGATTGCCTGTGACCGTGCCCGCTCGACGACCTCCTTCACCCGCGTTGCCCCCGCAACCATCACGAACCGAAGACTGGGCTGCCGTTCCGACGAAACATCCGTGAATGACACGATCCCCCGACTGTCCCCTTGTACCCGCGACACACTCACGTCCGTCAGGAATTTGTAGGGAATGCTCGTCACCCACCGGTCTCTCTGCGTGTCGCACAGCGCGAAGACCCGTTGATCGGTCACGGCATAGATCGTTCGTTTTTTGCGATAGAGCGACGACGGCCCCCGCTTGATCGTGATGATCCCGCCGATCAGCGACAAGATCGGGATCATCACCAGCAACGCCGGAATCCTTGTGCACACAAGCATAATGAACCCCAGCAGACCTCCCAGGAAGAATCCGGCGTAGGGGCCGCCCTCCTTCCGCTGCTTGCCCCGCTGGCTCAGGCAAAAGCCCCACCAGAGCAAGCGTTCCCCGGGCCGCAGTTCCTGCTCCGCCAGCGTTTCCAGTCCCGGCGCTCGCAGCCCCATCAGCTCACCCCCGCAACTGCCCGTTTCGGCGCTCGACCTCGTCTTCGACGATGCGTGCAACGCGTTCCGGCGCCGGCACCATGAAAAACGACACCGGAAATTGCCAATCGTCCGCCGCGGCGTCCCACCATCCGAATCGAACCGAGCCCGCCCCGTCCGCGCGGTCGATTTTCGCCTGCACCATCTGGACGAACCGCAATGGCAACGACTGCACCGGTACGCCCCGATTGCAATCGCGCACGATCATCACTCGCTGATCGGTGACCGCGTACATGGTGCGGCTCCGGCAGTACATCGGGCTATCGACCGCCTGTCGCAGAATCAACCGTCCGATCGGAATCGCAAGCAGCAGCAAGAGATATGCGGCGTTGAATCCGGTGGACTGGGCAAGCCTGACCGCTCCAACTGCCAACCCCACCACCATGGCGGCGATCACCAGCCATGCCCAGACATATGCTGGAGTTGCCCCGCGCTGCTTTCGCAACCGACTCCAGCATCGCTCCTTCCACACGACGTGCTCGCCCGGATACAACGCGCGTTTCAGGAATTCGCGCATTTCCCATTCGTTTGGAGGCTCACTCGTCATTCCCCATCACCTCCGCCGTCACCGTCGCCATCTCCGTCGAACCCACCATCGATGGTGTCGCCCGGGCTCGGTGTGCCCGCGTCGATAGCCTCGCCCGGCCCATCGAATCCCCCCGTTCCTCCCTCAGCCGAGGGATCCGTCCCGTTCTCATCTGCCGGGCGGTCTCCAGGTGAACCGGTCCCCGACCCTTCGGTTGCATTCCCCTGCTCGCCAGTCCCCTCGTTCTTTTGCGGCGGCTCCAATGGCGCGCCAAACGGCGCGCCCGCACTCACCGGAATCGATCCACCACTCAAGACCTCCCCTGCCAGCAACGCAACCAACAGCCCCCACAACCACGGCGCCGGATTTCCCAGCAGCAACAGACCTGGTCCCATCTGCCGGACATACGCGGCCGCTTGCTCCGGGTCCTCCCGCAACCAGAATGAAAACTGCTGCCGGCCGCTATCGAGAAGGCGGCGGAGCTCCTCCAGCTTGCGTTCTCCCTGCTCGGCTAACCGCCACTGCACCCCATTTTCGACCTGGACTCGTTGGTAATAGCCCCGCCGCTCCAGCTCCGGCATCACCTCAGCCTGCACATACCCGCCTCCAGCCCGGTACCAGCGGCTCACCTCCGTCGCCGCCACGTCGATCGGCACTCCGGACGTCCCTCGCAGATAAAGCGCGGAATTCGGAAATGCCTCCAGCGCTCCCACCAACGGCCGTTCCGCCGCCCGGTCGAGCATGCGTCCCATCGAGAGCGCATTCACCTCCCGCGAAAAGAAGAGCAAGCGTCGTTGCCGGACGGTTCCCAACACCAGTGCCTGTCGCAGCACCAGCTCCTTGAACGCCAGCCGGATTGCCCAGGTGTTCGGCGTCTCGGCCCCGGTCAGCAACACCTGAGACGAGGGAGCCGACAGATCCCAGATCCCCGATTCGCGGTCCCGTTCCATCGCCGGCTGTCCTTTCTGGAAATCGAACGTGGCGCGCCGCGTCAGTTGTTGGCGGCTTCATCTCCGAGGAAGGTCGTGGAAACAACACGGGTGCTGCAATCGAGACAGGGACAATGCGGGCACCCGAGTTCGTGAGGAAGGACGGGGTAGACCGCATGCACATTACAAATCAGACAATGTAGATCATCGATTCGGGTGGTGATCGCCTGATACGGGATCGGCGACATCCGCCCTGGGGAGTTCACTGGAATGTGGGGTGCGCCGATCGCCAGCAAAACGTGATCGGTTCTCGCTCCGACCGCATGCGGTTTCTCTCCCTCGACCAGAAAGATCTCTCCCGCCCGGGTCGGGTGAATGCGCCCATCGCAGGTGATCGTCCCTTCCCCGCCGATCACGATCAGCAAATGGTCGGCGGCATGCGTATGTGGCTGGAATCGCTCACCCGCTCCTAACCGGATGATGTCGGCCCCCAGCAAACCGTTGGATACCAGCCCTTCTCCCGTTCCCACCCCATGCGCCATGCGCTCCGGCCGCCGCTCCAGGTCGACCACCAGCCGCTGCGCCCGTTCCCGTGTCCCCCCGGTTTGCGATAGGTCGGGAGTGAGCCCGTCATCGCTGGCCCATTGCGCGATCGGTAACCCTGCCGCTCGGTCCGATGCTTCGCTGGCCATCAGCCCGAACCCACGAACTCTGGCCACGCCGGCTCACCAGGAGGCGTTTCCGGCCGCAACCACCGCCGCAGTCGCCCCGGCTCCGGTGGGCGGAACCAACTCACTACCGGACAAAAGTCGGCCCGCATGAAGACTCTTTGCCGCTCGGAAGCGGAACGCCCCCGCAGCACATGCCGCAATGAGTCTTCCTTGATCTTGAGCCGAAAATAGTGCGTATCCCCGCTGAACGCGTGGATATAGTCCTTCGCCGCCAGCTTGTAGGCGCGCCAGTCCTCCACCGGACTTCCAGGCGTATGCGTCATCGCCCATACCTGGAAGGGATCGGTGCGAAAGAAATGCCGCAGCGAATCGAAATGGGTGCGAGTCTCTAGAGCCGTGCCCGCGACCATCCGCAGTGACACGTCCTGCCACTTTGCGCAGAAATTCAGCCACCAGAGGCAATCGAACAGCGAAACGATCGGCACCGGCGCGGCATCGATAACCGGTTGAAGAAAGCGGCCGGCATGCGCGGCCGCCAGCGGGTGATGCAACCGCTCCAGCAACACCAGCGGCAGCAGATCCTGGTACGCGCGTCCCGCCACGCCCCGCCGCACATACGGCGCCAGCAATTGACTGCCGAAGAGCTGATCGCCATGTTCACCCGTCACATTCAACGCACCCGGATCCAGCTCCCGTGACATCGGCGCCTGCACTGCATGCACCAGGAGATCTCCGTCGATGAACTCCCGATAGAACCGCGGATGCTCCAGCACCGATTGCATCGACAGCAGCACCCGTACCCGCCTGCGATACCTCTGGCGCTCGGCTGCGGTCATTACCGCGATCAGAGCCGTTGTCGAATCGATCCCACCCGACCAGAACACTCGGATCTCGCGGTCAAACGCCATCGCTTCCGCCACGATCTCTTCTCCACGCCGATCGCAGAGCGTAGCGAAGCTCGGCATTTCTGCCGTCACCGCCGGAATCGGGTCGATCGTTCGCCAGGGAAATCCGGACCCCATCGTTCCTGTTCGGTCGAGAATCCCGCAATGCAGAAACCGGCAGGCCAGCACATAGTCCCGCCCCAGCTTGTAGTCGCCCACCCAACCGGAGCTGACCTGATTCGCGTTCAAATAGACCAGCGGATTGGAACCGGATACGCGCTCACGCGTCATGGCGCGCTCCATCCCGCTCGAGCGCGTGCCGTTGCTGCACCACCCACCAGCGAAACGCCGCCGCCGCCCAGCGCTGTTCGCCCAATAGGTGGTCGCGAGTTGCCAGGCGCTCGTTACGCGCGGCCCGCTCGACCGCGGTCGGAATCACGCATCGCCAAACCATGACGGTGGCCAGCCAAGCGACCCGTAAGCACCGTACTGGTAGAAAACCACCGATCCGCGCCATGCGTTCGCCCTTCGCGATACGCCGTCGTCACGCCACTACCATTCATGGTCCATTCATCTGTTCCAGCTTCCCGCATTGTACCCCTTCTCCAACGCGCTTTAGCACGCTCACAGCCCAACCTCTTTTCGCGCGCCCGGACTCTTGCCTTGAAATCCGGGGCCCTCTTTGTCAGGAGAACGATGCGCTATCGCGCTACGTTGGTTGGTCCGTTGTCTCACCGCTGTTCTGGTAGAACACCCGCACCGCTTCATCGGCAAGCTGCCGCACCGCCGCCTGATACGATTCGCCGCCCAGCGCAGGAAACGCAATCGCGGCCGCCGCGCGATCTTCACCATTGGCGGTGGAATCGCCCGTCAGCAGATCGGCAATGACCGGATAGCCCAGCCAGGTAGCCACATCCCGCGCCTCCGCCGCTTCGTGCTGCAACCGGCGCAAGCTCTCCGTTTCGTATGAGGCGCTATCCACTTGCGGCGGAATCAGCTCGCCCGTCGCCATCCAGTGATGCAACGCCGCCATCAGCCGCAACATATTCTCGCCGGCGCGCAGAATGATCGAACCGAGCAGCAGCAGGTCGGCGGACACCGTGATCTCGGCATCGCCCGAATCCGCCTGTCTGAGAATCTGGTCGGAGAGCTCACTGAACGGCGGGTTCTTGCTCAGCTCGGCCATCTGGCGCAAGCGGTCGATCTCCCCACTCAACCGGCGCATGACCTCGAGCTCCGGAGTTTCGAAAAAGGTGCGCGTCTGATTGTCGAAACGCAGAAACTCCCCGGAGCGAATCGCCTCCTCCAATCCCTCGTCCTCCAGCCGCTGGTATTCGCCCGCCATCATCAGCGCGATCGCCAACCGGCGCGCCACCGTCCGGTCGATCCGGCGCTCGGTCCCCTGGGCATCCACCCCCACCTGCAAAGCCGCCCGCACCTCCGGAAGCTGCATCGGCGCATAGAACGGGAAAGGCAGATTGCCCTGCTTCGACACGATGCGGGCGATATTCGATTCGATCTCTGCCCGCAGATTGGCGATCGCCCGCTGGGCGGTCACATCGGTATTGGCGCGCAGCGCAATGCGCAACGCGCCGGCGATATCGGCAAAGCTATCGAAGGTATAGATCCAGAGATTGCCGGCTTCCTTGCCCGCGTCATCCAGCAGCTTGGTCGATTTCAGCTCGTCCACGAAGGCCAGCACCCGCGCCATCTGCTCGGCGGCGTGCGCATCGGCCGCGCGGATCGTGCTTTCTCCGCCGGCGGCCGCGGCCAGCTCGGCTTCCTGCCAGATCGACTTGCGCACGAACGGGATCATGGCGATGCGCTTCTGATCGGCCAGCGCCTTCGCCACCCGGAACTCCTGATTGGTGACGCTGATGCCATCCTGGAAGATGCTGCCGTACCGCTCGCCCACCAGCAGGATATAGAAATCGCAATAGTGGATCGCCTCGAAACAGGCATCGAAGGTGGAGCTATCGGGCCGCCGCTCGAAATCGCTCACCTCG
>DASTFJ010000043.1:0-5872 GCA_035708745.1 Thermomicrobiales bacterium | reverse complement strand
CCGCCCGGTTCGACGAACCAGTCACCGGAGTTCAACGTCAGCGTGACGCCTTTGGTCATCGGTTCGCTTTCGCCGGTCGCGCGGGTGACGCTCATTTCCATGTCATCCAGCTGGGTCAGATCGAAGGTGCCGGATTCGATGCTGGCGATCAGCGTACCCGGATGGGTGTGCGCCTCGAATCCGCCGCCCGGGGCGATCGTGAGCCGAAGCATGACGAGGGCTTGCCCACTGGCTTCCTCCGGCATCGCCTGCCCGATGGGGGAGACCGTCACCCCACTGACACACCAGGGATGGCCCGGATTTTCTTCCATGGCCGAGGTTCGTCCGGGAACGAACGCGACCGTTGCAAGCAGCAGAAAGAGAACGGCAATCGAAATACTCTGGACACGATTGATGGCAAACATTATCGAACTCCTCGGCCGCGACAATAGCGGCCGTACATACATTGGCGTCACGTATTCGGGATATCGCCCCGTCAGCTAGGACGTCTGGAGGTGGCGCCTGCCACCCCCGGTTTCATGCAATGGGTCGAGGTCATGCCATAGGCAACCTCCTGCGGTTGGGACTCGGTGCGACACGTCGTTCGCACCGAGCCGTGAGTAGAGACAAGGAGAACGAGCAGGCTCGACCGGCGAAATCAGGGTCGTCGTTCCGCTGCGCCGGCACGCGCTCTACGGCGTGATGTTCTGATTCACATGGAAGAGGTTCTGCGGATCCCACCTCCGCTTTTCCTCCGCCAGCTTCGGATAGTTGGCCCGATACGTTGCCCGGATCCGATCCTGCCCTTCATCCATGAGGAAGTTCACATAGGCGGCGCCGGTCGAATAGGGATGCAGATCGGACCAGTAATTGCGCACCCACTGCGTGTTCGCCGGCATGTTGGCGGGATCGCTGTCGATGCCCGCGATGATGTGGATGAATTGCGCGTCCCGCTGGGCATACGCCATGGCCGATGAGGGGACTTCCTGGATGGCGCCATCGAGCGGATAGAGATGCATCAGCGAGAAGAAGTTCGGCACGTACGGCCCATAGTTGGCATGCACCGCGATGGCGTCGTCGCTCAGCCCGGAGATGTAGTCGGCCTTCCAGTAGTGGTGCAGCCCGTAGGGCAGCAGCGCATCGAACATGCTGTTGAGCGCGGGATATGGCAAGGGGCCCGCCAGGTCGAGCGCTACTGGACCCGCTTCTCGGATGGGTCGGAGGATGGCCTCCGCTTCGTCGATGTTTCCCGTCCAGCAGGTCTGGATCATGCAGGCTTTGTGCCCCTGCAACGCTTCCGGCACGAACGGCGCCGGCGGTGCCTCGTGGTAACCGAAGAAGAGCCCAAGCTCCCGCGGAGCGGTCTTCACGAAATCGCGATAGAACGCCAGAATGTCGGCGCTCACGGAGGCGGGATAGAAGATCGGACCGCCGTAGACGGTTTCGACGGGATGGAGGCGGAACTCGAACGAGGTCACCACCCCGAAGTTGCCGCCGCCGCCCCTGATTGCCCAAAAGAGATCGGGGTTTTCGCGGTCGCTCGCCGTGACCAGTTCCCCGTTCGCGGTAACGACGGTGGCAGAGACGAGGTTGTCGATCGTCAGCCCATGCTCGCGGGAGAGATAGCCGAATCCGCCGCCCAGCGTGAGACCGGCCACACCGGTCGTGGAAATAACGCCGCTCGGTGTCGCCATGCCAATGGCGTGCGTGGCCGCATCGACCTGACCCCAATGCGCGCCACCGCCGACCCGCACGGTTCGCGCGTCCGCATCGATCTCGACGCTGTCGAGGCCGCGCATGTCGATGACGAGCCCGCCATCGACGCTTGCAAGCCCGGCCACATTGTGACCGCCCGACCGAATCGCCAAATCGAGCCCGTTGTCACGGGCGTAGTTCACCGCCGCGACGACATCGGCGTCGTTCGTTGCCCGCACGATCAGGGCCGGATGCCGGTCGTGCATGGCGTTGTAGAGCTGGCGCGCCTCGTCGTATCCGGTGCTCGAGGGATCGATGAGCTCGCCGTGCAGAACACGCTGGAGGGAATCGGCGCGGTTTTGTATTGCAGTCAATGTGGTGCTCCTTACTGCCTTCTGGATAAACATCGTGTCGCGGTTGGCGACACGTTCATCCTATGGAGCAAAACGGAGCGGTCCAACGACAGAATTGCGCAACTTGGGAGGGGCCCGGAAAAGTGCGTAGAACTACGCAGGAGGCATGCACCCCGACGACTCACGTCCTCGCGTGCATTCACGCCTCCACGTAGGTGCAGCCCTCTGTGGCTGCTCTTCAATACAACCGCAGCCACAGAGGGCTGCACCTACGGGAGTGGAGATGCCCTCCGGCGAGTCATCCAGACTACGCCAATCCATGCTCGACGGCGTAGCGCGTGGCTGCCGCTCGGGTCGAAACCCCAAGCTTTCCAAAGATCGAGCGCAAGTGCTGACTTGCTGTCCGCGAGCTGATGAACAGCGCATCGCCGATCGCGGCATCGGTCATCCCCAGCGAAACCAGCTTGAGGACTTCCAGCTCTCTTGGGGTCAACCCACTCGCGGAGGTGCTATGGGGCGCCGCCAGGCGTGCGTCGACCGCTGCCAATTGCTGCCGCGGCACCGTCAAATCCAACCGCTCCACGATCGGCATGGCGAGCTCGTAGTGCATCCGCGCTCGCTCGTTATCGTCGATTTGGGCCATGAGCAACGAGAGCGATGCATGCGCCAGCGCTTCCAGGTAGGGGATCTGGCAGGTGGCGGCAAGATCGAGCGAAGTTTCCAGCAAGACCCGTGCATCGCCGGTGTTCCCCGCTCCGGCTGCGATTTCGCCCAGGAGCCGGTTGGCCCCGATATGCACGAGCGGCTGATCCGGATTCCGCGCCAGCTCGATCGCGGAGTGGGCAAGCTCGATGGCCTGCGCGTCGTTACCCTCGGCTCGATACCAACGCGCCCACCGAAGCTGGCTCTCGGCCTGCCCGAGCGTGGCGCCACTCCAGGCGATCCACCGGTCGAGTGTCTCCAGCCACCCGCGGGCCTCCACCAGCGACCGTTGATCGATCGCCAGATCGGCGGCGATGATCATCACATCCGTCGATTCGGAAAAGAGCGTCGTCCCGGGAACCGTCGCCTGCCCAAGAGGAAGCGCCTGCGCGAGGGCCGCGCGGGCATCGGCAACGCGCCCCTGGGCCCGGGCGATGGCGGCAACCGTCAGCACAACTTCCCGGCGGAGGATTACCGTCCCATGGGTTGGGATGTCGTTCGCAATGGCTTGCGCCTCATCCCAGGATCCATCGAGAAAGTGCACCACCAGCATGGCGCGTTCCGGGGAAAGTCCCTCCGGGAAGGAGCCTGCCGCCCGGCTGAGCGCTTGGCTTGCCTCTCGACCCAATCTGCGCCGCAATTCGACGTCGCGGGTCGAAAAGGGAATCACCGACTCGCGCAGCTCGCAGAGCATCGAAAACGCCATGACCGCGTGATGATCGAGCGATGCATACAAGAGACGCCCGGCCTCGAAATGCTCCCGCGCCCCGGCCGGATCGCCCACGTGCACTCTGGCAATGGCTGCTCCCAGGTGGCAGTGCCCCTTGGCGGAAACGACCCAATTGCCGAGTGCCGGCGTATCGGCCGTTGCCTCGAGAAACTGGCGGGCAATCGCGTCCGCCTCACGAAATCGCCCAGCCTGGGCCAGAAACATGGGGATCCCACCGCGACGGTGATGCATACCGGCCCTGCGCAACACGTCGATGCCGCCATCGCTCGCGAGGAGCGACCGGCGGTCGATCGACGGCAGGGAGTCGGCCATCCAGGGAATGCGCTCATTGGACCCGATCATGGTGAGGTCGAGCTCAGTTTCCATGCGTTCGATGCCGCCCATCATGTTCGCGATGCCCTGTCCGAAATCCCCACTGAAGAGCTGGAAAATGCCGAGCGAATACCGTGCGTCGGTTTCCAGCAGTGGATCGCTCGTTCGTTGCCCTATCCGCTCCGCTTCGGCAAGCGCCTCGATGGCCCGCCGCCCACCCCGATAGCGCTGCAGTCGCGCGAGCCGGTACAGGAGCCACCCCCGGGTTTGCTCCGACCCACCGCTCGCTTCCAGCAGCGCTGCCGCCTGCTCGAACCGGTCGCCGGCCGACAGCCAGGCATAGGACCGCTGCGCCGCATCCCCCGCCGTGATCAGCCAGTCCGGCGCCCGGCTGTCTCCAGCCTGCACCAGGTGATAGGCGATAGCGTCTGGATTCTGAGACCGTGCTTCGATCAGGGCATCCGCAATTTGACAGTGGACGACTCTGCGCTTGGGCGGGAAGATGCCCTCATAGAGCGCGGCTCGCGTCAGCGCATGCACGAACATGACGCGCGTTCCCGATCGGCCCGCTTCGAGGACATGCGAGTCGACCGCGGCTTCCACCGTTTCGAGCAGCTCGCTCTCGGTCAGCGACGCAACCCGTGCCCACAGCTCGAGCGGCACATCCTGACCGATGACCGATGCAATGGCCAGGCGATCGCGCGCCTCGGACCCCAGCTTGTCGATGCGGTAGTCGATCACCTGCTGGACCAGCGACGGCATCACCAGGCGATCGATCTCTGCCGGCGCCGCGCCTTCCGCCCAGGACCGCACGATGCCCTCGTCATCCAGGGCGCGCAGTAGCTCGGTAGCGAAAAATGGATTGCCTTCCGCATGACCGCTCAGATAGCGAACCAGGATCTCTTCCTGCTGGGCAGGCAGCCGCCATCTGGCCCGCACCAGATCCGTGAGCTCTCCGCCGGTCAACGGCCGCAAATCGAGCCGCAATCCGCCGGATTCCCGCAAGATTTGCGGCAGCTGCTGGTAAAACGGATTGCTGCGCGTGATCTCATCGTCCCGGTAGGTCAGCAACAGCAGCACGCGCAACGACCCGATGCGAGGCGCCAGATAACGCAGCAGTTCGAGACTGGCCGGGTCGGCCCAATGCAAGTCCTCGAGAATGATGACCACCGTATGCGAGGCCGCCGCCTCGGTCACAAACTCGCGGACCTCGGCGTAGAGCCTGGCCTGGTCGGTAATCGCGCCCAGGGAGCCGCCCGCGAATGCGGCGGGCGCCTGGGGACCATCGGCTATCGCTGGCGTGCTCGCAAAGAGATCGAGCCACGGTCCGTACGGCGGTGTGGTGGAGAGGTCATAGCACTGGCTCGCCAGGCAGATGCTGTGGGCCGTGCCGGCATCTTGCAGCAGATCGCGCACCAGCGTCGTCTTGCCGATACCGGCCTCACCGCCAACGAGCACCACCTGCCCGTGCCCGGCATTGGCTTGCACGAATGCTTCATGCAGGAACGCGCGCTCCTTCGTACGGCCGACGACCGTCGAAGGCGATTGGAACGGAGCTGCCGAAGACATCATGCATCGTACCTGCCGGCCGCGCAGGGGGGTTCGACGTCGTTTTCATCAGCGAGCATTGGTCCGCGCGGTTGGGTTGTCTAACCAATCCATTGTGCGGCGGAGATTCCAGCGCGTCAACGTGCACCGAGCGATCGAGCGGCTCCAGGAGCGAACCTTCGGATGTCAGCAACCCTTGCTATCATCAGGCTATGACGATGCTTGCCGCTATTCCAGCCTTTCCCGTTTTCGATGTCGAGCGTGCAGTGGGATTCTATCGCGACAAACTTGGCTGCGCCGTTCACTACCAGGAGGGAGATTTGGCCATCCTGGGGCGCGACCAATTCGAGCTCCATCTCTGGGCGGCGAACAAGCCAGACGTTCCAGGAGCCGAGCCATTCATCGCAGGCACCGCCAGCTGCCGGGTGCGCGTCTCGGATGTCGATGCCCTTCATGCGGAATTGCAGCCTGCGGGGATCGTTCATCCGAATGGCCAGCTGGCGGACCAACCATGGGGCACGCGAGAATTCGCGATCCTCGACCCGGACAACAA
>DASTFJ010000042.1:0-7931 GCA_035708745.1 Thermomicrobiales bacterium | reverse complement strand
GGAGCATAGCCGCAAGCAATGTTCAGTCGTTCTGCCGCTAATGGCGACGTCAGCGCGGCCGCGATCACCACCGAATGCGAACCCAATAACACGGAACGAGTAGCAGACAGAGACTTTTCCGGTTGCGCCTACGCCATCGGCGACGATCTGAGCGGCGCCGACTTCAGCGGAGCAACGCTGACGAACGCGACCTTCAACGGCGCGACGGTTACCGGCGCGGACTTCAGTGGAGCCGTCTCCGGGGGCGGAACGACCTTCAACGGAGCTGATCTCGACGGCGCCGACTTCAGTGGAGCCCAACTGCCCGGGGCCACCTTCGATGGCGCCTTCCTCGCTTGCGCCAACTTCAATGACGCCGATCTTACCGCGGCAACATTCAATGGGACTGACCTCGAGGGAGCCACCTTCGAAGGAGCCACCACAACGAGCGCGACGTTTGACGGCTCGACCTGTGCCGGCGGCCCAGTGGATGGCGCCTGCGGAGAACCATGCGTGGCGACGGCGACCGCCACCGCAACCACCGTCCCGAGTACGGCCACCGGCACCAGCACCGCAACCACCGTCCCGAGCACGGCCACTAGCACTGGTACAGCCACGACGGTCCCGAGCACGGCCACTGGCACCAGCACCGCAACCACCGTCCCGAGCACGGCCACTAGCACTGGTACAGCCACGACGGTCCCGAACACCGCCACGAGTACCGCAACAGCCACCAGCACCGGTACGGTAATCACCAACCCGAACACCGCCACCAGCACTAGTACGGCTACTGGCACCGAGACTGGTACGGCAACAGGGACATCGACCGCCACCCAAACTGGTACCGCAACGGGCACGGCAACCGGGACCGCGACGCAAACTGCAACGTCGACCGCTACGCAAACGGCGACGAAGACCTCGACATCAACTGGTACGGCGACATCGACCGCGACCCAGACCGCGACTTCCACCGCGACGGCCACGGAAACCCAAACGCAAACTGCAACATCGACCGCGACGCAAACGGCGACCCAGACGCGGACTGCAACTGCGACGCAGACGGCAACGTCAACTGGTACGTCAACGGCAACTCACACTGCTACCGCGACGAGTACATCGACCGCGACGCAAACGGCGACGGCCCCTGCTACTCGCACTGGAACCGCCACAGCAACCGTTACTCGGACGCTGACTGGCACGGCGACCGCAACCTCAACCAATCGAGCGCCCACGAGAACCGCTACCGTGGCTCGAGGCACCAATACCCCCGCGCTCGAAACGCGGGTCCCACGGGTGACGAAGACCGCGTCGGCGGCGTCGGGCACCAAGACCCCCCTCGCATCCTTCCCGGGAACGGGCAGCGGCACACCTCCTTCGGGCTCGAATCGTCCGGGCCAGCTCATGATCGTGCTGGTCGTGCTCGCCCTGGTTGCCGGCGCCGCGGTGAAGCGCCGAGGTGACCACTCCGGCACCACCCGCATGTAGCAAGCGTGGCGACAGCCTGATCGGCACGCCAACCAGAACAACGAAGAGAGCGACCGCGGACGGCACCTGCTGTCCGCGGTCATCGCTTGATATGGAGAAAGCTTTCGCTCTAGAAAATCGGAACGTTCCGACTCTTTTGAGACGCGAAATTCTGATGCCAGAAAACGAGTGCACACGATGCAACTTCGTCCGCAAGAAATCGAAATTCGTCTCACCCCGGACGATTGGCTTCTCCTCCAGGACGCGTTGACGGGAGCCCGCGCCGCCGCCATCAAGAGCCGGATCGAGCATTCCCTGCGCTCGCTGCGCCGCGAGCCAAATGGAACACTCAGCCTGATCTTCTCGCAACAAGATGGGGACATCGTCACCCAAACGCTGCATGAGCTGTTTTCCGTTGATTCGGATGGGAATCTGGCTGGCGGCCGGGGATTGGTGAAGATGGAGCCGCTCCCCCAGCCACTGCCAACGAAGCGTCCGGCCCCCGGAAGCCAGTGCCAAGCCTATCGGCTCACCGCCGGTCTCCCGGGAGACGTCACGAACCGCTGTGAGCAACGTGCCACCCAACAGATCCAGGTACGGCACCGCGGCTCCTCCATTCCCCTGGACCTATGCACGCAACATGCGAGGCAGAATACCCGTCGAGGACGACCGCTCTACTTCGTCGTCGGCAGCGATCTCATTGGCGTCGGTCATCCGAATTGAGCGGAGATGTACCACACGCATCCTCGCTTTTTTAGCAGGTCGAATGACGCATCGTCGAAGTTCGTATACCGGATTCGGCGTCGTCGTGCACCTTACTAAGAGCGCGAACGTGATCATCGAAGTAGGCGACATCAAGAACGAGCGCGAGTGGCCAATTACCCGCCGGATACGTCGCGCGCCATCCAACGGTGGCTAGTCATGTAATAGGCCGTCAACAGGGGAGGGGATTCTGCGCTGCGCGTGGCAGAAAATTCCCGGACCCCGAGCCCCCGCGGTGCCCACGATCTCGCTGGGAGACCGCTCATCCCTTCAAAGCTTCGACGACGCGCAGCCCGTTCAGCCTTCAGCATCCCGGACCGT
The DNA here is from genome assembly GCA_035708745.1 of Thermomicrobiales bacterium. Lineage (GTDB taxonomy): Bacteria > Chloroflexota > Chloroflexia > Thermomicrobiales > UBA6265 > JAMLHN01. The sequence goes on along the minus strand of DASTFJ010000042.1, from coordinate 5,405 downwards.
TCATCGTTGATGACGCAGCGGAGCCGTCTGTCAGGATTGGTTTGGTCGCGAGGATCCGAGATCAAGCCCGATTCTGGCTTAGAGTGTGGAGACGTTTTCTCGTCGACCATCCCTCATTGTCAAACCCACTCCCGGTATCGATTGGCCCCTTGCGTGACGGTAGCCCATCCTCCAGCTCCCGATGCACCTCCACCAGCCGTTTCGCCAGCGCCGCCTGCGCGTCCGCAAAATCCTAATCTGCTCGCTTCTTCATCAACCAATGCTTCCACCGCACCACTAACAGCACCGGCGTCGGCGTCGGTGCAGCTCATCCGCCCAACGCTCGGCTGTCACCTCTCCTCCTCATGCTCCCCCATAACTCGCCAAACCTCATTCATCACCGCCTCTCGCAGATCGGTCAGCGCTAGCTCATCCGCGCTCGCATCCCCCGCCGGCAACGGCGGAAACAGCTGCTCCATCGCCACATGCCCCCGCTCGTCTTCCGTAAGCTCCCGCTTGCCCTTCAGTTTCACCTCATGCTTCAACGCCCCCCAGCGCGAACGTCGACTTCGCCAGCGCATGCGCCATTCGGCTCGGATTCTCCTCCTCAGTCAGCACTCGCACCATTTCCGATCGCAACATCCCGAGCTTCCACTCCCCGACACCCAGCGTGCCTTGCCGCTCTCGATATCACGTCGTCCATCCCTTGTCCCCGAACCCGCTCCCGGTATCGATCGACCCCCTGCGCTTCGGTAGCCCATCCCCCAGTTCCCCATGCACCTCCACCAGCCCCTCCGCCAGTGCCTCCCGCGCGTCTTCGAAGCCATCGTCCGCCCGCTTCTTCGTCAGCCAGTACCGCCATTGCTCCACCCACAGCACCGCCTCCGGCGACCCCGGCTCCAACCGGTGCCGCTCCAGTTCCCTCGCCACATGCTTCGGTGGGTTGTACGGATCCACCGTCCACGGCGTCCGGTTGATCCGGCTCTCCTTCTCCAGATCCACCATCATCTGATTGAGTGTCGCGATGATCTGCGATTCCTCTCCCGTCCCCGCGCTCTGCTCCCGCGCCTCCTGCAAGACGATCGCCCGTCCCAACGCCCCCGAAAGCTTCGCCAGCCCATGCGCCATCCGCGTCGGCTGCTCCTCCTCCGTCAGCACCCGCCGCATCGCGATCTTCAGCATCCCGATCTCCTCCGTCAGATCGTGCTCCTTTCCGGAATCGGCCAGCATCGCGTCGAACGTCGAGCTGAACAACGCTGCATATTGCCCCCGCATCACCTCTTGTCGAAAGTTCCGCGCCGCCTCCCGCTTTTCGTGCTCCTGGTCGGCTCGTTCCAGCGTCGTAATCGAAGCCGTCAGCGCAGCCACCTCCCGCCCCAGCTCCCGGCCCAGCGCCGTCTCCCGGTGCTCCGCGCAGACCAGCGCCCCCGGCGTCACATGCCGCCCGCATTCCGGCACCACGCACAACCGTCCCCGTTTCGCCATGATTCGCAAACCCCTTGACGTAGAAGAACAAGTGTTCTATTATACATACCAAGCGGTACCTATGCGGGAGCGGGCGGGCCTGGGCAGCGCATCAACGCCCCGTCCGGCTGGTAACCGGTCATCCGAACTCGGTGGAGGAGCCGTCTCCCTCCCGGCGCCAATGTCGTCGCCGAAGCCCTTGTTTCGTCGTTCTAGAAGAGTAAAAGCCCCCTTCCTTCTCCCAGGATTGGGAGAGGGAAGGGGGCTGGGGGATGGATGAGGGTCGAACGCTTGCCCGCAATCACCTTCGAATGGCGAACCCTCACACACTGTCCAGTTTTGAGCTCTACCCGCGAAGAGGCTTTGACTACTGTATCCCTGCCTTCAACTCGCGGAGCCGTGCCCCCGTCAAGCCTCTACCGGCTCGACATCGCTCTCCAGGTGATACGGGACGCTCGTCACCACCGTCCCTGGACGGAACAACAACGCGGCTTTCAGGCGCAGGGCCGTCTGGTTGTGCAGGATGTGCTCCCAGAGATGATGCGCCACGAACTCGGGCAGCACGACCGTGATGGTGTCACCCGGACGTTGTTTCTCGACCTCGTCCAGATAGCTCATCAGTGGGCCGATCAGCGCGCGGTAGGGCGATTCGATCAGGATCAGGGGAATATCGGTGCCGATCTTCTCCCATTTGCGCTGGAACTCGTCCAGCTCATCGCTGTTGTCGTTCACATGCACCGCGGTCACGTTGTCGGAGATCGAGCGAGCGTAGGCCAGGGTTTGCCGCGCCACCCGGTTGAGCTGCGACACTGGCACGATGACCGTGTGATGGATGTCGTTCGGATCGAGCGGGGTGGAAACCGCCAGCTCGGCGGCGGCGCGCTGATAGTGCTTGTGAATACTGCGCATCAGCAGGATCAGCAGCGGGATCACGATGCAGATGATCCACGCGCCATGGCTGAACTTGGTGGTGACCACGATGATCGCCACGATACCGGTCGTGATCGCGCCGGTCAGGTTGACGACCAGACCGAAGTGCCAACCCGGTTCCTTCTTGCGCACCCAGCGCACGCACATCGATGCCTGCGAGATCGTGAAGGAAAGAAAAACGCCCAGGGCGTAGAGCGGAATCAACCGCTCGGTCTCGCCACCGAAGATCGCCAGCACCAGACTCGCCATCAGCCCGAGCGTCACGATTCCGGTGGTGTAGGCCAGCCGGTCGCCGCGGTAGGTGAACTGCTTTGGAATATAGGAATCGCGCGCCAGGAAAAAGGCCAGCCGCGGAAAGTCGGAATACGAGGTATTCGCGGCCAGCACGAGGATGGCCATGGTGGCGAACTGGATGTAGTAGTAGGCCGCGTTGGTGCCACCGAACACCTGCCGGGCGATCTGCGACACCACCGTCTGATAGTTCGGCTCGGCCTGGTCCAGCGGCAGCGTGCCGTATTGATGCGCCAGAAAGGTGATCCCCGAAAAGGTGATCGCCAGAATAGTGATCATCACGCCCAGGGTCTTGCGGGCATTGACCGATTCCGGTTTACGGAAGGCGGGCACACCGTCGGAAATCGCCTCGACGCCGGTAAGGGCCGCGCAGCCGGAGGCGAACGCGCGCAGCAGCACCAGCGCTCCGATCGCGCCAACCCCCGCGCCCTCATTGGACACCATCACCGGCTCGTGCACCGGGAAGCCATTGATGGCATTGCGCACGAGGCCGATAGCGAGCATGATGAAAATGCCGACCAGGAAGAGATACGTCGGAATCGCGAAGATGGTGCCCGATTCGCTGAGACCGCGCAGATTGACGGTGGTCACGAAGAGAATCAGCACAATGCCGATGATCACGCGGTGATCGTTGAGCTCCGGCACGGCGGACGACATCGCCGCCACCGCCGCCGCAATGCTCACCGCCACCGTCAGCACATAATCGGTCAGCAGCGCCGCCCCCGCGGTCAGCGACGGCAGCTCGCCCAGATTGTCCTTGGCGACAATGTAGGCGCCGCCGCCCTGCGGATAGGCCTTGATCGTTTGCCGGTAGGAGATGCCGACGATGATCAGTAACGCGACGATGGCCGCGCCGATCGGCAAACTGCGCGAGAGCGCGGCCAGACCGCCGGCGATGAAGAGCACGCGCATGATCTCTTCGGTGGCATACGCCACCGACGAAAGCGCGTCCGACGAGAGCACCGCCAGCGCCTTGGGATTGCTCAGGCGCTGGTGCTCGGCGGCGGCTGTGGTCATCGGCGCGCCGATCAGCCGTCGCTTGACCCGCTTCCAACCGCGCCCCACCGGTCCGCGCCCTTCCGAGGCTTCCTCGGTGGCGACCAGGTGTCCCGGTCCGGCGCGCTCGAAATCCTCGGTCTTTTGCCGAATGACCCGCACATAGCGGTCGCCCAGGTGCGAACCGCGCATCTGCTGCTTGCCGGAGAAGTCGCCCTGCAAACGCGATTCGGGTTTGCGGAAGGCCGGCTCGGGGCGGAACGGTTCGGCCGGTGTGGCAGGAGACCCCGCTGCTCGCTCGTCTTTGGCGTCCGGCGAGGCTCGGCGTTGCGGTTTGAATACAGCTCGGCGTTTGGGTTCGCCACGGCCGTCCGAGTCATCGGACGGGGTGGTCGGCGGCGTTGGCGGTGTCGGAGTGTCGTCCGACGGCATGCTGGCAGTCCTCGGCAGGCGGATAACGATACGCTTTGTCTCCGCGCCGAAGCGGAATGATAGGGGAAAGCGCGCAAAGGCATGGTATTCTCCCCGTGCCCCGTGCGGATCACCGCCCCCTCCCGCTTCGTGCCCTCCCCATCTTGTCCCTTCGGGTGGCGTCGCGAAACGATCCGCGCGCTGCGGCGTTACTGAGAATGTGAGAGCGCCGGCATGGTTGCAGCCAATCGGCGACGGGACGGCTCGCAAGCTGGCGCGGCCGAATCCCCCTCACGTCGAGCCCCGCGGGAGGTGGTTCCCCATGAAGCAGGTCGTGTTCGGACGCGTACTGGCGCTTCGGCTTGTGCTGATCGGCATGATGATCGGACTGGCATCCGCGCAGCTCGCCGCAACGGTCCCACCGGCCGCCGCGCAGGGAACCGCCACCATCGAGATCACCAATATCGATACCGGCACCGGGCTGCCCGCGCCCTTCACCCGCTTTCAGGTCACCAGCGAAAACGGCACCGTCTACGGCCCGATGGAAACCGATCTGAACGGCTATGTCGCCTTCTCGGTCACGGTCGATCCCCAGGGCACCAGCTTCACCGTCGAGGAAGAAACACCCCCGGCCTGCGCAACCGCGCCGGATCCGCAAACCACCGATCCGCTGCAGGCAGGCGATTCGACCTCGCTCAGCTTTAGCACCCAGGACAATCCCGGTTGCGGTCTCGGCACGATCGCGCTCTACGCGATGGCTTGCCCGGACGGTTTTTCCGGACCGGCCGATGACTACGGCCCGTGGCGGGACGGCTGCACCGGCACCAACGACGGCACCGGTTTCACCCTGACTTCGGTTGCGACCGGGGAATCGTGGAATCCGATCGCCGGCGAATACGGCATCCCCGGCCGCGCGCCGGTCAACGGCTTACCGGCCGGCGATTACACCTTCCAGCAAAACGGCGAAACGCCTTCGGCCGTCTTCTGTCTCGTCTACGACACTCCGAATTACGCGACCAGCGCGGAGGCGTCGTCGGTGCTGCCGACGCCGCTGACCGATGGGGTTGGCACGATCTCGCTCTCGGGCAATCGTGTCTCCTGCGATGTCTTTAGCGTTCCGGGTGGCGCGCCGGTTCAGCCGGCTGAAACCGCCACGACCCTGGTCGAACCCGCGTCCGGAGCAACGCTCGATCTCCATCTCGCCGCCTGCCCGCCGGGCTATCTCGCCGGTGACACGATCTACGGCGACTGCCATGGCAACGGCATCGACGGTCAACCGGTGCAGGTGAGCTCGGACAACGGGTTCGCCGGCACACTCGCGACTACCTTGCCCG
>DASTFJ010000041.1:0-7604 GCA_035708745.1 Thermomicrobiales bacterium | reverse complement strand
CAACCGCAATCCGTCCAAGGGCGCGCTCGTTATGCTCCTGCATTTTCCGAAGGATTTCCTCGTCTTCGAGCTCACCAGCCAACTGCAGCGCATGGGTCAGATCAATGCCCGGTCGCAATCCCATCGGAAAGGTGGGTACTTGGTATGGCGCCTGCAGGCCAGCCTGGCTCCTCAAACCAGACCGAATGACGGCGTTCGCAGCATCATCGAATGATATATTGGGTCGCTTTGCAAGTGCATGCACTCGCTCGGCTAGACCTTCATCGAGCGTGACAATAGTTTGCTCGTCTTTCATTCCATCACCGTAGCGTCTACCTGAGTTCGATCAGTCGTACATCCAACTGTTGACTCAGGACCCAGAACTTAGGACTCAACAACCGATATTCTGGCTGCTGCGTGCCGCGTGCCGCCTGCTACTCTTCCCGCATGAACACCCTTGACCTCTTTGGCACCGAATATCTCCGTATCGCCTTCGGCATCGAACGGCATTTCCCCGGCTTCATCGACGCCTATGTCGGCCCGGCGGAGTTGCGCGCCGAGGCCGATATGACACCGGCTCCCGCGGTGGCCGAGCTGTTGCAGCGCAACCGCGGCCTGCACGAGCAGCTGCCGGCGCAGGGATATCCCGAGACGCGGCAGGACTACCTCGACAAGCAGCTCACCGGTATCGCGATGGTGCTGCGCAAGCTGCAGGGCGAGGACGTGCCCTACCGCGACGAGGTCGCCGCCTGTTTCGATATCGAGATCGAGATGGAACCGGAAGCGACCTTCGAGGCGGCCATCGCGGAGCTGGAAGAGATCGTGCCCGGCCGCGGTCCGCTCTTCGACCGCATGAACGTCTGGCGCGACCGCTATGTCATCGACAACGCCACCGCCCGTGCCGGGTTCGACTTGCTGCTGAACGAAACCCGTAACCGCACCCTCGATTTCGTCGAGCTCCCGGCGGGCGAATCGATCGAGCTGTCCTTCGTCGTCGATAAACCCTGGTCGGGCTACAACTGGTATCTGGGCAACGCGAAATCGCTGGTCGAGATCAATGTCGATCTGCCGATTCGCGCCAATGCCATCACCGATCTTATTGCGCATGAGGGGTATCCGGGTCACCACACCGAGCATTCGCTCAAGGACCGCGAGCTCTATCAGGGCAAGGGCTATGCCGAGCATGCCATTCACCTGATCAACACCCCCGAATGCGTCATCAGCGAGGGGATCGCCACCGCCGCCGAAGCGCAGATCTTCCCCGGTGACGAGGGGATCGTCTTCAAATCCGAGGTGCTCTATCCCGCGCTGGGCGTACAGGGTGATCCCGAGCGCGAAGAACGGATCGACGAGCTCTTCGGAAAGCTGCGCGCGGTGGCGGGCAATGCCGCCATCCTGCGGCATGAGCAGGACGCCAGCGAATCCGAAGTCATCGATTATCTGATGCGCTGGGAGCTGACCCCGAAGGACCGGGCCGAACGCCGGTTCCGCTTCATCGACGATCCCCTCTGGCGACCGTACATCTTCACCTATTTCGCCGGCCGCGATCTGGTGCTCGAGTTTCTCGGGAACGGTCCGCGCAGCGAGCAAATCGAGCGATTTCGGCATACGCTCACCCAGCAGATCACGCCATCGTGGTTGCGCACCCATCGCGCGAGCGCAATACAGGCATAAATCCACCGGCATTTGAGATTTTTCGGGCGCGTGCCCTACACTGCGCCGCTGTGTCGTCTCGCGTCGGATTGTCTGCACTCCACCCCCGACCCGGATCGAGCGAACGACCCTCGTGTCTCGCTGTCCGAATCGCTGGTGGTGTCGAGTCTGGTGAATCGAATCCGACTGTTGCTGGTTGTGCTGCTTTTGGCGATGGCGGTCGTGCCCATCGTCGATCATCCGCGCGTCGTCGCCCAGGACGAAGAGGACGATTCCTGGCAGGACGAGGCGTCCGGCGAGGATCTCTATACCGAGGAGGAGCCCACCTACGAGGACGCGCTCCCGCCCGCGGATGACGACAGCTACGACGATTCGAGCGACGAAACCGCGGTGACCGATGAGACCGGCGACGCGCCGGAGGAAGATCTCTCCTGGCTGCCGACCACGCCCTATGTGCCGCTCGATGTGTCGCCCTTTACCGAGGCGCTGGCCGGTATCACCCCGCAACGCATGCTCGAGCTGCAAGGCATGATCGTCGAGGCCGATGTGCCGCAGCTGGAAGCGTTGCTCGAAGCCGGCAAGCTCACCTCGCAGGAGCTGGTGCTGTTCTACGTCGATCGCATCGTCACCTACGATATGGGCCAGCTCAACGCGGTTACGCAGCTCAATCCCGACGCGCTCTATCTCGCCCATCTGGCCGACATCCAGCGCAAAAACGGGGAGGTCAAGGGACCGCTGCAGGGCATTCCGGTGTTGCTCAAGGAAAACATCGCCACCGAGGATTCGATGGCGACCACGGCCGGCGCGATCGCCCTGGCCGATGCGCCTGCAACACATGACGCCTATCTGGTGCGTCAGCTGCGCGACGCCGGCGCGGTCATCCTCGGCAAAACCAATATGACCGAATGGGCCAACTGGATGCATATGTCGATCGCCAATGGCTACAGCGCCTTTGGCGGCCGGACGCTGAGTCCCTTCGGGGGCGATCCGAGCGGATCCAGCACCGGGAGCGCGGTGGCCGTGACCTCGAACTTCGCCCCGCTCGCGATCGGCACCGAAACGATCGGCTCCATCATCTCGCCGGCCACCCATGCCTCCGTCGTCGGGATGCACCCCACTACCGGTCTGATCAGCGGCGAGAATGTCATTCCGCTCTCACCCACACTCGACACCGCCGGCCCCATCGGCAAGACCGTCGAGGACATTGCCGTGGCGATGACGGTCTTTGCCGGTGCGCTCGACAGCACCGACAACCGGTCCGCCGCGGCCACCCCGGTCGCTGGGGTCGATTTCATGGCCGCGCTCGACCCGAATGCGTTGCAGGGAGCGCGCATCGGCGTCGTGCCATTCGACGAAACGCTTTCCGACGAGGACACCCTGGCGCTCTTCGATGTCACCGGCGCGATCGACGATCTGGAAGCAGCCGGCGCCGAGGTGGTCGTGATCCATCCGTCCGGTTTGCCCGATCTCGAATGGTGGCAGATGATCGCTTGCGGGATGCGGGACGGCATCGACACCTATTTGCGGCAGAACGATATCGCCGACCCGGCTACCCTCTCCGACATCATCGAATTCAACAATGCCGATCCCGACCGCTATATGCCGCTCGGGCAAGCCCGGCTCGAGGAAGCGCAAGCCTGCGAGCTTTCCACCGCGGATGATGTCGCCCTGACCAAAGACGCGGTCACGGTCGCCCAAACCTATCTGGACGATCTCTTCGCCGCGAACGAGGTCGATGCGCTGCTGACGCTGGACGATACCTATTCGCTCGAATACGGACTAGCCGGGTATCCCGCCATTACGGTGCCCCGTGGCGGCTATGACGATTGGTCCCCGACCAGCATCACCTTCGTCGGTCCAAGCTGCAGCGATGCCACCCTGATCGGCTTTGCCTACGCCTTCGAGCAGCAGGGTCCGCACCGCCTCGTGCCGACCCTGGTCGAGGGCGGTGCGGACCAGGCAACCCCAACCCCGGACGCCTGAGCGCCGCGCGGGAGATGCGGTACGCTATCGGTACGACACTCGACCCGAATCCCAGGAGGAGGACCCGGCCATGACCGACGCGCCAAAAGACGAGGCAACCGCGGAAACCCCCGCAAGCACGGAAATCGCACCTGCGGCGACCGATGTCGATTTGGATGTCTATTCGAAAGAAGAGCTCGCCGATCTCAGCCGCGCGCTCGGGCAGGTCGTGCTCGGCGCCGGAATGAGCGAAAAGAGCGGTGCGTTCGGGTTGATGCGCGAGATCGTGGCGGCCATGCAGGCATCCGCCGTCTTCGTGGGTGAATCGAGCAACCCTCTGCTGAAGCAGATCGTCTCCGAGGCCGATCCGTCGACGATGGACGACCCGGAAAAAGACGAGGCCGCCTCCACAGAATCAGCGCAGCAGACGGTCGATGAGGGAATCGAGGCGGCCAGGCGCACCCATGCGCTGCTGCTCGCCAAGGGCCGGGACGACGATGCTGACGCCTGGGCACAGCTGCTCCTGACTGCTGCCAATGCGGCCGTACAGGCCACCAAGACGGGCGGCTTCCTTGGGTTCGGCGGCGAAAAGGTCACCGCGTCCGAGCAAGCGTATATCCAGCGCCTCGCCGACACCCTCGGCTACCAAAAAGCCTCCTGATCCAGGTCCCTGCGCTACAACCGGTGTGTGAATCGGCCACTGAGTTGCTGGAAACGCAGACGGAGCGGGCAGCATATGCCCGCTCCGTCTGTTGGGTTCATGAAAACGTGGCGCCCTAGGCGCTGGGTTTGTCCTCGACCGGGTGGCGCAAACGACGCGCTCCGACCACGGCCGCGGCTCCGAGCGCGGCAATTGGCGTGATCAGCGATGAAGCGGCGCCTCGCCCGTCGTCATGACCGGCGCCCGTGTCAGGTAGCGTCGACACTTCGGAGGTCGGGCAATGCCCGCCGGCGGCGCAATCGGCGCCCGAACAGCAATACCGGCCCGCCTGGCAGAGACCGCCGTCCTCGATGCAGGTGGTGTCCGGCGTAAAGCAATAGCCCGAATTGTCGCAATTGCCCGAGCAGCAGTCGTCGTTCGCGGCACATGTGCCATTGTCTGCCACGCAACCGGTTCCTGAATCGGGACAATGGCCGGTGTTATCGCAATTGGCGCCCGAGCAACAGTAGCGACCCGCCTCGCACAGTCCGCCATCTTCGATGCAGGTGTTCTCGGGCGTGTAGCAATACCCCGAGTCGTCACAGCTGCCTGAGCAGCAATCATCGCCGGAGGCGCAGGCGCCGTTGTCAGAAACGCAGTCCGTTCCCGATGCGGGACAGTGACCCGTGTTGTCGCAATTCTCACCAGAGCAACAGTACAGCCCGGCCTGGCACAGCCCGCCATCCTCGATGCACGTCTGCGCACCCGCCCGTTCTGCTCTTTGCGCAATGCCGAACGCGATCGCCGCACCACCGGCGCCGCCCGTCAGAAGGCGCTTGAGTACTTGTCGTCGTGACGGTGACGACGCAAGAAGACGCGTAAAATTATCGAAATTCCCGTTGTCCATGTTCTACCCCTTTCAAATAGTGTTCCGGGCACCCTATTGGTCCAGAACCCGGCGAGCTTACGACCGCGCAACGCGCGATGCACGAGGATATGCAGGCTTCAGGCGTTGTTCAGGAACGCGAAACGAGCGAGCGTCGAACGCCCGCTCGTTTCTGCTTGCCCACCGAAATGGCAGTCACTCAGTCGCTCGCCTCGTCATGGGCGGGCGTTCGCATCCGGCGAGCGCCGATCACCGCGGCCGCACCGAGCGCCGCGGCCGGCACCAGCAGTGAGGCGCTGGTTCCCCGATTAGAGCCCGATCCCGTTCCCGGCAGGGTGGTGGTCGGAGTGAAGCAATAGCCGGTCGACGCGTCGCAGTTCCCGGAGCAGCAATCGCTCCCTGCCGAGCAGGCTTGACCGTCAGCCAGACACTGACCGTCCATGGTGACGCAGACGCCCATCGACGCCGAACAGGCCCCACCGCAGCATTCCGATCCGTCGGTGCATGGGTCGCCGTCGGCCACGCATTCGTCCATCGTGACGCAAACACCGATGGACGCCGAACAGGCGCCACCGCAGCATTCCGCGCCATCGGTGCAGGGATCGCCATCGGCGACGCAGGTATCGTCCATGGTCACGCAGACGCCGAGGGAAGCGGAGCACGCCCCGCCGCAGCACTCAGTGCCGGTGGTGCAGGCTTCTCCGTCTTCCAGACATTGCGCCGCCACATGCTCGACCGCGCGGGTCATCCCGGCAACGGCCAGCGTGCCGCCTCCGACAATCCCCTTGAGCACCTGCCGTCGCGATGGGCGCGCACCCAGCAAACGGGTCAGATTATCGAATGTCGCGTCGTTCATACATACCCCCTTTGATCGATGACGACGAGGCGCTCGACCACCGAACGCACTCCTAGTCTTACGGCTCTCGGGAGTCAGGTCAAATTCGTGCATCGGTGCAGCTGGCAAATTCAGGGCAAAATCGAATCCGAAAATGCAGGGAAACTGCACCCATCGCCACGCCAAAATATCCAGGGACTCAGTGCCCAGCGCACACCGATCTGCCTGCTGTCTGCCGCGTGCTGCCTGCCGGTCTACACCACGTGCGGGCGGTAGCTCAGGTCGTCCGACGGCGGTCCCATGCGATCCAATAGCTCGGTCGCCTCGGTCGCTGGAATGCCGCGAATGCGCAGCCGTCCATCGAACATCGGCCAGCCGACTGGCACGAATCCCTTGCCGACGCCATCGACCTTGCCCGACGCCGCCACATAGCCCACCACCGTGGCTGGGCCTGGTTTGCGACCCGGCAGGGTCATCTGTTTCATCCCGCGCCATTGCAGCCGGTCGGCCGGACAGATAATCGTGCGCCGGTTGACGTGACGTTCGCGCACGATCAGCTCGCGGTCGCTATTGATCAGCCACCCCGCGTCCTTGAATTGCCGGCGTCCAAAAAAGTATCCCGGGATTGCCAGCAGCAAAATGCCCAGGATCGTCAGATGCTCGAAGCGGACATCGGGCGAGAGCCAGTCGAAGACGACCAGCGCGATCGTCAACCCAACGATGCGGTAGACCCAGAACATCGAATACATCCGTTTCGAGGTCACGGGAATGCGATGGAACTGATCGAGCTGGTGGGAGATGTTCTCGAAAAACGCGCCGCCGAAGAGCCGTTCCAGCGTCTGCAGCGCCTGCGCGCGGGGCAGCGAGGGCAGCAGCATCTTGCGGTCGAGCGACTTTTGATGTGAGCCCGCCAGCTCGATGCGCAACGAGCCCGCCCGGCGCCACTCCTGCACCGGGGTTTCGACGAAGCTCACGGCCTGCACCCGCGGCAACAGCACCGCCCGCCACCGCCGTGTGACCAATCCATGCTCGATCAGCGCCAGATGCCCCAACCGTTGCAACCGGAAGCGGCTGAAGGTAGCCACGAAGGTGATGACGGACAGCACCCAGAAGAGCACCAGGAGAAACAGAGTGGCATCGACCAGATCCGCGAAGGCGTGTTTCCGCTCGATGGTCGTGATGAACCAGTGAATCGCGTCGTTGCGCCAGGTCTTGAGATATGACTTGCTGAAGAGATGGAAGGCGGCGATGGCGCCGACGAAGCTGAGCCGGATCTCGAAGCTCGTGATACCGGCGGCGATGAGCTGGCCCGGAGTGATGCTGGCCAGTTGCACCTCGTCGCGCTCCTGCTCCAGCTCGGCAAAACGCACCATGCCGGCATCCTTGGTGGCGCCGAGCACGATACGCTGAATCTGGATTGCCTCCAGGGTCGGGATGGCGGCCAGCCGGATGGTCGCGATCGCCTTTTCCGGGGTATTGGATGCGAATTCGACCGAACGGAGATTCAGCAGGCGGTCGAGCCAGCTGGCGCTCAGCTCCAGCGAGGTGACGCGCTCCATCGGCAAGCGGCGCTCCCATTTCCAGTAGAGACCGCCCCGGATCCAGATATGCTCATCGTCGACGCCGTACCGGGTGGAGCGCCATTCCTG
>DASTFJ010000040.1:0-10964 GCA_035708745.1 Thermomicrobiales bacterium | reverse complement strand
TGATTCGGTCGGGACTGCGACACCTGGCCCCGCAAATAGTTCCAGCGGAACATTGGAGGAGCAGCGACGCGGCCTACGCTCAGAGTACTTATGAGGGGTGTTCCTCCTTCCTCCCCGCATTGTTGCAGCCCTCTGTGGCTGTCGTTGGAGAGAGCAGCCACGGAGGGCTGCAACTACGGAAATTGCGGGACGTCAAGGCTCAGTGGATATTCCGGCATTCGATCGAGTTGCGGAAGAGCCTGGACTCCAACCGGACGCTGATTTTCCGGCACGACTCGCTGCGGCGAGGAGATCCTTCCTTCGTCAGGATGACAGTGGCGATGGCACACATCGAATGCTTTGCACGCCGCTCTAGCCTGTCGAGTTCGATCCAGACACAGAGCACTCAATCGGCTTCAGAGCAGCGGAGGCCGCATATAACCGTCCTCCACTGCTCTGCGTGCTATGAGCCGCGTGCTGCGTGCTAGTAGACCTCGAGATAGCGGTCGCGTTCCCAGCCGGAGACGTGCTTGCGGAAGGCATTCCATTCGGTGCGCTGGGCTTCGATCAGGCGCTCGAAGACGTGATCGCCCAGCGCGCAGCGCACCACCTCGTCGCGGTGCATCTCGTCGATCGCTTCACCCAGGGTGGAGGGCAGGGTGGGGATGTTGCGTCGTTGCAAGTCGTCATCGGTGAAGTGGTACAGGTTTTCCTCGACCGGCTCCGGCAGGGGCAGATCGTTTTCGATGCCGTCCAGCCCGGCGGCCAGCATGACCGCGAACGCCAGATAGGGATTGCAGGAGGGATCGGGGCAGCGCAGCTCCAGCCGGGTGGCCGACACCTGACCGCCGCGGATCGCGGGGACGCGCATCAGCGCCGAGCGGTTGGTGCGCGCCCAGGAAACATAGACCGGCGCTTCGAAGCCCGGCACCAGCCGCCGGTAGGAGTTCACCAAGGGCGCCAGCACGCTAGTCATGGCGCGGGCATGCGCCAGCTGGCCGGCAATGAACTGCTTGGCAATGCCAGAGAGCCCATAGGGATCGTTGGTGTCGACAAAGGCGTTCTTGCCGGTCTCCAGCGAGGCGAAGCTTTGATGGACGTGCATACCGGAACCGTTGATTCCTTCCAGCGGTTTCGGCATGAAGGTCGCATGCAGCCCGTATTGCTGGGCCACCGCCTTGAGCACGTATTTGAAGGTCACCGCGCGGTCGGCGGTCAGCAGCGCGTCACCGTATTGGAAGCCGATCTCATGCTGCCCGATGGCAACTTCGTGGTGGCTCGCCTCGACTTCGATCCCCATCTTTGCCAGGGTGACCACCATGTCCTTGCGGATGACATTGGCGGGATCGGTGGTGAAGTCGAAATAGCTGCCGCGATCGTGCGGCAACGGCAGGATCTCCCCTTCCGATGTCTGGAAGAGGAAGAATTCGAGCTCGGGACCGGTCATGAATCGGTAGCCCAGCTTTTCGACCCGCGCGAGCTGGCGCGCAAGCACCGCGCGGGGATCGCCGGGGAAGGGGTCGCCGTTGGGATTGAAGACCCAGCAGATCACCCGCGCGGTGGGGAAGGTGTCACGATCCCAGGGAAGCTCGGCATAGGTGGATAGATCCGGGATGAGATACATATCCGATTCGGCGATGCGGGTGAACCCCGCAATCGAGGAGCCGTCGATCCACTGGCCGCCGTCGATCACATGATCGAACACAGCGGCGGGAATAGTGACGCTTTTGACGATGCCCATGACATCGGTGAACTGAAGGTTGATGAACTGGATGCCGTCCTGCTCGACGCGCGCCAGGATCTCGTCCTTCGTGGGAGCCGAGGCGGCCGGTGAGTGCGATGTCATGAACTGGGTCCTTCTCCATTCATTCGTTGTGGTCACTGTTTTCGCCCATTCGCGAAAACGTGGCGACCGACCGTCATCGTTCGCCACGCAGGGTAATACGTCGCTCCAGTTCGGCGAGCCTAAACGTCGAAATAGAGATAGAACTCGTATGGGGTGGGGCGCAGCGCCACCGGATCGATCTCGATTTCCTGCTTGTAGGCGATCCACGAATCGATCAGATCCGGCGTGAAGACGCCGCCTTCGAGCAGATAGGCATGGTCGGCCCGGAGCGCGGCCAGCGCCTCCGGCAGGGAGCCCGGCGTTCCCTTGATGCGGCGCAGCTGCGCGGCCGATGCCTCGTACAGATCGAAATCGGACGGCGCGCCCGGATCGATCTTGTTCTTGACACCATCGAGCCCGGCCATCAGCAACGCGGCGAAGGCCAGGTAGGGGTTCGCGGAGGTATCCGGGCAACGAAATTCGATCCGCTTGCTCTTCTCGCTCTTCGAGTAGGTCGGGATACGGATGGCCGCCGAGCGGTTGCGCTGTGAGTAGACCAGGTTGACCGGCGCTTCGAAGCCCGGAACCAGCCGGCGATAGGAATTGACGGTCGGCGCGCAAAACGCCAGCAACGATGGACCGTGCTTGAGCAGACCGCCGATGTAATGGCAGGCGAACTCGCTCAGACCGGCATAGTCGTCCGGCGAGCCGAACATCAGGTTCTTGCCGTCTTTCCAGATCGACTGGTGGACGTGCATCCCCGAGCCGTTGTCGGCAAAGATCGGCTTCGGCATGAAGGTGGCGACTTTGCCGGCCTGGCGGGCGGTGTTGCGCACTACGTACTTATAGGTCTGGGTCTTGTCGGCAATGTTGAGCAGACTATCGAAGCGCATATCGATCTCGCACTGCCCGGCGGTGCCGACCTCGTGATGATGGATCTCGACCGGAATGCCCAGCTCGGCCATGGTGAGCACCATCAGCGAGCGCAGATCCTGCAAGGTGTCGTGCGGGGGAACGGGGTAGTAGCCCGCTTTCGGCCTGATCTTGTACCCGAGGTTCGGTCCTTCGTCGCTACCGGTATTCCAGAATCCTTCGACCGAATCGACCGAATGGAACGATGCCTCGTTGGTGGAGCCGTATTGCACATTGTCGAAAACAAAAAACTCCGGCTCCGGGCCGAAGTAGGCGGTGTCACCGAGACCGGACGACTTGAGATACTCCTCGGCCCGCTCAGCCACCCCGCGCGGATCGCGCGAGTAGCGATTGCCGGTCACCGGATCGTAGATATTGCAGAGGACGTACATGGTGGGGATTTCCATGTACGGGTCAATCCGCGCGGTTTCGGCGATCGGCATCATCAACATGTCGGACTCGTTGATGTGCTGGAACCCGCGGATCGACGAGCCGTCGAATCCGACACCTTCTTCGAACGTATCCTCGTCCACGTCGGCGATCGACTTGGAGGTGTGCTGCCAGGTGCCGAGAAGATCGGAGAAGCGGAAGTCGACGATTTTGACGCCCTCTTCCCTGGCCATCTTCATCACATCGGCCGGCGTTTTCGCCATCGGTGCTCCCCTCTTGCTTCGAATATTCCTGCCGGTGTTCGGCACGCTGCCACGGGACCGCCAGTCGGCCCGCAACAATCCGGAACTCTAGGGATTCCCGGAAACCACGTCATCGTGCAGGCTGGGGGAATTCGGGCGCCAAAACTGTGCGCATCGAACAAATCCGTGCGCATGGCATGAAGTGACGAAGCTGGCGGTCACGGCCCGCACGAGAACAGTCGACTTTTTCCGCGAAGTTTTGTGCGCTGCGAACGAGCGGAGAACAAACCTGGGGATCGACCTGGAATTCGATGTGAATCTCTACGAGCGCCGAAGCGGCGCTGCCCGGTGTGATCCAGGGCCTGACAAACTCCGTAGTTGCTTGCGGTGGCCGATGTGGGACCACCGCAAGCTAGGGAAGCAAGGGACTGGACTCCCACGCTTTCCCGAAGGAGGTTTACACCATGGGGAATCAGTATTCCACCCTGCTCGATACGGTTTTCGAGGAGCGGGAACGGATTCTCTCCCGCCGGTCACTGCTCAGTGGCAGTGTCAAGCTCGGTGCGGCCACCGCGATCGTGATGGGTCTCGGCACGTCTCTGCCGATGAGCCGCATGAGCGCGTTGGCGCAGGATATCGCGTTGAACACCGATGTCGATGTCCTCAACTACGCGCTGACGCTGGAGCATTTGGAGTATGCCTTCTATCGCGATGGCATCGGCAACTTCACCTTCGGCGCCGACCCCTTCGGCCAGTCGATCGACACCAACCTGGCCGCGATTCGCGACCATGAGGGCGCGCATGTCGATGCGCTCACCCAGGCCATCTCCGGCATGGGCGGTACTCCGGTGGCCGAGGCAACGTATGACTTCGGTTATGGCGCCGACCCGGTGAAATTCCTGGCAACGGCCGCTGCGCTGGAAAACACCGGCGTGTCCGCCTACGACGGCGCCGCGCAGTACATCCAGACGGCCGATCTCTTGCCAGTCGCCGGCGGTATCGTGGCGGTCGAAGCACGGCATGCCTCGTATCTGAATCTCATCACCGGCGTGGAACCGTTCCCCAACGCATTCGAGATAGCCAAGACCCCGGCCGAGATTCTCGAAATCGCCGGTCCGTTCATCGTCAGCTAGCTCGCCGTCCCGAGCAAGGCCAGGGGACCTCTTGTTGCGAGGAACCGGGCCCCAGTTCGACCATCGATCCACCAACCAAAAGGAGATTCACACCATGACGCAGACGACTCCAGCCACCTCTCCCTTTCCCGATGCGATTGCCGTGCTGAACTACGCACTGACGCTCGAGCACCTGGAAGCCACGTTTTACCGCGAAGGGCTCGCGATGTTCGACGCCAACGCGTATGTGGCCCTGGGATTTCAGGCCGGCGTGCGCGACCGCATTTCCCTGATCGCCGATCAGGAAGCCGAGCATGTCGATTTCCTCACCGCGGGCATCTCGGCGGCTGGGGGCACCCCGGTGGCCGAGGGCCAATACGACTTCGGCTATAGCGATCTGGCGGGCTTCTTGCAGACAGCAGCCACAATCGAGGGCGTGGGCGTTTCCGCCTACCAGGGTGCGGCACCGTATCTCATCGACAGCGACGATCTGCTGACCGCCGCCCTGACGATCCATGGGGTCGAGGCGCGGCACGCGGCCTATCTGAATCTGATCGAGGCAACCTCGCCCTTCCCCGATGCGGTCAACCCCACCCTGACCTATGACGAGGTCATCGCGCTCGTCACTCCCTTCATCGTCGGCTAGCGCCGGAACCGCCTTCCGGCGATAGCCGGTCTCCTTCCTCAACGCGACGGCCCCGGGCTCACCCCCGGGGCCGTCGCATTCGCTCGTCGATCGGGACATGCAAGCTCCCGCGTGCGGCTCAGGGAAAGCAGCAACAGTTGTGGTCGACGCCCGGGCCATCGGCACAAGGCGGCTCGCCGCAGCGGACTCCGCCCGCTTCTTCGCAGGTAAGGCACATGTAGTTGTCGCAGTCGTAGTAGGGACCGCATTCCTCGGAGGACGTGCACTCCCCGCAGTGATCACCCGCGCACTTGAGTCCGACATACGAACAGGGCACACACGCGCCCTGGCTGCACGCTTCACAGAAGCCACAATCGGCGTCCTGGGTACACGCTGGGCAGCAGCAGTTGTTGGACCAGTCCGGACAGGGCGGCTCGCCACATGGGGCTCCAGCATTCCCCTCCTGGCAGGTTAGGCACATGTAGTTGTCACAGTCGTGATACGGGCCGCAATCTTCGGAGGAGGTGCATTCTCCGCAATGGTCTCCTGCGCACTTCAGACCTACATAGGAACAGGGAACGCACGCCCCCTGGTCGCAGGTCTCACACCCCCCGCAATCATCCTCCGTGGCACAAGCGGGGCAGCAACAATTGTTGGACCAGACCGGACAGGGCGGCGCTCCGCAGGGAGCGCCGGCGCTCCCCTCCTCGCACGTCATGCAGATATACAAGTCGCAGTCGCGATAGGGACCGCACATCTCTGAGTTGCAACACTCGACGCAGGCGTCATCGTTGTTGCAGCAGCCGTACCCCGCTGCCTCGCAGCCCACGCATTGACCGTCAGCACACGCCTCGCAGGCGCCGCATGGCGCTGCGGCACACGTGTTGTCGAGGCACGCGCCACAGGCAGTGCCCACGGCCGGACAATCGCTGTTCTGGCAGCAGCCGCCGGTCGTGGGATCGACACAAAGCCGCCCGGCGGCGCCAGCGTTGCAGCAGAGCCAGCCAGGTGGGCAGCAGACGTCCCCGCTGCGCACGTCGGCCGGGCAATATCGATCGAGCGGACAGCAAACCTCTTCACCCTGGCGGGTTACGCAGGCGCCGTCTGGACAGCACCCCTCGTTCGCACAGCAATCGACCCCGTCACCGCAGCACTCACCGGTGATCGGGCAAAACTCTCGGGGATAGGGGCAACAGAGCTCTTCGCCATAGCAATGCCCGGCGCAACAGGCGTTGTCGCAGCATTCGGTGTGACCTGGGCCCGGCGGATCGGCATTGGTACTCGTGCAGCAGGCGGGACCGCATTTGTTCGGTGCGGTCGCCGGACAGGTACAGACGCCACCGACCGCCACCTGCACACCGGGGCATTTGATCGGTTGAGGCGTTGGCGTTGGCCGTCGCGCCGCATCCACGTCGCCGCGGAGGGCCGACGCTCCAACCGTTGCGCCGCCAAGACCAAGCAGTCGCTTGAGTATCGATCGGCGGCTGACACCCGTCGCTACCGCTTTGACGAACGTATCGAATGAACGATCATCCATCGCGATTCTCCATCATGATCTCGCCTTCTCGGGCTTGCACAATGCGATCGAAAATGAGACGACGAACCCGGTTCTGGCATGTTTTTGAGCGTATGGTTTGAATCTATCAGTGGTCGGTCGTTACGTCAATCACCGATCTTTTCGCTGTGCCGATCGCTGGCAGCCAGCCGAACGTCCGGCAGGGCGGCGTGCCTTCTGGGAAACGTGCGAAAATAGCCAGACTCGTTCGGCGAGCCAGTTGATGATGACTTCCCAGAGGCGATTCACGATGAATCTCGAGCCAGAATCGGCAAATCGAAGCGCGACGACCCCGAAGGCGCCGGGAGCGTCCAAGTCCCCGCAGCACCCGGGACAGACTCCCGACCGGTCGACGATTCCCGGTCACCATTTCATCCAGGCACCGGCTCCGCTCGGCGCTCCGATCCGGCCGGCTGTGGAATATCTAACGGCGCAACAGCTCGCAAATTCCCTACCGGCGCCGGACGAACCCGCCGAGCCGAGCGATTTCGAACAGGCGCCCGCCTCGTTCGAAGAAAACCGCAAGAAGTATCCGTGGATGAATCCGCCGCGCCGCCCGACCCCCTGGTTCACGTTGGGTGACGGCATCTCGCCGACCGATCCGGCGCTGGCCGCGGGAGACGAAGCGCTGGCCCTGGCTCAGCAGTCCCTCGCCAGCGAATAGATCGGGCATCAGCAAAAATCTGAGCCGCCTCCGCCCGCGCGGTCCTACGTGCTGCCACGGCGAGTCATGCCGCGTGACCTCAGTTCTGGCGCGGATCTTCTTGGTGCGTTCCGGGTAGGCGGATTCCCGCGCAAAATGCGAAAATAGCGCGAGCTTTCACCCATCTGCTGGCGTCAAAGAACGCGATCGCGTCGAACCGACCTGGTTTTCGAGAATCGTCGATTGCCGGATAGACCGATGACGGACGTAGCCCCTCAGCCACTCCGGGAAGATTCCAAGGATGTTCGCGATTTTGCGCGGGCGGATTATCCCGCGCTCTATGACGCGGCTGCCGCGGCGTCGCGGGCGAATCAGAAGCTGCATACCCGGTCGGCGCGGGTCGAGCTTGGGTTGCTCCTGCTGACCTCGGCCCTGATTGCCCTCGAAGGCTGGAACTGGATTCACGACCGCAACTACGGCACCGCTATTCGGATTGCGATCGCGATCACGCTTGCCACAGCGTTGCTGCTCAAGGCGGCGATCCGTAACCGGCGATTCGATGCGCGCTGGTTCGAAGCCCGCGGCCTGGCCGAGGCGGTCAAGTCGCAAAGCTGGCAGTACATGATGTTGCTGCCCCCCTACGACGGCGGCGACGCCGTTTCTCATGCCGAGCTGCGCCAGCAATTCAACGATCTGATGCGTCTCTACCCGTCCGTAGACGAGGAGCTGCACCGTTTGCCGACTGAGCGGGGTCAGGCGACCGAGGGTATGCGCGCGGTGCGCGCGCTCGGTCTGGCCGATCGCCGATCGCTGTACGCGCGGTATCGCGTGCGAGATCAGATCGACTGGTACCGCCGCAATGCCCTCAAGAGCAAGAAACAGAGCACCCGCTGGTTCATCCTCGGATTTGTCGTGCAGCTCGTCGCCGTCGTGCTCGCTATCTTGATGGTGGGGGTTGGCGGGCTCCCGATTCTTCAATTGACCGTGGCGATATCGATTGCGGTGACGGCGCTGAATCGTTCGGGGCTCTCCGAGGATCGGAGCAAGGAATATGGCGTTGCCGCGCAGGAGTTGAGCATGTTGCTCGAAGCGGTGGAATTGACCGAAAGCCAGGAGCAGTTCGCAAGCGCCGTGCGTGACCTCGAGACTGTCATCGGGAAGGAGCACAGTGCCTGGTTTGCCCGGCGATAGTAAGGGAACGGTCGTCGCGTTTTCCGGTCATCTTCCCGATGCGCCGAACCGGGATTCGCCCCGGTTTCCCGCCGGGAACGAATCTGAGGTCGCGCGAGCGATAGCGGATGTGCTCGCCGGCTGGACTATCGGCCCGGGTGATCGCTGTCTTTGCGGTGGCGCGCGCGGCGGCGACGTGCTGTTTGCGGAAGCGTGTCTGGCGGCCGGCGCCGAAGTGGAATTGCTGCTGGCGTTGTCCATCGAGGAGTTCATCGACCGATCGGTTGCTCTACCGGGAACCGATTGGGAAGATCGTTTTCGAGCGGTCGCCCGGCAAAGCATCGTTCGCCAGCTCGACCTGAACGGTCATGACGGCGAGACGCGGGCTCATCCCTTTGGGGAGTTCAACGCCTGGCTGATCGAGGAATCGCTTGCGCTGGCGTTTCCCCGCTCACCGCGGATTCTCGTGCTTTGGGATGGCCTCCCGGGCGACCCCGGCCGACCGGGCACCGGCGATTTCGCAATGCGCGCCATCGAGGCGGGAGCCGAGTTGCGCGTAATCGACCCGCTCGACCCTGCCGGCCAAAGAGGCTTGCCTTGCCCACCTCCGGTATGATCGGGTGAGAATGAACATGACGCGCGCTTGGGGAATCGTGCCGTGCAAGACGGGCGCTTTGTCTTCCTGAGTTATGCCTCGGTCGACCGCGAGCGGGTCTGGCCCATCGTCAGCGCGCTCGAAGCCGCAGGGATATCCGTCTGGATAGACCAGCGGAGTATTCCGGCTGGAGCGGTATACGGACCGGAAATTGTGTCCGGGATCGAATCGTGCGCGGCGATGCTGGTGTGCTGCTCGGAGGCCAGTCTTGCGTCCCGGCATGTACGGCAGGAAGTACGGCTGGCGTGGAACTACGAGCGGCCCTATCTCCCACTGATGCTGGAACGGACGCGGATTCCCCGGGATCTCGAATACTGGCTGGCGAACTGGCAACGGGTCGACATTCTCGACCGCCCTCCCGAGCAATGGCTCCCTCCTCTGCTCGATGCTGTTCGCCGTCGGCTCGGCCAGCCGGGCGATGACGACGCACAGGCGCCGCATCTGACCGCTCCGCCTCGGGTGGCGAGCAATCTGCCCGTCCCGGCGAGCGGACTGGTCGGCCGCAAACAGGAATTGGCAACCCTGACGCGGTTGCTCGCGCAGAAGGACACCCGGCTGGTCACGCTGACCGGTCCGGGCGGAATCGGCAAAACCCGATTGGCACTGCAAGCGGCGCTCGAAGCGCGCGACGCCTTTCCGGACGGTGTATTTCTCTGCGATCTTTCGCCGATTTCCGACCCGCAAGCCGTATTGCCGTCGATCGCCAGCGTGCTGTCGGTCGAGGAAAAGGGCACGCAGTCGCTGCGGGATGCGCTCGTCGTCTTCCTGGCCGACAAGCAACTCCTGCTGGTGCTGGACAACTTCGAGCAGGTGATCGGCGCCGCGCCGGCCATCGCCGATCTGCTGGGCGCCTGTCCTGACTTGAAGCTGCTGGCGACCAGCCGGACGCCGCTCAAGCTCACGGCAGAACGCGAGTTTCCGCTGCAACCGCTGCCGTTACCAGTCGGTGGGCCACTGCAACCGGTGGATCGGCTTCTGGACTACGACGCCATCGCGCTCTTCGTGCAACGAGCGCAGGCGACCCTGCCAACCTTCGAGCTGAACGACGCCAACAGGCAAGCGGTGGTGGACATCTGCCAGCGGCTGGACGGCCTGCCGCTGGCAATCGAGCTCGCGGCGGCGCGCATCAAGCTACTGAGCCCACAGGCAATCGAGTCGCGGCTGAACGACCGGTTCGCGTTGCTCACCGGCGGTCGGACCGATGCGCCGGATCGGCACAAGACCCTGCGAACCACCATCGAATGGAGCTACGGCCTGCTGAGCCCGGCCGAGCAGGCGCTGATGCGGCGACTCAGTATCTTCGTCGATGGCTGGACGGTCGAATCGGCCGATTCCGTCCTGAGCGAGCTCGATTCCAACAGGATCGATACATTCGATGGCATCGCGGCGCTGGTGGACCAGAGTCTGGTCGCGCAACGACCGGGCGCCGGAATCGAGCCGCGCTTTGGCATGTTGCAAACGATCCGCGAATTCGGCCTGCTACAGCTCAACGCAACCGGTGAAACCGCGCCGATGCAACACGCTCTCGCGCACTGGGCGGTTTCGCTGGCCGAAACTGCCGAATCCCACCTCGACGGTCCGGAGCAAATCCTCTGGCTCGACCGATTGAGTGACGAGCACGACAACATCCGCGCCGCACTCGAATTTGGCAAACGGGGAAATCCGGATTCGGTGCCCATTCTCGTGTTGGCGTTGCGCCGGTTCTGGCAACTGCGCGGATACCATCGCGAGGCAACACGCTGGCTCGACATTGCACTCGAACTCGAACCGCCGCTGGCACTTCGGGCGAGACTCCTGCTGTCACGTGGTTCCGCCATCGAGACGGGAGGCAATCTCGATGCCGCGGCAGCAGCGTA
>DASTFJ010000039.1:0-4148 GCA_035708745.1 Thermomicrobiales bacterium | reverse complement strand
CCGTGCCCGCGCTCGGTGGCGTCCGTGACATCGGCGAGCCACATGGCGCCGATCCCCACTGCCAGGGCAACGAGCGCGATGGCCACCAGGTACCCCGCATCCACCAGGCGCGTGCGCAGGGGCGGATGCAGAATCTCCTCGGCCGACGCCGGCCGCTCGAAGCTGCGCAGCCGCAGCGCATTGGTCACTACCGAAACGCTGGACATCGCCATCGCCGCCGCCGCCAGAATCGGGGTCAGCAGGATATCCCACCTGAGATAGAGCGCACCCATCGCCACGGGAATCAGCAGCACGTTGTAGCCCAGCGCCCAAAAGAGCCCCTGCCGGATCGTGCCAACCGTGCGGCGCGAGAGCGCGATCGCGGTGATGATGCCGCGCGGATCGCCCCCCACCAGCGTGATATCCGATGCCGCCATGGCCACGTCCGTGCCGGTGCCGATCGCGATACCGAGATCGGCCTTCGCCAGCGCCGGGGCATCGTTGATGCCATCGCCGACCATGGCGATGACCTCGCCTTCTTTTTGCAACCGCTCGACCGTCTCCGCTTTCTGCTCGGGAAGCACCTCGGCGATGACATGATCGGCCGGGATACCGGCCCGCTCGGCAATCGCCTCGGCGGTGCCGCGGTGGTCGCCGGTCAGCATCCAGACATCCAGTCCCAGCGCCCGCAGCTCCTGCACCGCTTCCGGCGTTTCCGGCCGCAGCGCATCGGCCACCGCGATCAGACCGGCGATCTGACCGTCGATCGCGATATAGATCGGAGTCGCCCCCTGACCGGCGAGGCGCCTGGCATCCTCGGTAACGAGGCTGGCGTCGATCCCGCGCTGGTCCATCAGCCGCAGATTGCCGGCAACCACCGAGCGGTCACCGACCGAACCGGTAATGCCATGCCCCGGAATCGCCTCGAAATCGGCGACCTGCTCCAATGGCAGATTCCGCTCGCGGGCGGCTGCCACGATGGCGTCACCGAGCGGATGCTCCGAACCGACTTCGAGCGATGCCGCCAGCCGCAGCAACTCGTCGTCGGATATCGCGCCGGTCGTGCGAACCTCCGTGACCGCCGGGCGACCCGTGGTCAGCGTGCCGGTCTTGTCGAGCACGATGGCCGTGATGCGCTTGGCGCCTTCCAGCGCGTCGCCACCCCGGATCAGCACGCCGTTCTCGGCGGCCTTGCCCGTGCCGACCATGATCGCGGTCGGCGCGGCCAGGCCCAGCGCGCAGGGACAGGCAATGACCAGCACCGCGATCGCCGTCGTGACCGCCAGTGTGGTCGAATTGGCTTCCGGTCCGAAGAAGTACCAACCCAGGAATGTCAGGAGCGAGATGACCAGCACGATCGGAACGAAGTAGCCCGAGACCGTATCGGCCATGCGCTGCATAGGCGCCTTGGAGCCCTGGGCTTCCTCCACCAGGCGCACGATCTGCGCCAGGGTGGTGTCCTCGCCCACGTTGGTGGCGCGGAAGACGAATGAGCCGTTGATGTTGAGGGTGGCGCCGATGACATCATCACCGGGCCCCTTGCCGACCGGAACGCTCTCCCCAGTCAGCATGCTCTCATCGAGCGTCGAGCGGCCCTCGACGATGGCGCCATCGACCGGAACCTTCTCGCCCGGCCGGACCCGCACCAGATCGCCGCTCACGACCTGCTCGATGGGAATATCGACATCCTGACCGTCGCGCACGACGCGCGCGGTGGTCGCTTGCAGGCCCATCAGCGCCCGGATGGCTTCACCGGTGGCGCGCTTGGCGCGCGCTTCCAGCCAGCGCCCCATGAGAATCAGCGAAATGATGATGACCGCCGATTCGTAATAGAGATCGAAGGGCAGTCCCCAGCGCTCGGCCAGATGCGGCCACAGCGTGACAAAGGCGCTGTAGCCATACGCCACGCTCGTGCCCACCGCCACGAGCGTATTCATATTGGCGGAGCCATGCTTGCCGGCCGCCCACGCTGCCTTATAGAAGATGGCGCCGGCCCAGACCTGGACGATCGTGGCGGCAATGAGCAGCACCGGCGCCAGGGTCGCCATGCTGATGTCGAGCGGGAGATACATCAGCCCCATCATCACGAGACCGATCGCCAGGCTCGCAAACGATTTGCGCTTGAGATCGGCGATCTCCGCATCGCGCCTCAGCTGGCGCTCGTCTTTGTCCGCGGCCGGTTGCGCTGCGGAAGCCGGGGTCGGCACGGTCGTCACCGGCAGCTGCCCCGCGTGATAACCGGCTCGCTCGACAGCCAGCGCGAGATCTTCGATGGATGCGCGCGCGGGATCGAACACGATCGACGCCCGTTCGGTCGCGAGATTGACATTCGCCTGGTCGACACCGTCGACCTTCTTCAGAGCCTTCTCGACCCGGCTCACGCACGACGCGCAGGTCATCCCCTCGATCGGAAGCTCGATCGTACCCGCGGCCGCGCCGCGGGAAACCTGCCCATTGCTCGAGCCCGCGGCCGGGACTGGAATCGGGGGCGCGGCGACGAGCGATGCCTGATAACCCGCCTTCTCGACCGCTTCCTCGAGCTGGGCAGTCTGGACCACGGCCGGATCGAAGCGAACCGATGCCCGCTCGGTCGCAAGATTCACCGTGACCTGATCGACGCCCGGAACTTTCTCCAAGGAACGTTCGACGCGCCGAACGCACGACGCGCACGTCATGCCTTCGATGTCGAACTGAATAGCAGTTGTTGGGTTTGCGGTTGTCGTAGCCACCCGACCTCCGATCGGTGTTGCCCGTAGTACACCAATGGGGCTTGTGAATCAAAATCTCGGCGCCCGAACGCACCGGAGAGCGATACGCGTACCCCTCTTGACGAGACTAGCCGGCCGATACGTCTTCGGTGGCCAACACCGGATATTCCTCAGCCGCCAGGGCTTCGCTCATCCGGTCCACATCGATCGTGGCGGGGTCGTAGGTCACATCGACGGTTTTAGATGCAAGATCGACATTCACCTGCTCGACGCCGGCCAGGGGAGACAGCGTCTCCCGGATGGTCATCTCGCAATGAGCGCAGCTCATCGCCGGAACCGTCAGTTTGGTCGTAGACATTGGGAGCTCCTTCATGAATGGGTAGGCGGTTCGACCCCTGCCCTGTTCATACCCCATAGGGGTACCATGACCATATAATACCCCCCAGGGGTATAAGAGTCAAACGAAACATCGGCGGTCTACACGGAGAACGTTCTCGTGTGAACGACATCCAGTACGACAGTCATCGTTATCGAGACGGCCTGGCCTCTCGAGTGAGCAATCGGCGCGATTCTGGGGAGAGGCGCGTCGTATACTCCTTGACATCGATCTGGCAGGGACGCTATGCAATCCTATCGACTCGTCATCGAATCCGACGGCAAAGTCAGAATCCCGAATGGCCAGCCTGGGCACATCGTAACGGTTCTGGTGGAGGAATCCTTGCAGGCTAACTCTTCCGGATTAGCCAGGCCGATCGGTTCGATGTTGCCCGCGGAGCGTGAGCGGCTGAAAGAGGAGTTCCTCGAGAGAGGGAAACGTATCCGTTCGCGCTTGAAAGACCAACTCCCAATCGATTACGACTCCGAGCTGTATGGAGACGATGGACTGCCGGCGTGATCGTCGACACGTCCGCGATCCTCGCCTTGGCGTTCGATGAGGACATGGCGCCACGGATCTTCGATGTCCTTGCCGGCCGCGAACTTGTTCGAAGCGCTGGCCGTCGTCGATCGGCGGAACGATCAGGACGCGATACGATTGGTCGAGGAATCAATCGCGCGATTCGCGATTGTCGTCGAAGCCGTCACTCCTGAGCAGGTCGAATTGGCCCGAGCAGCCTGGAATCGATTCGGAAAAGGCACGGGCCACCCTGCCAACCTCAATTTCGGAGACTGCTTCGCCTATGCGCTGGCCGCAGAACTCGGCGAACCTCTCCTGTTTGTCGGCAACGATTTCGTGCATACCGATCTGCAGGCAGCCATGTAATCACCCGTCGGTGACGACGAGTATGGACCGGTGGCTCAGTCGAAGAAGTCTGCGTCTTCCGGGCGCAGGTGCGCCTTCGCCGCCTCGGGAATGAAGTTCACCCCGAGACCGGGCCGATCCGGAACCTCGATCAGACCATCGACAACCGGGTTCCCATCGAAACCATCGACGATGTCGTACCAGATCCCCTCCGCCTCGAA
>DASTFJ010000038.1:0-14358 GCA_035708745.1 Thermomicrobiales bacterium | reverse complement strand
CGATGTCTGGAAATTCGCCGATGTGATCCATTGCCGCAGCGAAGGCATCTGGCAACGTTGCCTGCAACGCGGCTGCCCGGCCGACAAACCGCACACGGTCATCGTCGGCGGGATCGACGTCGACTATTTCGATCCAGGCGGCCGCGCGCACGGGATGATCGCCGGCACCGCCGATCGGCCGTTCCGCATGCTCAGCGTCGGCCGGCTGGTCTGGAAGAAGGGTCATGAATACTCGGTCGAGGCGCTGGCCAAGCTGGTCGAGCAAGGGATCGAGGCCGAGCTGAATATCATCGGGTCCGGCGTGCAGGACCGCGCTATTCGCTTCGCCGCCTTCGATCTCGGGGTGCTGGAGCGGGTGAATCTGCTCGGGTCCAAACCGCGCAACGAGGTTCGCTCCGAGATGCGCAAAGCCGATGTGTTCGTGATGCCCAGCCTGAGCGAGGGATTCGGCATCTCCGCGCTCGAAGCTCAGGCGATGAAGCTGCCGGTGGTTTGCTCCGATGCCGAGGGCCTGCCGGAAAACGTGCAGGATATGGTGACTGGGTTTGTCGTTCCCCGGCGCAATTCCGCGCTGCTGGCCGAACGGTTGGCGATGCTGGCCGGCGATCCGGAGATGCGGCAGCTCATGGGCGAAGCGGGCCGCGAGCGAGTCAGTCACCTCTTCCGGGTCGACCAGGAGATCGACGCCTTCGAGCGGCTCTATTCGGAAACCATCGACCGGCGCTTCCAGGCGCACCGCCTGCTGGCGATCATGAACGAGATGCCAATTCAGGAGGAACCGGATATTCTCACGCTGATCCGGCTCGAAGAAGAATTCAGCAACCGTTCAGCGATCCTCTAGTCATCGTCGCAACCGCCCTTTTCGGCCGGGTCGGGAAGGGAATCGCATATGCTGGCGTTTTTGCTCCTGGCAAGCCGCAACGGACGGCCGCTGGCTCCCGAAGTCGTCGGCGCGGCCGGCCGGCTGCCGGACAGCTCGCTCCACTTTGCCCCTGAGGAGCGCCTGCTCTGGCGCAATCGCTCCGGCGCCATTGCCGTCCTCGCGTGGCAGGCCGCCACCGAGAACGCAGGTTTGGGGTCCCACTGGCATGTGGACCGCGACGGCGGTCTCACCATGTTCACGGGGCATTGCTGGCCCCGAACGACTGGCTGGTCGCACGGCAACGGCCAGAGCTGGGCCGAGCAGCTCGCTGCCTGGTTGGACGCCAACCCGGTCGCCAGCGCGCATGAGGACCTCTTCGGGTTCTACTCGCTCGTGCGGCTCGATCCCGACGGCGCGGGCCGAATGACCACCGATCTGCTGGGGGCGGGCCAGCTCTTCACCGGCGAGCACGACGATTGGACCGCCGTCTCCAACCGCGCGGGGTTGGCAGCATCGGGAGCGATCGGCTTCGACGGCGAACCCGAGCGCGATCCGCTGGCGATGGGCTGGCTGGCCTTTTGGGGGTCCTCGGTCGGCGACGACTCCGGTTATTGGGACGCGACTCGCCTGCCCTTCAACAGTCAGATCGAGATCGACTCGGACGGGAGCGTGGCGATCGCCACCCGGCCGCATCCCTTCTGGCACCGGCCGGGACCAGACCCAACCCATGGTGCGTACGATGCGCTGTTGGATGAGATCGATGCCGATCTGCGCGCCACCGTGCGGTCGATTGCCCAGCTTCCGAACGAAGAATTCGAGCTGCGCCTGAGTGGCGGCAAGGATTCCCGCCTGCTCACCGGATTGTTCTTCGACCAGGGTTTGCATGAGCGCGTGCGCTTCATGACTCACGGGCTTCCGGGGCACGCCGACGCCCGTTCGGCCCGGCTGATCGCCGAGCACCTGGGGTTGAGCTGGCGGATGGAGGATCGTTCCGAGGTATCGGTCGCCGAAGAAGAACGCCGATTGCTGCGTCATACCTTTCTCGTCGAAGGCGCGACCAGCGGCTGGGATAGCGCCGGAATCCCGACACCTCCGCGCGGCATCAATCTTTCCGGCATCGGCGGAGAATGCACGACGTTCGGCCGGACATCGCGCGCTGGATTGACCGCGACCACAGTGGCCGACCTGAAGCAGCTCTATGCCGTCAAGGAGGGGTTCGATCCAGCCCGGGTGTTGACCGCGGAGGCGCGAGCGCATTTCCATCGGGTCGTAGACGATTGGGTCGACACCGAGGCAGCGCTCGGGCAAGAACCGAACCGCATTGCCTCGTTGTTCATCACCAGGCAACGCACCCGCAGCTGGAGCGGGCCATCCCGTGCCGTCAAACCGAGTCTCTGGCTGGGGCCGTTTCTGATCCCGTCGTATATCCGCTTTCGCCAGCTTCTGCCGATCGAGGAGCGCACGAACCCCCGTGTGCACCTCGACCTCTTGCGCCGCTGCAAGGGCGAACTCTGGATGATCCCCCTCGCAAATGAGGTTTGGCCAGAGGGCGCGATTGCGGAATGGCCGGATGCTGAGCGGCTACGCGCCATCGAACCGATGCGCAGCTTGCCAGGGGGCTCGCAAGGGTGGCGCACCGCCCGTTTCCCCGAGCTGAAGCCGATGCTGCAAAGCTATCTCGACGACCGCGCCAATCCCATCTACGAAATCGTCGACTACACTGCCGTGCAAACCATCCTGCGACGAAAAACCGTCACCGGTCAGCAGCTTCGCATTCTCTACGGCGTGGCGACCGGCGCCATCCGGCTTGCGCATCGGGAGACACCGGTAACCGTGAATCGCCCCTGGGACGCCTGATGCTGGCATACGTCGTTCTGGCCGGCGCTGATGGAGCGCCGGTCGAGGAAGAATCGATCCGCCGCTTCGATCGAGACGACCTGCCCGAGATTCCATTTCAACCCGATGCGCGCATCGTCTGGCGTAACCACGACGGCAGCATCGTTTTCATCGGCTGGCAGGCGTTCACCGAGATCGCAGGCATCGGCTCGCATTGGACGGTCGACGAGCATGGTTTGACCGCCTTCAGCGGGCATTGCTGGCCGCGCGACACCGGCTGGGCGCACGGAACCGAACGCAGCTGGGCCCTGCAGCTGCGAGACCACTTGCGGGAACAACCCAATCCGCACGCCGCGCGGGAATCCCTCTACGGTCACTTCACCTTCGTCGATCTTCCAACCCACGGCGGCGGCTCGGTCGTACCCGACTGGGCCGGTGTCGATCAGCTCTACGTCGCCGAATTGCCAGATGCCAAGGTCATCTCGAATCGTGCCGGACTCTGCGCCCGGATGTTGGCGCGCGGTGGCGCCGCGCCACAACGGTCGTTGGCCGCGGCCGGGTGGCTGATCAGCCAGGGATGGATTCTGGACCAAGAGAGCGGCTATTGGGAGGTCGATCGTCCCCGCGCGGGGAGCACAGTCGTCATCGACGCGCGCCGAGGCGCAACCATCGTCGAACCAGCTCCGTCGCCCTTCCTGCCCCCAACCCCAGAGAATCCGTTGCCCAGCTACGGCGAGCTCCTGGACGAGACCGAACGCGATCTTCGCCAAACCATCCGCGCCATTGCCGATCTTCCGCTCGACGATCGCGCACTCTGGCTCAGCGGTGGGAAAGACTCGCGCACGATCCTTGCCGTCATGCTGAGCGAAAACCTGCACCACCGGTTCCGCTTCGTGACCTTTGGGTCACCTGAACGCGCCGATGCGATCGTCGCCCGATCCATCGCGGATCGGTTCGGACTCGACTGGTCGCTGCTGGACGCATCCGCCCGGCCGCCTGAGGTCGAGCTGGACAACGCGCGCGCCTTCACCAATCTGGTGGAAGGCGCCACCAGCGCCTGGGGCATCATGCACCGGTTCGGCTCTGGGTCGAGTCTGGCGATGACGGGATCGATGGGCGAAGGGCTGCGTTGGGGCGCCACGACGAGCGCCGCGCTCGGCGCCAGGACTGTCCCGGAAGCGATCGCCGCGTTGCGAAAACAGCGCCCGAACGACCCGCTCGGCGTGCTGCTCCCCGAGATGCGCGCCTACTACGATGCGTTTTATACCGAGTGGGTGCGGAAGCAAGTCGAGAGCGGCGTTCCCTTGACCAGCGTGTCGGCGCTGCTCAAACAGGAAGCTGTCCTGCATTGCCGGCTCGGCCCAGAGGTGACCTGGAGTCCTCGCTTGCAGTCGCATGTGTATTCGACCCCGGTCTGTATCCGCGCAAATCACCGGCTTCCTCTCGATCAACGGCCGGATCCGCGCTTTCACCTGGATTTGCAACGGCGCTGCGCGCCTGAGCTGAGCAAGATGCCCTTCGCCGGGTCCCCGTGGTCCGCAGACGCCTACCGGCGTCTTCCCGATGCCGATGACTACCGCTCCATTGCGCCGGTCGTTTGCCGCCATCCAGACGGTCGCACCTGGCGGCAAAAACGCTATGCCGATTACCGCTCGTCTATCGAACGGATCGTGCTCGATCGGGACAATCCCCTTGCTCAGGTGCTCGATTACGATCGGCTGCACGACCGGCTGGCGACCGGGGATGCCCACGCTGGCCGGACCCGCCACGTGTGGGGTCTGCTGACCGCGGCTATCTGGATGGGGCAACACGAGCTTCCGGACAGGATTTTGCGAGGATGACATGCTTGCCTATCTGGTGTTGACGGGAATCGGCGGCGCGCCGGTCGACGAGGAAACGATCCGTCGGTTCGATCGAGACGATCTACCGGAAATCCCCTTCCAGCCCGATGCGCGGATCGTCTGGCGCAATCACGACGGCAGCGTCGTCTTTTTCGGCTGGCAGGCGTTCGCCGAGGTCGCCGGCATCGGCTCGCATTGGACCGTCGATGCCGGGGGCCTGACCGCGTTCACCGGGCATTGCTGGCCGCGCGACACCGGCTGGACGCACGGCGCCGATCGAAGCTGGGCCGCGCTGTTGCGGGCGTATCTCGGCGACTCGCCCGATCCGACTGCCCTGCGTGAATCTCTCTTTGGGCACTTCACGATCGTTTCGCTTTCGACCGCAGACAACGGTTGGGTGATGCCCGACTGGGCCAGTGTCGATCAGCTCTATGTCGCCGAAACCCCGAGCGGTACGGCGGTTTCCAACCGCGCCGGGTTGTGCGCCCGGGCTGTCTCGCCCGCCAATGCAGCGCCGCCCCGCTCCCTGGTCGCGGCCGGATGGGTGGTGGGCCTGGGGTGGATCATCGATCAGGAGAGCGGCTATTGGGAGGTGGAACGCCCGCGCGCCGGCAGCCTGGTCGCCATCGAGCCTCGACGCGGCGCCGAGGTCGTCGCGCCGCCGGTCTCTGCCCTCTACCCGCGCGAACCCGAGGATCCGGCGCCAACCTATGAGGAGCTGCTGAGCGAGGTCGAACGAGACCTGCGCGGCACGATCCGGGCGGTCGCCGAGCTGCCAGTCGCCGATCGTGTGCTTTCGTTGTCCGGTGGCAAGGACTCGCGCACCCTCCTGGCCGTCATCCTCAGCGAAGGCGTGCAGGATCGATTTCGCTTCGAGACCTCCGGATCGCCGCAACGCGCCGACGCGATTCTCGCCCAGACTTTCGCGACCCGGTTCGGTCTCGATTGGTCGTTGCACGATCCATCCGGGCGGCCCCCAGAGGCGGAGCTGGACAATCTGCTGATGCATGTCTACCTGGCCGAAGGGATGACCAGTGCCTGGTCGGTGTCCGCGCGGCCAACGTTCTCGCCCGGTGTGGCGGTCAATGGCACCTCGGGGGAGGGATTACGCTGGGGAAAGGTCTCTTCCTCGGGCGTTGGCGCTCGAACGGTCGAGGAGGTGGTGGGCAGGGTGCTGGCCAAGGACCCATTCGACCCGCTTGGGCTGCTGCGGCCGGAGGTGCGCGCATATTATGTCGATTTCCTCACCGGCTGGTTCCACGAGCAGGTCGATCTGGGCATTCCGCTCATCAGCGTTCCCGCGCTCTACTTTCACGAAACGCGCATGCACGCGCGCGCCGGTCCAGACGCCGTCTGGAATCCGCGCCTGCGGGTGGACCCCTATATGACGCCGGTCTGCATCCGCGCCACTCACCGTTTGCCGCTCGACCGCCGCCCCGACCTGCGGTTTCATCTCGATCTGCAGCGGCGGTGCTGTCCGGAGCTCAGTACATTTCCGCTCACGGGAACGGCCTGGACCGAAGCGATGTATGGGCAGCTGCCCGACGCGGCCGACTACCGCTCGATCGAGCCGATGCACACACGCGATCCTCAGGGGCGCACCTGGCGGGTCAAGCATTACGACGCGTACCGGTCCGCGATCGAACAGGCTGTGCTCGAGCGCGGTAATCCCATCCACGAGCTGCTCGACCGCGACCGGATGCTGAGCCGGCTGGCGAAAGGCGGCGAGCACGAGGGGCGCGCCCGGCTGGTCTGGGGTCTGCTTTCGGCTGCCGCCTGGACCGGGCAGCACGAGCGTCCGGTCACGTTCACCCGAGGGTGACATGCTGGCCTATCTGCTGCTTGCCGGCCGCAATGGCGCCCCGGTGGACGACGGACTCATCCATCGCTTCGGTGAGGACGGCCCGCGCGCGCTGCCGTTCGATCCGGACGAGCGCATCGTCTGGCGCAGTGCGGATCACAGCGTCGTCTTCCTCGGTTGGCAGGCCTTCACCGAGGTGGCCGGCATCGGTTCCCACTGGGCGGTCGACGAGCGCGGCTTGACCGCGTTCACCGGGCATTGCTGGCCGCGCGAGACCGGCTGGGTACATGGAACTGGACGTAGCTGGGCATCGCAACTGCGTGCCTGGCTGGGGGACGCCCCGTCCCTACCAGCGGTCCGGGAAGCGCTCTTTGGGCAGTTCACCATCGTGACGCTCGATGCGGCTGGCGCCGGATGGGTCGCGCCCGACTGGGCCGGCGCCGAGCAGCTGTTCGTTGCCGAATCGGACGAGATCACCGCGCTCTCGAACCGGTCGAGCCTCTGCGCTCGGGCGGTGACGCCCGCGGGCGCTGCCCCACAACGTTCGCTGATGGGCGCGGGCTGGCTGATCTGCGAAGGGTGGATGCTCGACGAGGAATCGGGCTATTGGGAGGTCACCCGCCCACCCGCCGGAAGCGCCGTGCGCATCCAGCCAGGGCGCGGTGCGTGCGTGATCGAGCCCGAACGATCGCCGCTGCTCCCACCAGCCGGCGAGCCATCCGCGACCTATGAGGAGCTGCTGGCCGAAGCAGAGGGCGATCTGCGTTCGACGATGCGCGCCGTCGCCGCCCTGCCGGTCGAGGACCGCCTGCTCTCCCTTAGCGGAGGCAAGGATTCGCGGACGCTCACCGCGCTGATCCTGAGCGAGGGCTTGCAGGACCGGTTTCGCTTCAGCACCCACGGCTCGCCCGAGCGGGCCGACGCGATCGCCGCCAAAGCGGTGGCCACCCGGTGCGGTCTCGATTGGTCCCTTCAGGACATGGCGGCGCGTTCCCCCGAAGATGAGCTGGAGAACGTCCTGCTCCACACCTGGCTCACGGAAGGGATGACCAGCGCCTGGGGCGCCTTCGCCCGGCCCGCGTTTTCGCCGAATCTGACGGTCACCGGCGTCGCGGGCGAGGGATTGCGCTGGGGACCGATCGCGTCTTCCGGCTCCGGGGCGGCTAGCCTCGACGATGTGCTCGCGGGACTGCGCAAAACCTCACCCATCGATCCGCTGCGCGTGCTCCGGCCCGATGCCCGCGCCTACTATCTGGGCTTTGTCGCCGACTGGGTGCGCCGGATGATCGACGACGGTATCCCACTGGTGAGCGTTCCCTCGATCTTCAAGCAGGAACCACTGATCCATAGCCGCAATGGACCGGTCTACACCTGGAGTGCGCGCCTGCGCATCAATCCCTACTTCGCGCCGTCGTGCCTGCGCTCGAACCACCGGTTGCCGGTCGAGCAGCGCCCGGACCTTCGCTTCCATCTCGATCTGCAGCGCCGGTGCGCTCCTGAGCTCAGCACGATGCCCTTTGCCGATTCGTCCTGGCCGGAGGCCGCCTATCGTCATCTCCCCGATGCCGATGACTACCGGCAGGTGCGACCGGTCTTTTCCCTCGACGCCAACGGACGCACCTGGCGGCAACGGCGCTATCCCGACTACCGCCGCCTGATCGAACCGATCCTGCTCGACCGTGGAAACCCAATTCACGGGCTGCTCGACTACGACCGTCTGGTCGATCGGATCGAAACCGGCGACGCCCACGCCGGCCGCACCCGGCACCTCTGGGGTGTCTTGACCGCCGCCGTCTGGATGGGCGGTCTGGAACAGCCCATCGCCTTCACGCGAGATGCCGTTTCGGCCCGCTGATTTATTACCTGATCCGCAACAAAATGCGCGCCGCTGACCGTCGAACGGTCATACTTCCCAACAGACTCGAGGGAGACCGTCTGCCGGTAACGCGCCGGGCAGCTCCTCATTCCCGGAGGTCCGACCTTCATGACCGGTTCCGCGGCCGCGGCGCCCCCGCGGGTGCTACTCGTCACGCGCAACTTCCCCTACATTTCCCAAACGTTCATCGCCGATCGGGGCTGCCCGCCGGAAACATCACACCGTGTCATTCCAGGTGGGGTCGATCTCGACTACTTCGATCCGGGCAAACGCCCGCAACCCGGAATCGCCGGCGATCGGGAGCGGCCACTGCGCATTCTGAGTGTCGGACGGCTCGTTTGGACCAAAGGGCACGATCTGGCGATCGAGGCGCTGCGCATACTGGTCGATCTGGGGATCGACGCGACCCTCACCATCGTCGGCGGTGGCGCGATGGTCGACGAGCTGCGATTCGCCGCCTGGGATCTCGGTGTTTTCGACCGCGTGCATCTGGCCGGTAGTCTGCCCCGCCGCCGCGTGCGCGCCGCCATGAAACAGGCCGATGTCTTTCTGGCGGCCAGCTACAGCGAGGGGTTCGGCATCTCGGTGCTGGAAGCACAGGCCATGCAGCTGCCGGTGGTCTGCACCGACGCCGACGGTCTGAAAGAGAACGTGGTCGACGGCAAAACCGGCTTCGTGGTGCCGCGGCGGGAGGCAGCGCCGCTGGCCGACCGCCTGGCGTTGCTGGCACGCGCGCCCAAGCTGCGGGCCAGCATGGCGCGCGCCGGCCGCGAGCGGGTTGCGCAACATTTCCGCATCGACCAGGACATCGATGCCTTCGAATGGCTCTACTACGACGCCATCGAAGCCAACCGCTGCGCGGGCCAGGCGTGAGGCGGTTGCCAGTCCCTGTGCCCGGAGAATCCGCCGCAGCGTGACTGCCGGTCAACAGGGCATACTATCGCCGGCTCGCGCATGTCCGTTCGGTATGCCCGAGATGAAACGAACCACGGTCGAGCGCAATCGCGCGACCGGCAACACTGGCTGACCCGTCGAGAGGGACGACTTCGGTATGCTGGCCTACATTCTTCTTGCGAGTCGTCTTGGGCGGCCGGTTGCATCGGCCGATGTCGCCAAATGCACCCGTTATGACATGGCCGAGCTCGCTTTCGAGCCCGACCAGTATCTCGGCTGGCATAGCAAAGACCGGCGACTCTATCTCTTCGCCTGGCAGGCATTTGCCGAACAAGGCCAGATGGGTTCGCACTGGCATATCGATCGCGACGAGGCGGTGCTCTTCAGCGGTATGCCGGTGCCGCTCGATTCTCCATGGCCCCCGGGTGTGGGTTGGGCCGACCAACTGGCGGACAAGATCGCCGCATCCGATGCCAACACGGTCGCGGCCGAGCTGGGCGGCGCATTCACGCTGCTCCATCTGCAACGCGACGCCGACAGCATCGTCACCAACGATCTGCTCGGCGGCGCGCCGATCTATTGGGACGCGTCGCAGGAGCTGCTGGTCATCAGCAACCGCGCGAATCTGGTCGCCTCGGTCTGGGAGCAGCCCGGCACTAACTCCGTGCGCGATTGGCGCGGTCCCACCTGGTCCGTTTTCGCCGGCGAGCCGGTCGATGGCGATACCGGGCTGAAGGACGTGGCGGCGCTCGCCGGCGGGGAATGGTGGAATCTCGGCTGGAAGAAACGCCCCGAGCAGCGCACGCGCCCACTCCCTCCCGCTCCAGAAACGAATCCGGTCGACCGGATCGAAGCGGCGCTGCGTCGCTCACTGCGCGCTATCGCAGCCCTGCCCTTTCAGCAATGCACCCTGGCGCTGGATGGCGGGAACGCCAGCCGCCTGTTGCTGGCGCTGGCCGCCTCGGAAGGATTGCTCGACCGGATCGGGCTGACCGCCACCGGCGATCCGGACGAAGCAGGCGTGCAGATCGCAGTCGAGCTGGCCGACCGGGTTGGGCGCCCGCTGCTTCTGCAAACCCGCTCGCTCACCGCGCCGGACGAATTTTCGCAACAGGCCCGCATCGCCTCCTTTCAGCGAGGCGGCGTGGGCAGTCCATGGGAGCTCGGCGGCCTGCTCGGTTCGACCGATCTGGTATGCATCGAATCCGATCTGGCCGGGGCGCTGGCGCCCGACGCGCGCCGGCGCGCGTTGCTCAGCGGCGCGCCGGTATTCGATCCGCTTGGGGTGCTGCGTCCCGCGATTTCGGCGTTCTTCGCCGACCGCATCGCCGCCCGCCTCG
The DNA here is from genome assembly GCA_035708745.1 of Thermomicrobiales bacterium. GTDB lineage: Bacteria > Chloroflexota > Chloroflexia > Thermomicrobiales > UBA6265 > JAMLHN01. The sequence goes on along the minus strand of DASTFJ010000038.1, from coordinate 3,908 downwards.
GCGAAGACGGCGATCCCAAGGAGCTGATGGCGCTGGCAGCCAATCCACGCTCGATCGCGGGATCGGTCGAAACACCGGTCATCGGGCACGCCTATCCCTATCTCGATCCTGCCCTCTGGAGTGCGCTGGGCGCGCTGTCGCGCGAAGAGCTCCTGGCGGATTCGGTCTACGCCGCCATCATGGAGCGGGTCGCTCCAGAGCTGCTCGATATCGCGGTTTGCGACGATCTCTGCGTCACCGACGGCCGCGTCGCCCAATTCGAGGAGCTACGCAGCGTCTTCGACGACTATCTGCTCGATCCCACCAATCCGATGCAGGACCTGATCGATGCGGAGACCGTCACACGTTTGCTGAACGATCCCGACCGTTCTCCGGCCGCGACGCGCACGCTCTACGATCTGCTCGGCGTTGCGATCTGGCTCGGGCAGGACGAGCAGGAGCTGCGCATCCACCGCGCCGACGAGATGGATGTGCGCGGGGTCTTTAGCCCGCTCGATTACAAGGAGCAACTCCTACTCGGAGACGAGACCCGCTTCCCTCAGCCAGATGCCTCGGTGCGCCATCGTGCAACCGACCAGGTGCTGGACAATGTTCTCAAGCTCGACAAAGCCGGCACACACCTCACGCCCGATGCGAAGATTCTGGGGGTCATTCCCTATTTCGAGGCGGAAGCGTATCTGGAAGCCGCGGTCGACTCGCTGCTCAAGCAATCACGGCCGCTGCAGGGCATCGTGGTGATCGACGACTGCTCCACGACCCCGCCCACCAAGACGCTCGAAGCGTATCCGGGCGTTACCCTACTGCGCGCGGAAGAAAACTCCGGGCCTTTCCGCCTGATCCAGGAAGTGATCGACCATACCGGCTATGACGCCTATCTCTTCGAGGATTCCGACGACTGGTCGGCCCCGAACCGGCTGGATGTGCTGCTCGATCTCGCCACCCGCACCGGCAAAGAGCTGATCGGCAGCCAGGGGCACCGGCTGATCGTCGATGAACGCGAGGTCGTGCTCTATCAGCACCCGCTCGACCCGGAGCAGACCTTCCGCACGACGCCGAAGAGCAAACCGGTGCACCATCCGACCACGCTGGTCACGCGCGATCTGATCCAGCGCACCGGCGGGTTTTGTACGGGATTGCCGTTTTCAGGCGATACGGAGTTCCTGCGCCGGGCGGCCACGGTGGGGCCGATCGCGAATACCCCCGAGTTCGTCTATGTCTATCGCACCCGTTCCGATTCACTGACGGGCTCAGAAGAAACCGGTATCCATACCGCCATCCGCCGCGAGCTGTGGGCGATTCAGCACCCGCGCGCCCAGTGGATCGCCGACCGCGCCCTAGCCGGCCTCGGGCCGATTCTGGCGCCGATGGCGGTCACCTCCCCGGCCACGCTCAGCCATCTTTCCGGTCCGGCGTTGCTCGGTGTCGACGGGGAAGCGTGGCCCAAGGGTGTCGACCCCGCTCCGGCTGCCGACTCACACCGCAAGACTCCAGCTCGGCGCAAAACAAGCGCGCCCACCGCGCCGCGACCGGTCTTCGTGATCGGCGCGCCCCGTTCCGGCGCGAGCATTCTCGCACTGGCGATCGCGCAGATCCCGTCATTCAAGCTGACGCTCGATCCGACCTGGCTGACCAATCTCTCCTCGTCGTTGCATATCGCGTTTACCTCGGTCGAGGAAACCGACAATGTCAACGACCTGACCATCCAGCGGGTCGATACCGAACAATTCGCCGCTCACTTCGGCGCGGCCGCGCACGAGCTGTTGCTGCGTGGGATCGATCCGTCGATCTCGGCGCCGTTCGAAGACGAACGGCAAAAGCTGCTGCGCACCCGCGTCAAGCAAACTCGCACCCGCGTGCTGGCCGAGAGCGACAGTCTGGCCGAGCACGGTTTCGATCTCTACCGGCTCTTTCCGCACGCCAAGTTCATCCATGTGCTACGCGATCCGGATGAAGTGGTGGCCGCGCACCAGAAAGACCGGCGTATGCTCTATCGCTCCCGGTTCGTCTTTATGGACGAAGAACGCGCCTACGATCGCTGGATCGAGACGGTGCAGGCAGCGCGCGATCTGGAGATCGCATTGGGGGCGGAAAAAGTGATGCGTGTCGACCGATCGGCGATGCTGGCGGACCCAGAATCGATATTGCGCCACGTATCGACCTTCATCGACGAGGAATACGACCCGGCAGTTCTGCGTCCCTTCGCATGAATCGGATTTCAGAACGGTTGGCAATTCCTTCTGAGCGGGGTCGCTGGGTGAGACTCGCTGCGGCGAGGAAATGCTTCCTTCGTCAGCATGACAGTGCAGCGTAGCCTGTCTCGACCTTTCTGCAATTCGCTGGACCCGCCCCGGTCCGACTCCCACCTACGAAGCGGACGCACCAGGGGCCCAGGCATCGCGCCTGGGCCCCTGGTTCGCCGGAGCGAAGATCAGGCCTCCGCGACCTCGAAAATCGTGTGCATGCCGTGGAGGGCGTGTGGGTCGCCGATTCCGGCGGTTGGGAACCAGCACACGGCGGCATAGGTCCCCGCTTCGAGGGAGACCTTTGTCCAGGTGATCGTACCGATCGACTGGGTCGGTGTAAACAGCACTGGCTGCAAGTCCGCTTCCGTCAAGCCTCCGGCGGTTGGAGTTCCTCCGGTCATGACGGATGCGAGCAGTCCTGCCAGATCCTCATTGGTCGTACCAGCGGGCACGATCTCCAAATCCACAAAATGGGGTTGCGCTCCGAGGTTCTCGATCCCGAGCACATGCTCACCGGCGACCAGATTGCCCTCGACCATGATGCCAAAGTCGACCAGCGTCGCCATCACATCGGCATCCGGTTCCGCCACGTCGGTCGGAAACGCTCCGGTCACGCTCACTATCACCGGCGCCTGGCTGCTTTCCGGGTCGTCTCCCCAGGCAATCCACTCGCCCTCTGTGAGGTCGATCACGGCCGTGCCGGGCATACCCGGTGCAGCCACCACACCCCCGGCGAACGTGGATTGGTAGACAAACGTTGGGAGCGCCCCCTCTCCTTCGCCTCCCTCCTCGTCGCCCGTCGCGGCCTCTGCCTCTGGGGACGCCGGCGGTGCGCCACCACCGAGAAACGCGAGGAACTCCTCAGGACTCATCTCATAAGGAGACAGAAACGCGACGGCGCCCCCTTCCTCGAGATCCTCGGCCGTGGCATTGAGCAGATACCGGCCTGCCGCGAGCGTCTCGGGGATGCCGGCAAAGCCGTCCGCGGTAATGGTCACATCGAGCGTGGGATACCCCAGGCTGGCGAGATCGATAGCCTGGGCGCCGGCGCTCGGAACCCACCGACCGAAGGCCACAAGTGCTCCGCCGAATGCCGCCCCCAGGGTGACCTGTCGCCGGGAAATCAGTCGTTCATTCAGTCGCGAGATGTCGTGGTTCATGATGAATTCCTCTCCTGTTCTCTCGTCACCGGACATTGCGCCCGGCGACCTGCTAGCCGATCGAATGAGTGGATTTGCGCGTGATCCGCATGCGTGCGTATGTGACGTTTCCCTCGAGCGCCTGAGAGGTCGTCCCAGTTACAAGCGGTCTGCGCACAGTGTTGCGCTAAGCGCAAACCGGGTCTCCAAAGTCCGAGCACGTCGAGCAACAGCGGAGCTGGCCATCGAGACACTGCACCGTGCCCTGGTCACAATGTCCGGGCAGCCAGTCAGGCACTGGGATCGTGCAGATGGTGCCGACTTCGAGGACGCCTTCGTCGACCATGCCATCACAATCGTCATCCAACCCATTGCACATTTCAGGCGATGGGAGGATTTCGCCGGCGCATTCATCGAAACCGCTTCCGTCCGGCCGGCAGGTCTGGGTTCCCGCCCGACAAACGCCGACACCCTCTGTTCCTGTGGTCCCCGTATAGCAGGATTGGGTATCGCCTGGGATACAGGC
>DASTFJ010000037.1:0-3938 GCA_035708745.1 Thermomicrobiales bacterium | reverse complement strand
CGAAGCGAAGCGTCATGCCAGGGGCGAAATGCCCAGGATCGCCCGCGCTTGCAGCGGTGTGGCAACCGGGCGGCCGAGCTCGCCGGCGATTCGGACCAGCCGCGCCACGAGTTGGGCATTGCTCTGTGCCAGCTCGCCCTTGTGGTAATAGAGATTGTCCTCGAGGCCGGTGCGCACGTGCCCACCCATAGTCATGGCCGCCACGCCGAGGGGTAGCTGCGACCGGCCGATTCCGCAGGCGGACCAAATTGCGCCAGAAGGCAACATTTGCACCATATGCACGAGTTGTTGGATCGTTCCGGGTGCGCCGCCGCGAACGCCGAGCACCATCTGGAACCAGTAGGGCGGCTCGATGGCGCTTTCCTGGATGAGACGCAGTCCGTTGGCGACGTGACCCGGCTCGAAGCATTCGATCTCGGGGCGCACGCCAAATTCGACCATCGAGGCGGCCAGCTTGCTCAGGAACGACGGAGAATTGACAAACACTCCTTTGCCGAAGTTGAGCGAACCGCAATCGAAGGAGGCAATTTCCGGCGCCAGGGTGACTGGTTCGGCGCGTTGCTCATCGGTCGTCTGCCCGGCGCCACCGCCGGTGCTCATATTGATGATGACGTCGCAGCCGGCTTCCCGAATGAGATCGCGGCATTTGGCGTACCGGCGTGGGTCGCAGGTGACCTTGCCGTCTTCGTTGCGCACGTGCAGATGGACAATAGCCGCGCCAGCGGCGGCGGCTTCGACGGCCGCTTCGGCGATCTCCTCTTCGGTGACCGGGAGATTGGAATTCTGTTCTTTGGTCGGCCAGGACCCGGTGAGCGCCGCCGAGATGATGAGCGGCTGGTTGAGATGCGGTGCGTCTAGCGGATCCATCTAACCGGTAACTCCAGTCTGCGACCTAATGAGTAATGGGCACTCGGAGAAGCGCTCGACTAACCACTCCAGGTCCACAACCTGCTGAGAATGGCGCTTTCGCTTAGCCTGCGCTCGAGCTCGCCGGATCGTTTGCCCGTCCAATTGCGTTCGAGCAGGTCAAGAATATGGTCCTCAGGCGACCCATCGAGAAGCGCAATCACGTTCGGCAGGTCTTCTTTCTGGATCGTCCTGCCCCATTCGTATTCTCCATCACGACTGACAATAGACGTCGCCGGACCAAGGTCCTGACCATCGATATGGAGATTTCCTTGGCCGTCGAGATATGCACGAAGGTAGCGTGCATCGGGCCCCTCTTGTTCCGATCTCAGGAGGACGACGCGAGACGAGCTGGAGTCTTGCATTTGAATTTCCTGCTTTCCGGCTCAACCAATCGTGCGTCGTGACGTTATGACTCCGGTGTTCATGCCAACCAGATTGAGCCCGCCGAAGAAGCGGGCATGCTCGATCTTGACACAACGATTCATGACCACATCCATCCCGGCCGCACGGGCGCGAGCGGCAGCATCCTCATTGACAATGCCGAGCTGCATCCAGAATACCGGTGCATCGATTGCGATCGCCTCGTCGAGCACCGCCGGAACGTCGCCCGGTTTCCGGAAGACATCGACGATATCGATCTTGCGATCCTTCGGAATATCGAGCAGCGACCCGTAGACCGTTTGTCCGAGGATCTGTTGGCCAGCCAGACGCGGATTCACCGGGATGATCTCGTAGCCCTCGGACTGCATATAGATCGCGGCGAAATGACTCGGCCGCATCGGATCCGCCGACAAACCGACCATGGCAATCGTCTTGGCATTCTGTAGCAACCGGAGCCGCTCATAAGCGCCTGCGGTCGTGACATGTTGATTCGACCAGGGAACGGCGCATTGTTCGACGTGATTCGTCATTCTGCCACTCCAATCGCGCTCGGCTCGGCGACCTGCGATTTGCGCAACGCCCGGTCGAGATCCCAGATAAGATCGTCGACGTCTTCGAGGCCGACTGAGAAGCGAATCAGATCGGGGCTGACCCCGGCGGCAAGTTGCTGCTCGTCGGAGAGCTGCTGATGGGTCGTGCTCCCCGGATGAATGATGAGCGATTTGGCATCGCCCACGTTCGCAAGATGCGAGATGAGCGTCAGCGATTCGATAAATCGCGCCCCGGCATCGCGGCCGCCCTCGATACCGAAGGTCATGATGCCGCCCGAACCTTTAGGCAGATACTTCTCCGCTAGCGGGCGATATGGGCTATCTGGCAACCCTGGATAGCTGACCCAGCTCACTAGTGGATGTTCCAGCAACCAGGCCGCAAGTTGCTCGGCATTGCGCGAATGTCGCTCCATGCGCAACGGCAACGTTTCGAGTCCTTGCAGGAAGAGCCAGGAATTGAACGGGCTGAGCGCCGGACCCAGATCGCGCAGATTCTCGACCCGGGCTTTCATCAGAAAGCCATATTCGCCGAACGTCTCGGCAAAGCGGATGCCGTGATAGCCGGGCGACGGTTCGGTCATGCCGGGAAAATTGCCATTGTCCCAGGGGAAGCGGCCCGATTCGATGATGACACCGCCGATCGAGGTGCCGTGCCCGCCGATGAACTTGGTGGCCGAATGGACCACGATGTCGGCGCCATGCTCGATCGGGCGGCAGAGATAGGGGCTGGCAAAGGTGTTGTCGATGATGAGCGGCAGCCCATGTTCGTGCGCGATGGCGGCGACTGGACTGATATCGAACACATCGATGCGCGGATTCCCGATCGTTTCACCGTAGAGCACTTTGGTTTTCGGGGTGATCGCCTGGCGGAAGTTCTCCGGATCGGCTGGATCGACGAAGACGACGTCGATTCCCCAGTGCCGCAGGGTGATATCGAACTGCGTGTAGGTGCCCCCGTAGAGCGCCGACGAGGAGACGATCTGGTCGCCTGGCGAAAGAAGCGTGGTCAATGCGATGAATTGGGCGGCTTGCCCGGAGCCGACCGCCAGAGCCCCGACGCCTCCCTCGAGCGCGGCGATGCGCTCCTCGAAGGCGGCGTTGGTCGGGTTCATAATGCGGCTATAGATATTCCCAAACCGTTGCAGCGCGAAGAGCTCGGCCGCGTGGTTGGTGTCTTCGAAAACGTAGGATGTCGTCTGATAGAGCGGCATCGCGCGCGACCCAGTCGTGGGGTCGGGACGCTGGCCGGCATGCACCGCCAGCGTGTCGAACCCGAAGATGTGGTCGTCCTCGGTGCGTTCTTCAGAGGCGGCATTGGCGGGGTTCGACAGGTGGCCGTTGTTCGAGGAATGTGTCTGTTCCATGGTGCTCGTCCTAACGAAGCCAGCGCGACCGGGTGGGGCCGCGATCACAGGTCGTTATTGTGCACGACAAGCCTCGAGCGCGATGCCGGACGGTTTGCTACCAGATGAACGGCGGTTCGTCCCGCAGTCGCAGCACGGCTGTGCCGGAGTCGATCGCTTCTGAAATCGTTCTGGCTTTGTCGGGCTCATTCACCCAACGGTCGAAGATCGATTCGGTGCAAAGCAAGACTGTCGCCGGTGGGTAATCGGTCGTCGCAAGATGCGACCAGAGCCGGTCGAGGAACTCCTGCGTGACCGAAACCTCCAAGCGATCGAAGGGAAGCGATTCGAAGGTGGTCACCTTGCGGAACGACCCGTCGCTGACCTCGCCGAGCAGACCGATGACGAGTGCCCCCTCGTCACTTACGACGCCCAACGCAAGCGAGGCGGGCGCTTGCAGCTGATTCACGACATCGACGATCTGCTGGTAGGTCCAGCCGTGCCAGCTTCCCGGATGCTTTGGGATGACCGCATAGCCGGCTTCGTTGCCCCAAACGAGCTGGAAGACGTGACGATAGTAGGCATCTAACTCCAGATCCCGGTTCGCGAGCTGTTGTGCGCTGGTCGAGACCGATTGGAGGTGCATCCGGTCGATCACATGGACTCGATCCCACTCTCCCCGGTCGAAAAGGCCTTGCGCGGTCAAGTCCGGGCGCTCGATATGGTCGAGTCCGAGATCGGCCCGACGCGTTCC
>DASTFJ010000036.1:0-6537 GCA_035708745.1 Thermomicrobiales bacterium | reverse complement strand
ATCGCGTCGCGCTCGACTGTGCCATGAGCTGGAGCCCAGCGGCCCAGCCTTCGCATTGTTCCTGCACTCGGCCGATCTCGTCGTCCGAGAGCGCCTGCCTACGTGACCGCGCGAAGAATGACGCCGCTTCCTCCGTGCTGAAGGCAAGCTCAGTGGGGCCGATCGCAAAGAGACGCTGGCGCACCCGCAGCCGTGGCGCCAACATGCCCGGCTGCGAACGGGCGGCCACGATGAAACGGAACTCGGGCGGCAAATGCTCGACCAGAAAGCGCAGAAGATCGCCGGCAGCTGGTTCCTGGATGAGATGGAGGTCGTCCAGCACGAATGCCACGGGAATCTCCGCCAGCAGCGCGTAGTTGGCCATCGCGCGGGCCACCAGATCGAGCGCAGGTAGTGACGATTCGAGGAGTAACCCCACCGCAGAGCGCAGTACCTTGGGATCGGCGGCACTCCAGGAGATCGCCAGATAGCGCAGGAATCGCTCCGGATCGTTTTGCTCTGGCTCGATATTCAACCAGGCGACAGCGCGGCTGGTCGTGTGCGCCCACTCGGTCAGAGTGGTGGTCTTTCCGTATCCAGCGGGAGCCGCCACCAGGATGAGGCGGGAATCGACCAGATTCCGCTCGATCTCCTCAACCAGCCGTTCCCGCGCCAGTAGTCCCGGGGGCCGGGGAGGAATCTGGGTGTTGATTCTGAGTATGTGATCGTCCATGGCTCGACGCGCCGGGGATTCGGGGACGATGGGTAGAGCATCCTGGAGCAGTGTCCAGTTTGGCGATGGAGGCGCCTGAGCAGCCACAGCGAACCGCGATATCCGCCTCGAGGACCTCTGATAGACATCCGACTGCTAGTGACAGCGTACCAGCAGGTGGCAACAGAACGTCACCGGCCAAGGCATTATTGGCGCTATTGTGTCGATTCCTCATCCCGGACTCCTTGCAACCGCTATCGTCGTGCTGAGTCTCCCGATCGCCATCTGGCTCGCCGGAAGACTCTCGCGCGCCCTTGCCCGTCACGATGCCTTGGCAAAGCAGCAAGAGCTGGCGCAGATCGATGCCTCCACCGGCCATTGTGATGACGAAGTCGATCCCTTGGCGCTCATCGCCACATTGGCCGAGGAAGAGATCGAGCTGATCCGCGAGGTGCTCGACATCCGCTTCTCCGGTGACCATGTTTCCTCACAGCAAGCCACGGCACTCCGCCGGGCGCACCGCCGCGGTCTGGCCGCGCGCCATCGCTGCGGCAACCGCGCACTGGAGGCCGAGTTCGGCTGGCTGCAGGGCTACGGCGCGTTCGCCCTCATGGCCGACCTGTCCGAACGAGACCGAGCCGCCTTCGAGCGCGATCTCGACCACCGCGCCGCCGAGCTCCGCCGGGCCCTGGCGCTTCGTGGCCCGGAGCAGCTGCTCGGCTTGTCGCCTGGAGAGGAATGACCCTTGATCTGCCCGTCATCGAAACAATCCATCCCGCTGCGACAGGATCTGAAAATTGGACGTTGATGTGACGTGCGAACCCTCGCTTGGGCCATCCATTTCCCTACGTCGTCCAGGCAGGAAGTACCGGTTCCGGCTCCTGCGAACGAGCGGAGCCGGGAGAGAACCCGATCGTACGTTTGAAGGCGCGGCTAAAGGCGGCTTCGGATCCATAACCAACCCGGTCGGCGGCTTCGGCGGCCGTTATGTGCTCGTCGCGCAGCAGTCCCAGCGCGACCTGCATGCGCCACCAGGTGACATAGGCCATGGCAGGTTGGCCGACCAGTTCGGTGAACCGCGCCGCGAACGCGGACCGGGACATGAACACCTCATCCGCCAGGGACGCCACCGACCATTCTCGGGCCGGTTCGCGATGGATCGCGGTCAACGCCCGGCCGATCTTCTCGTCCCGCAAGGCGCCCAGCCAACCGCCTTGCGCGGCGTCCGACTCTTCCAACCACGTGCGAATCGCCTGGATCACCAGCACATCGGAGAGTCGGGTAATCACTGCCTCTCCACCAAGCCGAAGCGTGCGTGCCTCGGTCGCCATGTAGCGCAAGGTGCTCTGCACCCATTCGCCCTGCGCCGATGCGCCCGATTCGATGTGCAGGACATTCGGCAGCACACCGATCAGATTGGCTGCGGCCGCATGCTCGAAGCGCACCGCTCCACAGATCAAATCGGTACGCTCGCCCCCACCGTCGATCTGGAGCAAGTCATAGCGTTCGCTGACGGATATGCGCGGCGTGTCCCACAGTGAAATCGTCGAACCCGCGGGCTGATTCCTGAGCAGATGTCCTTCTCCGTGGGGAACCAGCACCACATCGCCCGCTCGGAGCGGTATCTGTTCGTCCCCTCCGAGATCGAGCCAACAACTCCCTCGGGTGACCGCGTGAAACATCACGAACTCTGGCAAAGCTGGGAGATCGAGACCCCATGGCGCGGTGAAAACGCAGCGGCTATAGAACAGCCCGGTCATGCGCAGGTAGTAAAGGGCTTCCCCGAGGGGATCAGACGATGGAAGGGCTGGTGTACTCATGCTGCAAGCATATCGATAATCAGTCCAGCGTCCAACGCCTGTGGACGCACGAGCAAGCAATGTGTCTCTTCGATCATAGCGCATCCCGTCTACTCACCTGATAGTGGATGAACGCGCCGCTGAATCGTTCGGCGGCAGATCGCATCAGGAGACAGCGATGGACACCACGATCGAACGAACTACGCTCAACCGGAACGCAACCGAGCTCGGCCCGGTTTTCGTTACGGGCGGCACCGGAAAGACCGGAAGGCGAGTCGTCGAACGCCTGGAAGCGCTGGGCGTGCCAGTGCGAAGCGGCTCACGCGGCTCGGACCCGGCATTCGATTGGGATCGGCCCGATGGCTGGCCGGCCGCGCTTGCCGGGAACCGTGCCGCCTACATCACCTACGCGCCCGATGTGTCGTTGCCTGAGGCAGCCGGCGCCATCGAGCAGTTCGCATCGCTCGCGAAACGGGTCGGGATCGAGCGGGTCGTGTTTCTTTCCGGCCGGGGCGAACCGGAAGCGCAGGTGGCGGAAGCCATCGTGCAAAACGCCGGGCTGGATTGGACCATCGTGCGCTCCTCCTGGTTCATGCAGAACTTCAGCGAAAGCTATTTCATCGATGGCATTCTGGCGGGAGAGCTGGCGCTGCCAGTTGGCGATATTGGCGAACCCTTCACTCATGCGGACGATATCGCCGACGTCGTCACGGCCGCGCTCACCCAGCCAGGCCACACCGGTCAACTCTATGAGCTCACGGGACCGCGCACCCTGACAATGGCCGAAGCCGTTCAGGAAATCGCTTTGGCGACTGGGCGCGATATTCGCTACAGCCAGATCGATCAGGCAACCTTCGACGACAGCCTGCGCGCAGTCGACGTGCCCGAGGAAATCATCGGGCTGCTGAGCTATCTCTTCGTCACGGTTCTGGACGGACGCAATGCCTGGCTGGCCGATGGCGTCCAGCGCGCGCTGGGCCGCCCACCCCGCGATTTCCGCGACTACGCCCGCGCGGCTGCCGCAAGCGGCGTCTGGAATCCCACGGCCTGACGAACGACCACGTTACCGAGGCCCAAGGAACCAAATGCAGACAGGGATGCTCAGTTCAGAGCATCCCTGTGTTCCGTCATCGTCCGAATCAGCAGGCCGCGCTATCCGTGTTTGTTCAGGAAGAGCTCTTCGCCGTCGTTGCCGAACGCCGGGATCAGCGCGCCCAATCCGGCGGCGGCGCTGGCGATTCCGAAAAAGCGAAGATAACGGTTCTTCACCAAGAGCGAGAGAAGCAGCGCGCCAAAACCGGCCGTGAGACTCCCCACCGGACCACCGATGGCCCGCCCCCGGTGTTGATCTTCCGAAATGGTTTCACCGGTGTCGTCGTAGAGGGTGTAGGGTCGAATCGGCGTCACCAATAAGGTATCCATCGGCGCTTCGACCATACGGGCGGTGGTGATGTGGCCAAGTGCATGCACCGCGGTAGCCGCAGCCATGCAAGCGGTGTAGCCGAGCCCCGTGCGCGTGCGATGTCCCGAGGCGCTGAAGAACCGTCCCAGGAGCTGTCCGCCAAGCAACATCTCGAGTGGCAATACCCACCAGCCGCGGGTGACGGCCACCTCCACTTTCAACACCTCGCCGATATGCGTGCGGGGTTCGTCTTCGATGAAATGCTTCGCCAGGTCGTCCATGTGCCTCTCCGTCAGTCCTGCGCCTTTCGACGATCGTAGTCCAGGGCCGCTGTGCCCTCTCGGGTCAAGGGTCAGGAGCTACCGGCTGCCTGCTCAAGATCGTCTCAGAGCTCAGGACCTCGCGCTCGGGAGCCCATCGAATCGGCATTGCGGCGATCGAGCGCGAGATTCACCAGATCGAACCGGTCGCTCAGAATCGCGTCCACCAGACTCCGCCCGTCGCTGCTCGCATTCGGCGCGCGTAGCCATGCGTGGATGGCGGCAACATCGGGAAATGACGCCAGCAACCGAACGGCCAACGCGTCCAGCTCTTCCAACCGGGCGCGCGATTCGTATTGCGGAAAGCTCTTGCCCGCCTGCCAGCGTTTGATCGACCGCTCGGACACTTCCAACGCCTGCGCCAGCTCAGCTTTGGAGATTCCGAGATTCTCCAACAAGCGGTCGATATAGCTGTCGAGTTCGACTGAGGTGTCCACCCGCGCTCCTGATTGCAATGACGCCCACGCCACGATGCCGTCCGACAAGCATGACGGACGGCATCGGATTGGGCAATGTTCGAATGCGTGATGATGATTACGCCGGGGTCATTTCCAATTCTGACTCGGCGGGCGCATCGGCCTCGGCCAGTAAACCCCGCAGATCGAGCCGTCGATGCCCGTCCCGCATATTCCGCACGGCCTGGTCGTTGCCCAGGTTCTGGAATTGCGGCCATTCGCTCGGATCGCGATCCCAGGCCAGCTCGATGCCATTGAAATCGGGATCGTGCAGATAGAGCGCAATGTGCGTGCCGTGATCGTTGTAGCCCTCGATCTGCCAACCGCTGTCGAGAAGCCGTTTGAAAGCGACCGCCAGATCGCGCCGAGTCGGATAGTTGATAGCAAAGTGATACAGCCCGGTCGAACCACCCTGCGGCGGTTGCCCGCCGGCGCTCTCCCAGGTATTCAATGCTATGTGATGGTGATAGCCACCGGCCGAGAGAAACGCGGCGCTGCCCATGTTGTAGAGCAGGTCGAATCCGAGCACATCACGATAGAACGCGATCGCGCGATCGAGATCGGCGACCTTCAGATGCACATGGCCGATATGAGTGCCGGCCGGGATGGATGGGTGCGTCAAGGATTGGGGCCTTTCAGGGAGTAAGGAGCGATTGAGTGCTTACGTATTGTAAGTCACTTGTACTCTTCCCGCAAGGCGTCTTCCGGATTTACTCAGACAGCATGAGATCCCTCAAGGCCAGAAACTGCGCCGGGGTCACGATCAGGGCGGATTCAGGTGCTCGCCTTGTCTCCAACAGCACCTTATCTCCCGTTATCAAGAATTCGACGCCATTGCCGGCAGCCGCATCGAGCAAATACTGGTCGTTGGGATCACGGCTCTGGTGTGGCCACGACGCGCTCTCCCAGGGATCCACGGCTACTTCCAACATCAACCCGACGAGATGCTCAAGGGAACGCTCGGCTATTCGGACACGAAAGTACGACTTCTCGCGCACCTTGCGTCGCAATTCCTCCGCAACTCCGGCCGGAAATACGACGCCGAAATCACCATCGATCGCACCCTTCACGACACGCACCGCGGCTGTCTGATTGTCAGGAAAGAGCAGGAAGCTGAGGAATACGTTTGCATCGGTAACGACGCAAGTCCTCACCTAATTTTCCTGAGCCCGTTCAGTCATGCTCCGCCGCTTTTCGCGATCTTCATCGATGGCGCGTTGGACTAGTGCCTCAGCAGTCTCAGCCGTCAAGTCTTTATTGAGGTCCGCCTGAACCCGCATGATCTCGTCCAGGCGTTCGAGTCGTTTCCTTTTGCGGAGTTCCGCGTCGGCCTCCTGCAGCCGCTGAAACTCATCGGGCGCGACGAGGTAGATGTAGGATTGGCCGTGATTTTCGACCAGCACCACATCGACCTCTTCGCGAGCGCTCTTCACCACAGCGCCGAATCTGTTCTTTGCCTCAGTTGCACTGACGATACGCACGGTCATCTAGCAGTCCAGTCACTCGAAGATTTTGGCTAATATATTAGCTATTTTCCCGGGTGAGATCAAGCCGACGAGCGTATGTGATTCTCCTCTACAATCCCGACCACGACGCATTCGATCCAACGACGGAGCGCACCCCGAGCCAATGACGGACTCACCCCGACGCCTCGAGGTCGGACTCTTTCTCCCCGCCGGGGAGCTGTTCTTCATGGGAGGTACGCCACGCTGGGACGACATCGCCGGCATGGCACGCGACGCCGAAGCCGCCGGTTTCGATTCGGTCTGGATTCTCGATCACCAGCTCATCGAATCGGACACCCCAGGTTGGGAGGGCGTCGAGCACGGCGCCTGGGAATGCTGGTCGATCCTCGCGGCCATCGCCGCCG
>DASTFJ010000035.1:0-5020 GCA_035708745.1 Thermomicrobiales bacterium | reverse complement strand
CTATCCAACGGATTACTCCACCGTGCTGACCGTCGAAACCACCGTAGATGACACTCAGTAACCATCGAAATAATCGCACTACTATGCCAGCCGCACCGGCGCTGCGACCCGGCGCGTCGCTCGGCGTCTATCTCGAGCCGTTACGTCAATAACCCCGCGTACCTACGCAATCATTACGAAATTTGCGGTAAGGGCTTGACAACGACTTCGGGATTCTTTATTGTGTACGTACATGGTCCCGAGGAGCACCTGAAACGGACCACCACGTTTCGACAAAAGGCGATTTCCGGGGTAACACCCGGCTCGAAAAGCCAGATGCGAAATGGCGAAATCCAGGGGGGCGGGTCGGAAGCGTTGCGGGGCGCGTTTCGGTCCAAAGCCAAGGGGCGGTGGGACGAGTTCAGTGGTTCGTCGGGACTATGTTTTTCTCCAAGTGATCACGAGAGATGTGCATGACTGAGGTCGAGTCGAGTCAGAGTGCAATGCCGGAGGGATTGTCCCAGCCGGCCATGCGCGCACTCGATTTCGCCGGCAATCGCACGCTCGAATCGGTTGCGGGCGCTTCTCAATCCCAGCTTCTTGCGCTTCATGGCGTGGGACCCAAAGCGATCCGCACTCTCCAGGAGGCGCTAGAAAGCCGAGGACTGCCGGCACTGACAGAGTGATCCCGCATTCCGCGCGGCGCCCCGCTACGCGCGTGGAAGCATTCGCATGCGTCTTCGACACACGACGTGCATCACATGGAGAGGGACCAGGGATGGATTTCGCAAAACTGTTCAACGCCGACGGCCGCATCGGCCGTAAGGACTGGATCATCTGGATCGTCGCTATCGCGATCATCTTCAGCATCATCGGCTACCTGCTTGGGGATCGGGGCGAATGGGTTCAGGCGATCATTTCCATCATCGCCGGAATTGCCGGTATTTTCATGGGCATCAAACGCCTGCACGATCTCGACAAGTCCGGCTGGCTCTACCTCCTGGGTCTTGTCCCCATCGTGAACTTCTTCTTTGCCATCTACTTGATCGTCTGGAAGGGAACCGAGGGCGACAACCGCTACGGCGCACCGAACAGCGGCTCTCCGTTCAACTTCTGAGCCATCGATCGGCCACCAAAGAGCAAAACGCCCGAGCCATTCCTGGCCCGGGCGTTTTGTATTCACTCGGACGGTGCTTTCGCCCTTTACAGACCGATCTGGGTTTGGTCGATCGTCACCACATCCGAGAAAGCCGGGCAGATGGCGACCGCCGCCACACCGTAGTCGTTCACCGCGGCCGCGATGACTCCCAGTTGTTCGCCGTATTTCTGTCCGGCCGTCGTGAGATCCGAGGACGCCGCCTCTTCAAAGGTCCTTGCCGATGCGCGATAGAGCGCGACGACCTGTTCGTTATAGAACCGCGCAATCTCAGGAACATCCAGTTTTTCGAGCTTGCCGGCAAGCTCATCGTACAGCTGACCAAGCCTTGTGGTTTGTTCCGGCGTCATCGCCATCATGGCGATCAGAAGCTGATCACCATGGTCGGCCACCGGCGTGGCGACGTCTGGAAAGATCGCAGCGATGCCGTTTAGGAGATCGTCCATGATCTTCTGCCGTTCCTGGACGTAGGCGGGAATCTGATCGCACCCGGCCGCCACCGGCGTCGGCACAGAAATCGGCGTGGCGCCCTGGGCGCCGGCCGAGCGAGCGCCGGCAATTATCACCATCGATACGAGCACTAGAACGGCGAATACCCATCGAATGCGGTTCATCGAACATCCTTTCCTTCGGGCTCGTGTCCTTCCCTCGGCCACGGCGACCAAGTATGAAGCCGGACGGAGCACAAAACCGGTATTCGTCAGCTCGACCAGAGCCGCTGGACTTCCCGGTAGTCGACGAGAATGATGCCGTTTGCCTCGATCAGCTCCCTGGCCCGGTCCGAGGTAAAGAAATCGAAATCAGTTTTCCGCACCCGCCAGCCGGTGGGCTCCATTGCCTGCGCTTCCGCGTCTCCTGTGCTGACGTGCGCAGCCCATTGGTGGAATCCCGGCGGAAGCTCACCCAGCTTTCGGGCCCAGGTCGCGTTCTTCTCCTCCAATGGCAAGCTATAGCCATCGATGATTGGCGTATCGTTCGCCGGTTTGCCCGCTGCGATCAGCGACTCCCGCAGCTGCGGATCGTTGACCCGCATAGCCAGCCCGTGCTCCTCACACAATTGCAATGTCAGCTCGAGAATATCGGGGCGCCCGCCGTCGAGTACGCAATGCCAATCGAGATGCGTCGGTCGCAAGCCGAAATTCAGCACCCGGTCGATCTGCGCGCGGAATTCGCGCTCCACATCAGCCAGTTCTGCCTGCGCATAGAGCTTCGGAATTTCGGGATCAGAAAAGAAAAACCCATCAGGATTGACAATCGATGGAACGGTGTCTCGTGCAGCCACAGGTCCCCAACGATAGCCGGGCATTTCGTTGACCAGGGTCAGATGCACCCCAAACGAGAGCGACGGATCGTCACGCAGGAACCCCATCGCTTCCCACGCCCATGGGCAACAAGCCATCAGGCTGGTAGTGGTCACGATACCGGTGCGCATCGCCTCGACAGTGGCGACATTGATCGAATGGCACATCCCGAAATCATCGGCATTGATGATGAGCAGTCGAGCATCGGGCGGATATCCCAACAGTTCGAGATTTCCTGGCGAATGTGTCATCTGGGTTCACCTTTCGAACTAGGCGGACCATCGGCCGACGCCGGCGAATGTTGCGCGAGCTTAGCCTGAAATGCGGAGCGGGCGACGTCATCCTCCTTGTTCGTTAGATGGATTGACCGGAGCATCATGCGTCGGCGAAGTCATACGAAAGTTGTATAGACCTGTTCGCTCATGAACCGTAGGATGATTTCGCCCGAGCGTCTTTGCTGGTCGAACCCAGCAAGTGGATTCCTGCCGGGAAGCATTGTTCGTTTGCCGAAGTGTGTGACTCAGCGACTCAGCCACCAGCGGATGAAACGGGAGAACCGGCAGGCATGAACTCATCGCTTTCGCCTATGCATCGCTGGGAATCGGCGGTGGCATGGAATCCGATCATGAGATTTGTCGATGCCGTTCTGCGCGGTTTCGGGCAGGTCATGTTTCAAAACAGCCCAATCACCGGATTGTTCTTTCTCATCGGTCTCTTTGTCGGCGGCTGGGAATTTGGCACCTATGCCCTACTTGCCTGCGTGGTGAGCACCGGAACCGCGTATTGGCTGGGAGTGCCTCACGGAGCGATCGGCGCTGGCCTGTATGGATATAACGCTGTCCTGGTCGGCGTGGCGCTGGTGTTCTATCTGGATGACAACTGGGTCCTTCTGCCATATGCGGTTCTGGGCGCATTTGCCGCATGCATCGCCTCAGCCGCTATCGGCAACCTGCTCGGAACCTGGCAGATCCCCGCGCTCACTGGGCCATTCGTCGTCACCATCTGGCTCTTCGCACTTGGCATTTACGGCTTCTCGCAGGTCGAAGGGAGTGCAAGTTCGCAGGCGCCCGCGCTTCCCGCCCTGATGACAAGTGGACGCGCGTCGCTCGACTTTTCCGACTTTTACGAGGGTCTGTTCAAGGGAATTTCCGAAGTCTTTTTCCAGAACAGCATCTGGGTGGGCGTCATCTTCCTCATTGGCATCTTTCTCTCCAGTCAGATCGACACCGCAATGGCCCTCCTGGGGAGCCTGATCGGGTTGGCGGCCGGTTGGTTTCTGGGCGCCGATCAGAGCTCACTCGCACTCGGACTCATGGGTTACAACGGCGTATTGACCATGATCGCGCTGGCAGGGCTTTTCTATGAGCTCGATGTGAGCTCGATCATCGTGGCGGCAATCGCGGTCATCATCTCGGTGGTCGTCTCGATCGCGCTGACCGCATTTGTTGCCCCATACGGCGGGCACATCTTTACCGCTCCGTTCGTGCTCACGACCTATGGGTTCATCGCCGCGAAGCCGTTCCTGCATCGGTTGACAGCGGTGGCTCCGGCAGAGGCAGCGACGCCGGAGGGTTCGATCAATCTCTACCGGCGGGTTCATTGGTGGGCGGACCGACGAAAGTAATTCCGCCATGTCAACGCAAAGACGTCGACAAATTCGCGCTACGTTTCGGCACTGGGATCAAAACGACGTGGAGGGAGAAGCACGTGAATCTCGCGCCCCGAGAAATCGACAAGCTCATCGTCTACCAGGTGGCGGACCTAGCTCGCAAGCGGATGGCCCGCGGAACCAAGTTGAACTATTCAGAAGCGGTCGCGCTGATCACCGAGGCAATTCTCGAAGGCGCCCGTGACGGCAAGAGCGTGCCGGATTGCATGGAGCTCGGCACCAAAGTGGTCGGACGCGATCAGGTCATGGAGGGCGTTCCCGAATTGATTTCGCTCATTCAAGTCGAAGCCACATTTCCAGACGGCACCAAGCTCGTCTCGTGTCACCAGCCAATTGCCTGATCAGAACGGAGCAAAGGACCATGGCAACGATTCCGGGACAAATCTTCTTCGGGAAAGGTGACATCGAGATCAACGCCGGGCGCCGCACCGATACGGTGACGGTCAAGAACACGGGGGATCGCGCCGCACAGGTCGGCTCCCACTTCCATTTCTTCGAAGTCAACCGGGCGCTGGAGTTCGACCGGCCGCGGGCAATGGGGATGCATCTCAATATTCCGGCCGGTACGTCGGTTCGCTTCGAGCCAGGGCAGGAACGATCTGTGGAGCTGGTGGAATACGCCGGCGACCGTCGAGCGGTCGGATTCAACATGCTGGTTATGGGCAGCACCACCGGCAAGTGGTCCGTAAAACAGGCGATCGACAAGGCAGTCGCACTCGAATTCAAGTCGGTTCCAGAAGCGCAAATGGAAACCGAGACAAGCAGTCAGAGCGTTTCTGGCAAAGCGACGAAAGGGAGCAACTGATGGTTTCGATTCCTCGCAGCCAGTATGCCGATCTGTTCGGTCCCACCGCCGGGGACAAGTTTCAGCTGGCCGATACAAACCTCATTGCCGAGATCGAAAAGGACTACACC
>DASTFJ010000034.1:0-5930 GCA_035708745.1 Thermomicrobiales bacterium | reverse complement strand
ACCCCTTGTCCCCAAACCCACTCCCCGTATCGATCGACCCCCTGCGCTTCGGCAGCCCATCCCCCAGCTCCCCGTGCACCTCCACCAACCCCACCGCCAGTGCCTCCCGCGCGTCTTCGAAGCCATCGTCCGCCCGCTTCTTCGTCAGCCAATACCGCCATTGCTCCACCCACAGCACCGCTTCCGGCGACCCCGGCTCCAACCGGTGCCGCTCCAGTTCCCTCGCCACATGCCTCGGTGGGTTGTACGGATCCACCGTCCACGGCGCCCGGTTGATCTTCGCCTCCGTCCCGATATCCACCATCATGTCGTTCAGCCGCTTGACCAGGTGCGATTCGGTCCTGGGTCCCGCGGTCTGCTCCCGCGCCTCCTGCAAGGTAATCGCCCGGCCCAGCGCGCCCGAAAGCTTCGCCAGCCCATGCGCCATCCGCGCCGGCTGCTCCTCCTCTCGCAGCACCCGCAGCATCGCAATCCGCAACATCCCGATCTCCCGGGTCAAATCCGCATGACCCCCAGCATCGTCCAGCATCGCCAGCAGCTCCGCCGGTTGCACCGCCGCATACGCCCCCCGATCGAGCTGCTCCCGATAGCTCGCCGCCGCCGCCCGCCGCTGTACCGCACCCGCCACCCGCGACATCGCCTCGACCCGCCGCGTCACCTGCGCAACCTCCTGTTCCGCCTCGGCGTCCAGCGTCGCCCACTGGTGATCGGCGCATACCACCGCCCCCGCCTCCGCCCGCCGCTTGCACCCCGCCGCCACACACGTTCGCCCTCGTCTGGCCATCTCGTCCCTCCCCCGGAACCGCGCATTCCCGGACTCTGGAGCCCAAATCCGCGATCCCTCTTGACAATGAAAGAACATCTGTTCTATTCTATCTCCAAGCGGCACACCTGGCAAGTGCGGGCCTGGGCAGTGCGTCGTATGCCCGGGCTGGTTACCCGTCATCCACACTCGGTGCCGGGCCCCGGTGCTCCGGAGCACGTCTCGGTCGACCCCACCGCCTAATCGAAAAATCACCTAATCGATTCCCATTTCCTAATTCCCCCAAACACAACAACGTGGACGCCAATCGACGTCCACGTTGCCGCGAAGAGATACGTTGTCCGCGCTCCCTACGCTCCCGGAGTCGCCTCCCCGGTCAGCCCCGGCAACTCATTGAGATCCATCTCCGACCAAACCTCGTCGATCAGACCGCAGGTGGTGTGGAAGATATTGAGACCGCCCCAGCTGTCATCGCCGAGGGTTTGGGTCCAGTGAACGGCAATCAGATCGCCATCGACCGCCATGGCGTCGTAGTCCGAGGTAAGACCGGGAAGCATGTCGATGGTCGCTTGCACATGCGCCAGCTGCGCGTCCTGGCCGCTGCTGTCGGGTCCCTGCGCCCAGTGATGGTAGATATCCGGGGTGGTGAGGGTCGCCAGCAGGTCGGCCTGGCCGGTCCAGACATCGTGATACCAGGTGTCCATCAGTGTCGTGGCGGTCTCGTCGGTCAGCGCGGAGCAGCTTTCCGGTGAGGCGGCGCCTGCCTCAGCGACCGGGGTCGCAGGAGTCGAAGTACTCTGGCCGCGCTGGGAGAGCTGGTCGACCTCGGAATACATGTGGACGACCTTGCCGCATTCGAAGGTGAGCAGGAACATCCCAGCAAAGGTGACGGGCTGACCGGGCGGCTCGTTGCCGAAGAAGGTGCTGGCCTGGGTGGCCGTGGCGATGTAGTGCAGTGCCGCCAGCGGCGCATCCACCACCAGCAGATCGACGTCGGAGGTCAAATCTGGAAAAGCCTCGAAAAAGGCGGAAAAGCTGGCGAGCGTCTCATCGCTGCCGGTTTGGTCGCCCATCGGCGTATCGCGCACGATGTCCGGCGAGATGAGCTGCGCCAGGGTATCGATATCGCCCTGGACGAAGGCACGGTCGAAATCGGTGGTGAGCGATCTGATCTCCTCGTTGGTGTTGGCCGCACATGGGGAGGGGCTTGCCTGGGCAGCGGCAGCCTGCGGAACCGCAGCGTCCGGGAGCCACCCCAAACACAACGCGACGACCGCGCCAACGAAAAGCATCCGCCTCAGCATTGCTCGCACTCCTTTTTCGATAAACCGCGAATATGATGGATTACGCAGATAGTTTGCCGCGTTCTTGGATTCTTTGCTCGATCGGTCGACACAGATCCGTGCAATGGCATTTCGATTGCCGATCATCCACCGATCGATCGTTCTCGGGTGTCCACCATCGTCCCCGTGCGACAATTTGTCGCAGAGGGCACATTCGCCGCGGACTCGGCGGCAGGCAAGCATTCGGGCCACATCGAAGACATCCTGATCCACCGGGCAGCGCTGCCCGGTGCGAGGCAATGCCGCGTGACCGCAACCGAGATCTCCCAAGCCACCAGCACCGAGACCGCCGCCGGCGCAGCGATCGACACCAGCGCTGTTCAGGCCACCCAACGGCACATCGTCAAAACCCTCGCCAGCGCCCAAATCCTGGGCGGGGTCGGGGTCGCGACCGGGGCGACCGTCGGAGCGCTGCTGGCCGGCGATCTTTCCAGCGAATCGCTCAGCGGGCTCTCCGCCACCGCATCCGTAGTCGGCGCTGCGCTGATCGCCATACCGGTGTCGCGCATCATGAATGTGCAGGGCCGCCGGGCCGGGCTGATAGTGGGCTATGGCATCGGCGTGCTCGGGGCGCTGCTGGTCGTCATCGGGGCGAGCCTGCGGATCTTCCCGCTGGCGCTGCTGGGGTTGGTCGGTATGGGCGGCGGCACCACCGCGGGCTTGCAATCGCGCTATGCCGCGGTCGATCTTGCGCCGGCGCAGCATCGCGGGCGGGCGCTCTCCACGGTGGTCTGGGCAACCACGGTCGGTTCCGTGCTTGGGCCGAATCTCTCCTCGCCGATGGGCCGGTTCGCCGAAACGATCGGCGTGCCCAAGCTCGCCGGTCCCTATTTGCTCACCATGGTCGCGCTGGCCATTGCCCTGGCGGTGATCTTCGTCTTTCTCCGGCCCGATCCGCTGCTGTCCGCCCGCCAGTTGCGCGTCTCCAGCGGCGAAGTCAGCGTTGTCCCCATCCTGCAGCGCTCCATCAAGGAGAATCTCGTTTTCATCCGTTCGATTCCGGCCGCGTACCTCGGGCTGGCCGCCATGTGCATCGGCCAGGCGGTCATGTCGTCCGTCATGTCGATGACGCCCATCCATCTCAAGCACGGCGATGCCGATCTGCGCATCATCGGCTTCGTCATCAGCGGGCACATTGCCGGTATGTATGCCGCCTCGCCGCTGGTCGGGATGGCCTCGGACCGGTACGGTCGCCGGCCGGTCATTTTGCTCGGGTGCGCGGTTCTGCTCAGCGCCTTCGTCGTGGCCGGCACGGCCGGCGTGCACGACCGGGTCCAGCTCGGCGCGGGCCTCTACCTGCTCGGACTCGGCTGGAGCTGCACGCTGATCGCCGGGTCGACGTTGTTGACCGAGTCGATCCCGCTCGATGCCCGTCCCACGATCCAGGGCGCCGCCGACCTCACCATGGGTATGGCCGGCGCCTGCGGGGCGCTGCTGGCCGGCCTCATCGTCAGTCTCGGCTCATATGGGCTCCTCTGCCTGCTGGCCGCCCTCCTCGTCATCCCCCTCGCCGCCTCCGTCCTCCGCCGCGGCCTGGCCCCGTCGCCTGCTCCGGGCGATTGATGGATGTAACTACAAAATGTAGTTACACTTGATGGAGGAGCCCGTGCGCTTCGAATGGGATGAGGAAAAACGGCAGTCGAACATCGCCAAGCACGGGATCGATTTCAGCCGTGCAGCCCTTCTCTTTGATGGCCGCGATGTAATCGAAACCCTCAGTGCCTTCGCTGATGAAGAGCGTTGGCAAACAACCGGGATTGTCGATGAGCGCTTCATGACGGTCATTTGGACTCGTCGTGACGATGTGATTCGATTGATCTCAGCACGGAGAGCGCGAGATGGTGAAAAGCGCGACTATTACAACAACTACCCTTGAGGAAGCCAAAGAACAGATCGCTCGGGGCGAAGACCGCACCGACTGGGCTCGCGTCGATGCACTCACCGAAGAAGAGCTCGAAGCCTCCATCGATTATGAGGAAGAGGGTTATCCCATCCCTGGGACCCTGCGCGCCATACCCGATTCTCGCAAACAACAGATCACGCTGCGACTCGATGGCGACGTGATCGATTGGTTCAAGTCCCAGGGTCCCGGCTACCAGACGAGGATGAACGCCGTCCTGCGCAGCTACATGCTCGCCAAGGCGAAATAAAGCGGGAAGGGGTGTGGCAATGGATGAGAAGATCCCTGCGAAGAGTAAGTACCTAGTCGAGGTAGTGGAACCCACCCTCAGAAGTGCGGCAGCGGAGCTAATTCCTAAGGGGTATTCTGTCTCCGATGATCGGAATTACGGGTACCACTACGACAGCTATGACAGCTATGACAATAGATGGTCATATACCATCGGCATCCGCATTCCGGAATACGAGGAGGACTACTGGTTTAGAGTGGTAGCGTTCGAAAACGATGGTGAGCTGGATGCAAACTTCTATGCTCCAGAAATAGATTCAAGTGGGCAGGTAACGGTTCGTTCCCGGAGATGCAGAGGCGGGGCACAACAGCAGCTAAATGATTACCAAATAAAGGAAGAGTTCCTTCACTGGCTGAAATCTCATCGTGAAAGGGTGAATCCCTACCGGGATGGGATTTAGAAGGAGGTCAGCTTGGATTACTCCGGATACAACCCCGGATCGTACCGGCTCGCAATCGATCCCGTAGCGGCGTCCAATTCGACATCGTAGACCAGCAACCCTTCCGCTCTATATGGAAGGTACGCCAACAGCTCCCCCTCCGGGCCGATCACGGAGGTGGCTGATTCCGGATACGCGAACACGTAATTCACACTGGCAAAATAGATCGTATTCTCGATGCTGCGCATCAGCATCGCCTTTTCGTAGTAAGGATTTTCGGGGTCACCCCAGCGGGTCAGGGTCGGACCGGTGGTGTCGCTGCCGGTGAGCTGGGGATGAAAGACGATCTTCGCGCCCCGCGCCGCCGCCCAGCGGGTCGCTTCCGGATAGCGCCAGCCCTCGTGACAGATTGTAATGCCGAACGGCGCCCCGTCGATCTCGAAGAGCCGGCGTTTGCTATCGGCCACGTAATAGGGCGCTTCTTCCAACGGAAGCTGGTTCTTGGCTTGCCAGCCCTGCACGGCGCCATCCCGGTTCACCACCACCGCGGCATTGTGGGCGCCGAGCCCGGTTTCCCATTCCATCCCGACGATAGCCGCCACCTCGTGGGTCGCGCACGATTGGCGAATCCGTTCCAGCGCCGCTTCCTGCCGAGTCTGGTCGCGCGGCGCCACCGGCCAATCAAACCCGCGCAGCCCGGGAATGTACGCTTCCGGAAAACAGACGATCGCCACGTCCTGCTGCGCCGCTTCCGCCAGCATCCGGTCGAGCGTGTCGAGTCGCTGTTCGACAGCAGGAACATTAGGAACGGTTGCGAGTCCGATACGCAGGGTGGTCATCCGGGCAGGTCTCCGAGAATAGGACGAGTCACGGTGGGACTATACCCGCGGAACCGGAGCGGATGTCGCCATTCCGGGCCGAAGCCGCGCGACACAAGAACGGAACGGGCAGAGATGCAACGCACCCCTGCCCGTTCCGTTCTTGTGTCGTCGCTTACTGACTATGCGGTCGGTGTGCCCTCGACGCACTGGACCAGCGGCAGATTGGGATCGACCACCCCGGTCAGCAGCACCACCGTCGGCTCCGTGCCGTTGTTGAACCCGGTGTGCACCATACCGCCCGGTTCGACGAACCAGTCACCGGAGTTCAACGTCAGCGTGACGCCTTTGGTCATCGGTTCGCTTTCGCCGGTCGCGCGGGTGACGCTCATTTCCATGTCATCCAGCTGGGTCAGATCGAAGGTGCCGGATTCGATG
>DASTFJ010000033.1:0-6865 GCA_035708745.1 Thermomicrobiales bacterium | reverse complement strand
TCCGGCGCGCGACTTGGCCGCGGCCTTCGAAGCGGCGGCCTATCTCGATCTCGCCACTGCCTTCGCGACTCCAATCGCCCCCATGCTCGTGCTCGTCTCCGGGCTGAGCGGTAGCGGCAAATCGACCGTTGCCGCCGCGATTGGGCGCGCCACGGGCGGGACGATCTTCGCCTCCGACCGGGTACGCAAGGAGCTGGCCGGTCTCGATCCGGCTGACTCATCCGCGGCCGAATGGCACGAGGGGATTTACACCAGCGACTGGACTGCCCGCACCTACGACCGGTTGCTGGAGCTAGCGAATGCTGAGATGGCGCACGGACGCGCGGCTATCGTCGACGCCACCTTCCTCGACAACGACCAGCTGGAGCGCTTCGTCGCGGCAGCCCGAGCCCATGATATGCCGGCAGCAATCGTCTGGACCGAGCTCGACGACGCGGTGGCACGCCGGAGGATCGAGCGTCGCGCCCAGGAACGGCATTCGCCGTCGGACGCGACCGTCGCCATTCGCGAGCGCCAGCAGGAACAGTTACGGGCAACGCCACTCCTTATTCCCGACGGCGCCATTGCGGTCACCATCGACACCAGCCGGGACGGCCCCGCTTCGCTCGATTCCTTTTTCACGGCATTGCAGAAGCGCGAACTGATCGGCACGCTGCGAGGAGAACGGACGGTCATACATGCCTGAGCGAACGGTGCTGACGGTCAATACCGGCTCTTCGAGCCTGAAAGCGGCCGTCTTCGATGCTGCCAATCTGCACGACCGTTATCTGACCGCCCAGGTCGAGCACATTGGTCATGCGTCGGCGCTGATCGTGATGGATGGGTCAGAGAAGGAGCTGGCCAACGAGCCGCTGGTCGCCAAGGATCACGATGAGGCGCTGCAGGCGCTGATCGCCTGGCTCGGTCGGAATGGCGAAATCGAGCCGCTGCTGGCGATCGGGCATCGCGTGGTGCATGGCGGCGCGGATTTCTCCGCGCCCCAGCGTATCGACGACACCATGGTGTTCGCGCTCGAACAGCTGATCCCGTTCGCGCCGAATCACATGCCGCAGGCGTTGATGGCGATTGCGGCCACCCGCCGGGCCTTCCCCGGACTTCCGCAGGTGGCCTGTTTCGATACCGCCTTTCACCGTTCGATGCCGCCGGTGGCCCAGCGCTATCCGCTGCCACCGGAATTCGAGCGGGCGGGTGTGGTGCGGTATGGCTTTCACGGGCTCAGCTATGCCTCGATCGTCGACCGGCTGGGACCGGGGATCGCGCCGCGCACGGTGATTGCCCACCTCGGCAATGGGGCGAGCATGGCGGCGCTACGCCATGGGAAAAGCATCGACACCACGATGGGGTTTACCCCGCTGGGCGGGCTGATGATGGGCACCCGCCCGGGCGATCTCGATCCCGGGGTGATGCTCTATCTCCTGCAGGAAACGGGCAAGACACTCGGCGAGGTCGCGGAGCTGGTGACCAACCAGGCCGGCTTGCGCGGCGTGTCCCAGCGCTCGGCCGATATGAAAACCCTGCTCGACCATGAAAACGACGATTCCCGCACCGCTGCCGCGCTCGAGCTCTATGTCTATCTGGCGCGCAAGCAGCTGGGCGGCCTGCTGGCGGTGCTGGGCGGTATCGATCTGCTGGTCTTTACCGGCGGTATCGGCGAGCACGCGGCTGAGATCCGGGAGCGGATTGGGCGTGATTTCGGCTGGGCCGGCATTCGGATCGACCCGGAGAAGAACGGGAGTAGTGCACGGGCAACAAGAGATCCCTCGACTTCGCTCGGGATGACGAGGGGTATGGACATTTCGTATAGCGGTGCGCCGGTGCGCGTGCTGGTCCTTCCCTCCGACGAGGAGCGGATGATCGCGCGCGACACGTTACGGCTCATCGCCGGGGAGCATGCCTCATGAAGTACGTTTTCGATCCCGATCTTTCCACCGTCATCGCCACTGATGAAGCGCCTCCACCCCCGCCGCCGCAGCCAACCGGACCGCTGGCGCCCGAGCTGCTGGAGCAGATGTTGCGCTATTGGGAGGCGGCCAACTATCTGACCGTGGGGCAGATCTACCTGCAAGCCAACCCGTTGCTGAAGGAGCCGTTGACCCCGGAGCAGATCAAGCCGCGCCTGTTGGGACACTGGGGCACCTCGCCGGGGTTGAGCCTGATCTATGTGCAGCTCAACCGGTTGATCCGGGAGCGCGATGTCGATGCGATCTATCTGACCGGACCGGGCCACGGCGGTCCGGCGATCGTGGCGCAGGTCTATTTAGAAGGAACGTATTCCGAGATCTATCCCGCGATCTCCATGGACGAGGCGGGGATGCGGGCGCTCTTTCGCCAGTTCTCCACCCCGGGCGGGATTCCCAGTCATGTCAGCGTGCCGACCCCGGGGTCGATCCACGAGGGGGGCGAGCTGGGGTATGTGCTGAGTCATGCTTTTGGCGCGGCCTTCGACAATCCCGATCTGCTGGTGGCGGCGGTGATCGGCGACGGCGAGGCGGAAACCGGACCGCTGGCCGGTGGCTGGCAAGGCGTGTCCTTTCTGAATCCGGTGCGCGACGGCGCGGTGCTGCCGATCCTGCATCTGAACGGGTACAAGATCGCCAATCCGACCGTGCTCGGCCGCACCCCCGACGAGGCCGTGCGGGCGCTGATCGAGGGACATGGCTACGAGGTGCGCTTCGTCTGCGGCGACGATCCGGCGACGGTGTTCCAGGAATTCGCCACGACCCTCGACTGGGCCTACGACACGATCCGAGCGATCCAGACCGACGCCCGCACCAACGGGTTCAACGGGCAACCGCGCTGGCCGGCGATCGTGCTGCGCACGCCGAAAGGGTGGACCGGTCCGGCGGTGGTCGACGGCCTCCCGGTCGAAGGGACCTTTCGCTCGCATCAGGTACCGCTTTCCGGGGTGAGGCAGAACCCCGATCATCTGCGGCAGCTGGAAGCATGGTTGCGCAGCTATTGCCCAGAGCGGAATTTCGACCAGAATGGCAAGCTGGTTCCGGAGCTGGCCCAGCTCGCGCCCAGCGGTGATCGCCGGATGGGCGCCAATCCACATGCCAACGGCGGCAAGCTGCTGGTCGATTTGCAGTTACCCGATCCTCATGCATGCGAAGTGACGGTCGAATCGCCCGGCGGGAGCTGGTGCGAGAACACCCGCCCATTCGGGATGTATCTGCGCGATGTCTTCTCCCTGAACGCGGAGGCGAAGAATTTTCGGCTGTTCTCGCCGGACGAGCTGACCTCGAACCGGCTCGGCGATGTGCTGGAGGTCGAGAACCGCTGCTGGGTCGGAACCGAGATCGATATCGACGATCGTCTCAGCCCGGACGGCCGGGTGATGGAAATCCTGAGCGAGCACAACTGCGAAGGGTGGTTGGAGGGGTATAACCTGACCGGTCGCCACGGGCTCTTCGCCACCTACGAGGCCTTCGCGATGATCGCCGCGTCGATGATGGTGCAGCATTCGAAATGGTTGCAGGAAGCGCGCGATCTCCCCTGGCGCGAACCGGTTTCGTCGCTCAATATCCTGCTGACTTCCACTGCCTGGCGCAACGATCACAATGGGTTCAGCCATCAGGGTCCCGGGCTGATCGATGTGATGCTCTCCAAGAAGGGCACGGTGTCCCGCATCTATCTGCCGCCCGATGCCAATACGCTGCTGTCGATCGGGGAGCATTGCCTGCAGAGCCGCAATTACGTCAACTTGATCGTTGTCGACAAACAAGCGCATCTGCAATACCTGACCCTCGACGAGGCTGAGCAGCATTGCATCGACGGGGCATCTACCTGGCAATGGGCCGGAAACGAAGGGGATGGCGAACCAGATGTCGTCCTCGCTGCCGCCGGCGATGTGCCCACCCAGGAAATCCTGGCCGCGGCGGAGTGGTTGCGGAACCATTTGCCCGATCTCAAGGTCCGCGTGGTCAATGTTGTCGATCTGATGGCGCTCTTTCCACCGGATACACATCCGCACGGGATGAGCCAGACCCGCTTCGTCGATCTCTTCACCGCGGACAAGCCGGTCGTGTTCGCCTTTCATGGCTATCAGCGGGCGATCCACGAGGTCATCCACGGGCGGGTGAATCCGGAGCGCTTCCACGTACGCGGGTTCAACGAGCAAGGCACGACCACGACTCCGTTCGACATGGTGGTGCTCAACGAGATGAGCCGCTTCCACCTGGCGGCGCTCGCGCTGAAATGGGCGCCCCGTTTCCGGCAACGCTCCGATGCGCTGATCGCCGAGCTGGAAAGCGATATCCAGCAGGCGGTCGCCTACTCTCGGGAGCATTTCGAGGACCCGCCGGAGATTGCGAACTGGACCTGGACGGGATAGCCCGGAGTCCTGAGAGGTTACGGCATTTCGGTAGGTAAGCCCTATGTGGTCGTCCTTGCCGGCAGGGGTGCGGTGGCAGATAGACGCGGTCTGGTCCGCTCCTACGCTATGGTTGCCGGCGTTGGCCGGCAATGCACATGAGAGGTGAGGCCGTGGATGGCTGGAATGACCTGTTCGTGGCGACGGCGGGCGCGTCGGCGACGCTGGCGGGGCTCATGTTCGTCGGGTTGTCGATCAACCTCGACAAGCTGGTGAAGATGCCCGGCGTCTTGTTGCGGGCGGCGGCTTCGCTGGCGTTGCTGACCTCGGCGCTGGGACTTTCGATTCTATTGCTGATCCCGGATCAATCGGTACGCAATGCCGGTATCGAAATCCTCGGTGTTGCGATCGCCAGCGCCGCCATCGTGGGATTGCTGAGTCTGCGCAGTATCCGGCGCACTACTGCACAGTATCGCGGAAATGCGCTCGCGCTCACTGGACTGCGCGTGTTCGCCCTCGTGCCATTGGCGATCAGTGGGGCGCTGATGATTGCCGATCATCCCAATGGCACCGATCTGCTGGTGCCGGGCATTTTGATGACCTTCATCGTCACCATCGTCGATGCCTGGGTCATTCTGATCGAAATCGTCCGCTGACCGTCGTTCCGGGCGGAGTCGAGAAATCTCTTGCTGCCGAGCTCCCCACTCCTCGCATCAACCCTCGGTCGAATGCCGCGGTGAGATCAACGTCAGACCGGTCGCTTTGTCGAGCCGCTTGCGCAGGTGGGCGGGGGTTTCGGTGAGCACGACTTCCATAGTCGGAAAGACGTGGATCTCCTGGAGGTGCCCGGCGATGGCGGAATAGTCTCGCCGGCCCAGCACCACATGGGCATGCAACGCTGGTTTGCCATCGTCCTCGGCGATATCGCCGATCAGCGACGCAATTTCCATCTGCTCGATGAAACGCCGGTTCACATAGTCGCCCTTGTCCGGATCGAAATAGGCCAGCGTCGCCGAGGTGCAGGCCCCGATCGCGGTCAGGCTGGCGGCGTTCACGTCGTTCTCACGGGCGAATCTGGAGATTTCCGAAAACGCCTCATCTCCCTGGTCCATGACCAGCAGATAGGTGCGCAAATCGCCATCTTCATATAATTGGGTCGATTTCATGATGGTCCTCTATTGGGTTTCGACTGCGACAGTGAACGCATCGGCGGAGGCGTTCAGGTACTCCGCGAAGGAGCGTTCCTGCGCAATGAGCGATTCGAATGCTTCGTGCACCTCGGGGGTGTGCAGCTCGGCGTGGTTGTGAGGGGCCATTGGCAGATTGCGATAGCCGGCCATCTCGCCGGCCAGCGCTTCCAGAGATCCGGACACGTCGCGCATGCGGCCGGTGAGCTTCTGGTAGGCGATGAGCTCTTCATTGGCGGCAGGGTCGCTCCCGTCCAGCGAGCGCATGTGCAGCTCGAGATTGCGGACCATGACGCTCAGAAGACCGGCCATGCGCGCGGGTAGCTCACTCCCCATGGCGAGCCCTATCCCGCAGGTCCATTCTTGATTCGAATCGCTCATGAGCCCTCCAGACCGTCATTCATTCGATGCCTCGGCACACAGACCATGATGCCATGGGTCGGGTGCGATCAGGTTTCGTTACTGGCGACGCCTTTCGTCTTCGCCAATTGCTGGTATTTCGCTTTCAGTGCTTTCAGCTCCCGGTCGGTGTCGTCTTCGGCCTCCATCATCGAGTCGTCCGCTTCCGAGATCGCATTGATGAGCTCGTCGATTTTCAAGTGCAGGGCTTCGGAGTCCCGGTTCTGGGTGTTCTGAATCAGGAAGACCATGAGAAACGTCACGATGGTGGTGCTGGTATTGATGACGAGCTGCCACGTTTGGGAAAACCCGAAGAACGGTCCCGATGCGGCCCAGACGAGCACCAGCCCGATCGCGACAATGAACGTTCGATAGCTTCCGGCCAGCGTGGAGGCCCGTTTGGCCATCGCGGCAAATCGATCGGACACCGCGAATCCTCCTTGTTTCATTGCGCTCGACTGCGCACACTGTGAGTATCGACACTGCTGCGGAGCCGCGCCCGATTCGGAAGGGCCGGCGTTCTACGGGGAGACCCAATGGCGTTCAATGTGAAAAAACGGGGCAAGCTGACCTACTACTTCGACGGAGACCGGCCGGTGCTTTCGGCGCTGGTGACCGAGGAGCAACCCGATGGCGATCTGAAGATCTACTTCGCCGGATTGACCGGTGGTTATTCGGCCAAACATGTGCTGGGGCTCGATGAGCTGGTGACGATGGATCCGCATCGGGAGATCCCGCTGGTCTTCAAGTGCTGGGAGAAATGGGTGGTCGAGGCGGGAATTTGCGACTCGCTGAAGGACATGGACTTCGTCGAGGTGCATGCCTTCGGTTGCCAGCCCAAGAGCCCGAATCCGCTGGTCGATCCGGTGGGATTCGCCGCCGAGCAGGACCGCCTGCGCAAAGCCTACGCCGAGGCGTACTCCAGCTTCTTCGCCGACAATCTTCCGGACAACGGCGTTCCCTGCCG
>DASTFJ010000032.1:0-2637 GCA_035708745.1 Thermomicrobiales bacterium | reverse complement strand
AGCTGGTGACCGACCGTGGCGTCGATGAGATGACCGGCTTTCAGGCAGATGGCGGTTGGGCGGCACAACAAGCAGTGGCAAACGCCGCGTTCCCTGGCGGAACTCAATCGAACGGTCTGGAACGCGCACTCGCCTCGGTCGACAAACCTGTCCTG
Source organism: Thermomicrobiales bacterium (assembly GCA_035708745.1). Classification (GTDB taxonomy): domain Bacteria; phylum Chloroflexota; class Chloroflexia; order Thermomicrobiales; family UBA6265; genus JAMLHN01. The sequence goes on along the minus strand of DASTFJ010000032.1, from coordinate 2,482 downwards.
CTCATTTGGGGCGAGCACGACCGCGTGATTCCACTGGACCATGCGATCGCGGCATCGACGGTCTTCCCGGATGCGATCCTGAAAGTGCTGCCCGCCACCGGGCATGTGCCGCAGGTGGAACGCGCCGCCGAGGTGACAACCGCCATCGACCGGTTCATCAGGTCGATCGCCTGATGCCGGAGGGGCCCTCGATCGGCATCATCGCCAATCCGGCGTCTGGCAAGGACATTCGCCGCATCGTCGCGCATGGCTCGACCTTCGACAATCACGAAAAAATCAATATCGTCCGCCGGGTGTTGCTGGCAGTTTCGGAGCTGGGGGTCGAGCGAGTGCATTACTTGCCCGACCTCTTCGGCATCGTGCCGCGCGCGGCCGACGGCATCGAGCTGCGCTGCACGCTCGAACCTCTGCCAATGCCGGTGCTCGGCAATCCCGGGGACTCGTTGGAAGCAGCCCAGCGCTTCGCCGATTGGGACGTGGGCGTCATCGTCACGCTTGGCGGCGATGGCACCAACCGCATCGTCGCAAAGGGATGCCGCGACGTGCCGATCATGCCGATCTCGACCGGCACCAATAATGTCTTTCCGCGGATGGTGGAAGGGACGATTGCCGGTATTGCCACGGCGTTGGTGGCAACCGGGATTGCACCGGATGCCATCGTCCGCCAACCGAGACTCGACATTTATGTCGACGGCGAACCGCGGGACCTCGCGTTGATGGATACGGTGCTTTCGGCGCATCAATGGGTCGGAGCCCGCGCACTCTGGGATGCCTCGCATCTGACCGAAGTCGTCGTTTCGCGCATCGTGCCCGCTGCCATCGGTATCTGCAGCATCGGCAGCCTGCTGTTCCCCGAGGCCATCGGTTCACGCTCAGGCGCCCATATTTCGGTCGGCGGTTCTGGCAAATCTTTGCTGGCCCCGGTTGCGCCCGGATTACTCCGCTCCATCCCTATCGAGCATGCCAGGCTGCTGGAGCCGGGAGACCGCATCGATTTTCGCCCTGCCGCCGGGACGATTGCCCTCGACGGCGAGCGGGAAATCGAAGTCAAGACCTCGCATCAGGTGTCGGTCGAGCTCTCTCTCGACGGCCCATACACCATCGACATCGACCGGGCGATCGCCACCGCTGCAGCCTCGGGCCGTTTTCTTTTCTCAGCCTGAACCGACCCAATGCAGAGCTATGTCTGCTAGGAGCGACTCCCTGCCGAAATATCGTGGACAAGCAACGTACGTCGTTGAACGGTCAATCGAGGTCGTCGAGGGCGGCTTGGACTTCGTCGCGGGTGAGACCGCCGACGATCAGCTCGGCGTCCGACAGCGCAAGCAGGCGATGATAGAAATCGGCGGCGTAGTCCAGAGCGTCCTCGGTTCCACCCTCAGCCCAGTCGAGGATGTAATTTTCCGCCTCGTCGAACCGGCCCTTCTCCTCGAGGTACTCCATCAGAAGCCGCCGGGTTCCCGGGGTGACGGGATAGCCATCCATCCAACCGATCGTCGCATCGAGACCGGGAATGGTTTCGTAGCGCAGCGCATCCGAACGGTCCCAAGCCTCCAGGAAGAGCCGCAGCGCCTTTTGCATGCGGGGCAGCGCATCCTCCATATCGCCCCGGCTGGAATAGATGTCGCCTTCCTCGCGCAGCAGAATCGCCAGCGAGACGAGGCGTTCCGGATGCACCGCGCCTTGCACGGTCAACATGGTCACCACGTCATCCTCACTGAGTCCATAGACCAATGAGGCGTGCAGCCCGGTCATCCGGCCATACGCTTCCTGGATATCGACGAGCGCCCCTTCGTCGTCGCCGTCCTTGCGCCGTTTCATGAGATGCGTCACGAAAAGACCCATCTGCTGAATCATCCGCAGCACATAGTCCTGATGCATGAGGGCCTTTCTGCGCTGTACGATGCCGAAACAACCGACCGGCGAAGGAGAGAAGGGAATCCGTGTGAGTAACGACCTTTGTTTCATGCCTGCAACGGAAATGCTGGCGCGCTATCGCGATCGCTCGCTCTCACCGGTCGAAGTTACCACAGCGATCCTCGCACAGATCGAAACAGCCGATCCTGCCATCAATGCCTATGTCACCGTCACGGGCGATCTGGCGATGGAGCAGGCGAAAGTGGCCGAGCAATCGTGGCGAGCGGGTATCGCCGGCGATCTGCTGGGTGTCCCGATCTCGATCAAGGATCTGACTGCCACCAAGGGGATCCGCACGACTCGCGGCTCGAAGCTGTATGAGAACTGGATTCCGGAGAGCGACGCAATCTTCGTCGAGCGGGTGAACAACGCCGGCTCGGTGATGCTGGGCAAAACCAGCTCGCCCGAGTTCGGTTGGAAAGGAGAAACGACCAATCCGGTTTCCGGCACCACCCGCAATCCCTGGAATCTGGCACGTACCGCGGGCGGCTCCACTGGTGGCGGCGCAGCGGCGGTGGCGGCAGGGATGGGACCTCTCACCCAAGGGGGCGACGGAGCCGGATCG
>DASTFJ010000031.1:0-4155 GCA_035708745.1 Thermomicrobiales bacterium | reverse complement strand
GATCAACCACGCACCGTCCTGTTGCACGAAGAGATAGAGTCGCTGATCGCCGCCCCAGGCATTGCTGCTGACATTCGCGGCGACGCGGCCATCCGGCAGCAGCACCGCGCCCATCAGCATGTCCTGCTGATCGGTGGCTTCGGCGGGAATCGTGCCACCAGCGGGCGTGCCGTCGGTAGTCCCGATGATTTGCACGGGCTCACTGGCAAAGAACTGCTCCACGATGAACCGGTCGGTATAGAGCGAGAGCAGGCGCGGAAGGTCCTGCAGCTGGGCGCACACTTCCTGCTGCCGGATGAGATCCATCAGCTCGGCGCGCACCTCGTCGCTCACCGGCTGCCCACCGGAGAGCTCGACCGGCGTCGCCGGGACTGACTCAGTCGGGGTCGCAGCCTGGGTCGCCAGGGCGTCGATCCGTTCCTGCGACAGCGGTTCGACCGTGCATCCGCCGGCAATCGGCGTGGCGTTTTGGGCGTCGACGCCCAGCGGGAAAGCCAATGCCATGGCGAGGAGAAAAGTCAGAGGGATAAGTCGTTTCACGGGAGATCTCCGGTCGTGCCACGCTAGTGAGTGAACGAACCGCTCACTCTATTCTAGAAACGATGCAGCCACGCGTCAGGTTCCGAGCCGACTCTATTTGTGTCAGAATCCGATGCGTAGTTCCCCAGGTGCCTTCCCCAGTCCCTATTGGCTGGTGCAGAACCCGGGGTTTTGCATAGATCGGAAAGCGTGACTACGCGCTGAGGCCAACGGGGCGCATAAAAAAAGAGGCATAAGACCCCGCTTCGCAGTGCCCTAACCTCTCTCCGGACCCCGCTTCGCAGTGCCCGTCCACACGACTATACACCTTCTATCTATCCCGCTTCCCGATATCTGCTTGCGGTATTGGGCGGGTTCCGGCACTATCGCGGAATCGAACGAAACGAACAGACGGACCGACGATGACCCGAAGGGAGCGACGATGATCTTCAATTCTGCCGATCGCGTGGCGGCGTTGACCGCGGCCTGGACCGGCGACCGGCTCGACGACGGCCGGCCCAAAGTCGCCGACGACCTCATCGAGCGGATGAAGCTCGTCACCAACGACGAAGCCTGGGGCATCCTCGAAAAGGCATACGACAACTACAACTTCCAGTTCGAAGGCGACTGGCTGCAAACCCAGCCCGATATTCCCCTGACCGGCCGGGTGGTCACCGCTCAGTTCGTGCCTCAGCGGCAGGATTTGCAGGATGTCGTGCAAGGCATCGGCGCCTCCGAAGGGCGCTCCGGCGGGCAGAACACCTGGATCATCGACCAACTCCAGAAGAACGATGTACTGGTGGTCGATCTCTTCGGCAAAATCCACGATGGCACCTTCATCGGCGACAACCTCTCCACCGCCGCCCGCCGGCGCACCGGCACCGGCATGATCATCCACGGTGGAATCCGCGATTACGCCCGCATTCTGGAATTGACCGATTTTCCGGTCTATTGCCGCGGGGTCGATCCGACCGCCATCGCCGAGGTCACCTTGGTGGGCGTCAATATCCCCATCCGCATCGGCAACGCCACCGTCCTGCCGGGCGATATCGTCCTAGGCACCCGCGAGGGGATCACCTTCGTCCCGGCCCAGCTTGCCGAAGAAGTGGTGCTCCACTCCGAGGACACCCGCCAGCGCGATGTCTTCGGCAAGGACACGCTCGATAAGGGCAAATACACCAGCGGCGAGATCGACGTTCCCATCTGGGCCGAGCACATCGAGGCTGACTACAAAGCCTGGTGCGAGGCGATGGGACACGAGTATTCGGAGAAGCACTAATCGACGAGTCCGGAGTACCGAGTCCGGAGGCCGGAGATGGATCGCTTCTCCGGCCCCCGGCCCCCGGACTCCGGACCTGTTTCAGGAGCTCCCATGCCCACCCCCGATAAACTCGGTTTCACCACCCGCGCCATTCACGCCGGCGAGGAACCCGATCCCACCACCGGAGCGCACGGCGTGCCGATTTATCAGAACAGCACCTTCGCGCTTGGAACCATGGAGCGGTTTCAGGAATTCTGGGATGGCGTGCCGAATGCCTGGGGATACAGCCGCGATGGCAACCCGACCGTCGATCATCTGGAACGCAAGGTCGCCGATCTGGAAGGGGCGGAGAGCACGGTCGCATCCGCGTCGGGCATGGGCGCGATCAGCGCGACCCTGCTGACCGTTGGGGCCAACGGCGGTCATATCGTCGCCGCCCAGCAGATCTACAACACCGCCAACAAGCTGGTGAACGAGGATCTGCCGCAGTATGGCGTGACCTTCAGCCGGGTCGATATCACCGATCTGGACGCGGTCGAAGCGGCCATCACGCCGAAGACCACCGCGATCTACACCGAGGTCTTTTCCAATCCCGGCCTGACGGTGGCCGATGTGCCGGCCCTGGCCGAGATCGCCCACCGGCATGGACTCGAGCTCATCATCGACAACACCTTTCTCTCCCCGGCGCTCTACCGGCCGCTGGAAGATGGCGCCGATCTGGTGATCCATAGCGCCACCAAATATCTGGCGGGTCACGGCGAGGTGCTGGGCGGGGTCGTTTCCGGATCGAACGAGGCAATCGCGCCGATCCGCATCAAGGCGTTGCGGCTGGGCAGCACGCTCAGCCCGCTCGCGGCCTGGCTGATCATGACCGGCATGCGCACCCTCCCGCTGCGTATGGATCGTCATTCGCACAACGGCCGCGCGGTGGCGGCCTTTTTGGCGGCGCATCCGGCCGTGGCAAGCTGGCACTATCCCGGCTTGCCGGACGATCCCGGTCATGCCACTGCGAGTAAATTGCTGGGCGAGCGCGGCAAGTTCGGCGGCATGGTCACCATCTCGCTCAACGGCGGAGCCGCATCGATCGCGCCGTTCGTGGAATCGCTCAAGGTGATCACCCTGGCGACCAGTCTGGGCGACACCTCGTCGCTCGCCTGGCCGATTCAGGGCACCGATCTGGTGCGCCTCTCGATCGGCCTCGAAGACGAGGAAGACCTTCTGGCCGATCTGGACAATGCCCTGGAGCGGATTCCCGGGTAGTCACCGCACTCGCCCGCACGGAATCTGGCCGTAGTCGAGGGCGTTTCTGCCCTCCGGTGGCGCCTTCTGACGAAAGGACACGGCGGTCCTGCCCTACAACCGGCGGAGCTGGGCACAAGAGGGCAGAGACGCTCTCCGCTACGACCATGGGCGAGTTGGGGACACGAGCAGTTTAGCTCGCGAGGGCCGGAGTCTCGTCGTCATCGAAGTGCTGACTCTTCTGAGTCTTGCGGCGGGCGGCGATCTTGGCAAAGACGATGCCGACCTCATAGAGCAGATAGATCGGCGCGGCCACGAAGAGCATGTTGAAGGGATCCGGCGTCGGCGTAATGATCGCCGCGGCCACCATCACCACCACAATGGCATAGCGACGCGAGGACGACATGCGCTTGGGACTGACAATCCCTAACCGGGCCAGCAGGAACATGATGATCGGCAGCTCGAACGCGATCCCCATCCCCAGAGAGACCTGCAAATAGAACGACGCAATGCTGCCGTAGGTGGGGGAGTAGTCGAAGAGGTCACTATTGAAGTTCGAGAGGAACTCGAACGCGCGGGGAATCGCCAGGAAGAAAGCGAAGGACACACCCAAAAGGAAGAAAATCACCACGAACGGCAGCGAGCCATACAAGTAGCGCTTTTCCCTCCGCGTCATCCCGGGAGAGACAAACGCGAAGATTTCATAGAAGATGAGCGGCAACGCGATTGCGATCGCGATATAGGCCGCCGTCTTGAAGAAATCCGTGATCGGTTCGGTCGCGTTGATAACGTCGAACCGCTCGACGTTGGCGTTATCCCGCACGACGCCGAGCAGTGGCCGCGTCAGGAAGAGCCCGACGATAAATGCCAGACCGATACCAATGCAGGTCTTGACGAGGCGGGAGCGCAGCTCGTCGAGGTGCTCCGCCAGAGTCATCTCTTCGAACACATCGACATAGTCGTCGTCGCCCGAAAAGCCGGGCATCGATGGCATGTGGAATTTTGGAAGGTGGAGAGTCCCAGCCACGGATCGCTACTCCGACGAGTGGCGGGGCCGGTCGATCACGATATGGTCTGGCCAGGCGGCGTCACGAGAAATGGACCGCGCGTATGCGGCGCTGCGCAAAGGATACCGC
>DASTFJ010000030.1:0-66332 GCA_035708745.1 Thermomicrobiales bacterium | reverse complement strand
GCCGTATTTGGGGCACGGTCTCGATTTCGCCGCCCTGGAGCTCGATGTCCGCCGGGAAGCGCATCGTCATCGACTGCGTGAAGCGTTGCGCGGCGGAGACCACCAGTCGATTCTCACTGCCGCCTCTCCCGATCCCTATGGTGCAATCGCCACCCTCGATTCCCGCGAGCAGGAACAGGTCGCGGCTGTCCTCGCCCGCGCTAGCGCCGCGAATCCGCTCAAGTCGACGGATTCGATCTCGCCATCGGTTGGCTAGCAAGACAGACTTCGAGTGGACCTACATCTACTGAATACGTCAACTTCTCGGGTCGATCCGCCAGTAGTAAAAACACCGGCATGGAGTTCGAATGGGATGAGATCAAGCGGCACGCTCATCTGATCGAGCATGAAATCGACTTCATTTGTGTCCGCCTGCTTTTTGACGGACGCCCTTCGGCGACTACACGAAGTCGTCATCCTGGAGAACTTCGATTTCTAACAACCGCTGAGCTGGACGGCATCTTTTATGCCGTGGTTGGGACCCCACGCGGCAGTGTTCGGAGGTTCATTTCAGCGCGGAGAGCACGAGATGAGGAAAGAACGAACTATCGTTCGATACACGGCTGAAGAGCTCGATGAAATGGCACGTCGGGGCGAGGACCAAACCAATCTCGAAGCGGTCAAGGCTTTGACCGAGGAAGAACTCGAAGCCTCTATCGATTACGAGGAAGAGGGCCATCCCGATTGGAGCACGCTCAGCACTGAGCTTCCCGGACCGAGTGTGTCGTTCTCGATGTATTACGACGCCGATGTGCTCGCCTGGTTCCAGGCACTAGGACCGGGCTATCAGATAAAGATCAATGACATCCTACGGTCGTATGTCGAAGAGCACGCCGAGAAGACTGCCTGATCAGGCGAACGCGCTAAGGCCCGTCAGCTCCCGGCCGACGATGAGCGTGTTGATATCCCACGTTCCCTCGAAGGTATAGATCGCTTCGATATCGACCATGTGGCGCATGATGTCGTGCTGCTGCAGAATGCCGTTACCGCCCAGGATCTCCCGGGCAAGGCGGGCGCAATCGCGGGCGATCTTCGAATTGTTCGCCTTCGCCATGGCAGTCATCCCGGCGGTCGCCTGCCCAGCATCGAGCAACCGGGCAAGTTGCAACGAGAGAAGCTGCGCCTTGGTGATCTCCGTTGCCATCTCGACCAGCTTTTCCTGCACGAGCTGAAATGCGCCGATCGGTTTGCCAAACTGCACCCGCTCCTTCGCGTGCGCCAGCGCGATCTCGTAGCACGCGATCGCCTCGCCAAGTGCCGTCCAGGCAACATGGTGCCGGGTGATGCGCAGAATCTCGGCGACATGCCGAAACCCGGTCACCGGTATGCGGCTCGTTTCCGGCAAAAAGCAGTTCTCGAAACGCATCTCGACATTCGTCACCGCGCGCTTTGCCAGCTTGCCAAGCATCGGCGTACGAGAAAATCCGGGCGTGTCCGGTTCGAGGAGGAACGGCGCGATCCCGTCCGGCGTCTGCGCCCAAAGCACCGCCACGCCGAAGGTGTCGCCGTTGCCGATCCAGCGTTTGCCGCCATTCAGCAGATATCCACCCTCGATCGGGGTTGCGGTCGTTTCCAGGTGAGCGGCATCGCTGCCATGATCCGTTTCGGTTAGCGCGAACGCGCCAATGATCTCGCAGGTCGCCATCGGTGGCAGCCACCGATCCTTCTGCGCCTCGGTGCCGTAGGAGGCGATCGAGCCCATCGCTAAACCGGAATGCACCCCAAAAAAGGTCGTAAACGACGAATCGGCGCGCGCCAGCTCCTGGCTCGCCAGACCGTAGGCAGTCGAGCTGATCGACGGACAGCCATAAGCGCCAATCAACCCACCAACGACACCCAGCTCTCCCAGCTCCTGTACCCGGTCAGCCTGGAATTCACCCCGTTCCCAGAACTCCGCGGCGCGCGGCGCGATTCGCTCCTGCGCCCAGGCATGGACACGATCCCGCACCGTGCGCTCGTCATCGGTAAGGAGATCGTCGATGCGGTAGAAGTCAGTCAGCGCGATCGCTCCTTTGTCGTCTCGTAGTCGTAAAAGCCCGAACCGGTTTTGCGCCCGAGCTTCCCCTCGGCGACCAAACGCTCCAGCTCCTTCGGCGGTCGATCGCGCTCGTCGCCGGTGCGCTCGTAGTGGCGTTGCTGGATCGCCAGCACCACATCGAGCCCATTGAAGTCGGCCAGCTCGAACGGTCCCATGGGATGCCGGAGACCGAGCTTGGCGGCTCGATCGATGGCTTCCGGAGTCGCAAATCCCTCGTCCACCAGCCAGAAGGCCTCTCTCCGGATGGCGGCAATGATGCGGTTGGCCAGCAGCCCCTCGATCTCGCGGTCGAGCAGCACCGGAGTGCGGTCGATCGCTTCGACGAATGCCACCGCGCGCTGCGCGATGTCTGCCCGGGTAAACGGCGCCGGGGCGATCTCCACCAGTTGCATGACCAGCACCGGATTGAAGAAATGGAGCGCGATCGCGCGATCCCGACTTGGTATGACCGATGCGATTTGGGTGACGGTCATGCTGGACGTGTTGGTGCCGAGCAGCACATCCGGCCCGGTCAGGGCATCGAGCTGCTGGAAGAGCGCCTGTTTGCTGCCAAGGTCCTCCACGATCGCTTCGATTACGAGGGAGCATCCCTCGACCGCAGTGGTGAGATCGTCGAGCGGCTCGACCCGGCTGAGCGCGGCATCGAATTCGAGCGGGGTCAACGCTCCCTTTTCGACTCGCCGTTCGAGATATCCCCGGTTGCTGCTCAGCGCCTGCTCGAGCTGGGCTGGTTGCTCGTCGTAGAGCGAGACCGAAAACCCATGCAGCGCAATCTGTTGGGCGATTTGCGAGCCCATCGTGCCGGCGCCGATGACGGCGATGCGTGTTTCAGACACCGATCTTCTCCCGAATGCGGTCGATGGCGTTGTCGATCCCGATATCGATTCGATCGCCGATCGTTCGCTTGCCGTGTTCCAGGCCATTTTCCCAGACGTAGCCCTCGAGTCCATCGTTTGGATTGCCGACCGTCACCGGCCACCAGCGATCGCCATTCAACGTGACCGGCTCGCCCCGCAGATACACCATCTGACCGGCGCTCAGAATCCCGATGGAATCCGAGGTCATACCTGCATCGGTACGCAGATTCAGCCCGTCGACGGCAACGGTTGCGTTCTGGCCGGCTGTCAGCTCCACCGCTCCGCTGGAGACGATGCCGGGAATCTCGCCGCGCTGAATATAGAGCGCACCGGCCAGCAGCCCATTGAGCACCAGCAGCGCAACGATCAGCCGCCAGATGAACGGGCGGAGCGGTCCCAACATACGCAGCAGCAATGGCGTTTTGCGCCGTGTTGGTTCCTGCCGGTAGACCGGCTGCGCCTGGGGCGCGGGGTCGATCCGGCGGTAGGTTTGCCCCGGAACTGTGGGATTTGCCGTGACCGTCGCCTTCGGTTGCCTGGCCGTACGCAACTTGCGCACATCGGCGGCCGATAACCGGCCCAGAACCCCTTGTTCGTAGAGCTCGGCGAATCTTCCCGGACTCGAAATCCGGGCGTCTGGATCCTTCAATAACGTCCAGATCACCAGCTCATCGCACCAATCGGGAATGCCGGCTGATTTGTTGGCCTCTGACGGCCGGTCCGGCTGCAGATGCAGATGTGCTTGCAGCATCTCCTGCGAGCTGCGAGAACGATATGGATCCTCGAACGGCGCTCGCCCGGTCAACAGCTCGTAAACCACGCAACCGAGCGAATAGACATCGCTGGCCGGTCCCACCACTTCGCCGGCGGCTTGCTCGGGCGAGAGGTAGGCCGCACTGCCATAGGCCATCCCGTGCAGCAATTCCTGTGCAGCATGCGATTCCTGCGCCAGACCGAAGTCGATCAGCTTGATCGTGCCGTCGGGCGTCTGGATGAGGTTGGCGGGTTTGACATCCAGATGCACCATCTGCGAGCGGTGCAGCTTGTCTAGTGCGCTCGCGCTTTGGCTCAGGATCGGCTCGATGTCGTAATAGGAGAGCGGACCATTCTCCGCCAGCACATCGCGCAGCGACTCGCCGGGCACGTATTCCATCGCCACCCAGGCCGATTGGTCGTCCTCCCACAGGTCGTACACCCGGGCAACATTCGGATGCTGGATAAAGGCCATCGTGCGCGCTTCCTTGCGGAAGCGGGCGCGAGTTTCAGCGTTCTGGGCTTGCTCGGGGCGGAGCGTGCGCATGGCGACGGTCCGGCGATTTTTGAGATCGCGGCCTTCGTAGACCACCGACATGCCGCCCGTGCCCAGCGGCCGGTCGGGGTCGATCTCATAATGATCGGCCACGACGATCGGGCGAGTGGAAGCGGTGCTTGGGTCGAGATCGGGTGTCGGTTCAGCCGCTGCGGGCATGGAATGGATCCGTCGAGATGCGTCGTCGATCGCTATCGCGGCATACTGTAGCAGAGGGCGAAATGCCCAAAATCAGCTGAATCCGTCTCGAAAGCGCGTCCGTGTCAATCGAACCGGCCTGGAACCCAAGTGAAGAGTCGACTGAGCTGCTCGAAGCCCGGGCTGGCGCGGTCGCGTTGCTTCGACTTCATCGGCCGGCGGTGCGTAATGCGCTCAGCACGGAGGTCATGGTTGCACTAACGTCTGCACTCGAGCGTCTTGACCGTGATGGCGCCGTGCATGTCGTCGTGCTGACCGGCGGGGACCGATTCTTCGCGGCCGGCGCGGATATCGCGTCTATGATCGATGCCAGCGCCGCTGAAATGGCCACTCGCCCGCAGCTTGGCTGCTGGCAGCGACTTCGGCAATTTCGCAAACCATTGATCGCGGCGGTCAACGGCTTCGCGCTCGGTGGCGGCGCGGAGCTCGTCTGGGTCTGCGATCTGGTCGTGGCCGGCGAATCGGCTCGGTTCGGCCAACCCGAGATCGCGCTTGGCATCATGCCCGGCGGCGGGGCAACCCAGCGCCTGCCCCGCGCGATTGGCAAAGCGCAGTCCATGGAACTGATATTGCTTGGTGAGCCCATTTCCTCCTGGGACGCTCATGAACTCGGACTCGTCAATCGCGTCGTGCCCGACGAGCTGGTGCTGACCGCGGCGCTTCGGCTGGCACAGCAGATCGCCGCAAAGTCGCTCGATGCGACCATTGCCGCCAAGTCGGCCGTATTGTCAGCATTCGATCTCCCCATGGCCGCTGGGTCGAATGCGGAGCGCGCCGCATTCAACGCCCTCTTCGATAGCGCTGGCGCGCGCGAGGGGATGACCGCATTCCTCGAAAAGCGCAAACCAGTCTTTGGGAGAAAACCATCGTGACTTCGTTTGCCGAATCGGTGCGCTATCAGGCCGAGGATGGCATCGTGACCATCACCCTCGACCGGCCGGCGGCGCGCAATGCCTTCGATCAGGCGATGGCCGAATCACTCCTGGCCGCGCTGAAAACGGCCGAGAAAGACGAAGCGGTGCGCGTAATCGTCCTGACCGGCCGCGGCGACGCCTTCAGTGCCGGTCAGGACCTCCACGAGCTGCATGCCAAAGAAGCGCAGTTCGGCGCGCAAGCCGCCGGCGACGAGTTGCGGCAGCGGTTCACGCCGGTCATCCTGCGCATCCGCTCGATGGATCTGCCGGTGATCGCGGCGGTCAACGGCGTCGCGACCGGCGCCGGACTGGGTATCGCGCTCGCTTGCGACCTGCGCGTCGCAGCCGAATCGGCCTCGTTCATTTGTGCGCCGCATGGTATTGCGCTCATTCCGGGCGTCGGCATCACCTGGCTCTTGCCGCGCCTGACCGGGTTCGGCGTGGCCAGCGAGCTGGCATTGTTGGGTGAGCGCATCGACGCCCGCCGTGCCTTTGAGCTGGGACTCGTCAACCATATAGTCGCTGACGGCGATCTCCAAGAGGCCATCCACGAGCTCGCGCAACGTCTGATCCGGCAACCGGCCAGCTCGCTGGCGCTGACCAAGCGGGCGCTGAACCGCTCCGTCTTCGCCGGCTTCGAGCACCACCTTGGCTATGAAGCAGACCTGCAAGAAGTTGCAGCAGGAAACGATGAGCACCGCAATCGGCTCCGGGCGATGATCGACCGAGGTTCCAAACGCTGATGGCACTCCGTTTCTCGACCCTGATCTTCGATCTCGATGGCACCCTGGCCGACACACTGCCGTTGATCTACGAATCGTTCAACGACGCCTTCGAGCCGGTGACCGGCAAGCTGATGACCCCGGAGGAGATTCGCGGACTCTTCGGACCGCCAGACAACGACGTGATCCGCACTGTGCTCGACCCGGAACACCATGAGGCCGCGATTGGCCGGTACGTCGAAACCTACCAGCGGCGACACCGTGAGCTGGTCGAGCTCTTCGAGGGCATGGATCAACTGCTCGCCGATCTGCACGAGCAGGGCGTCAAGCTCGCGGTGGTCACCGGCAAGAGCCGCAACACCGCGTTGATGAGTCTGGACATCCTGGGCGTGCGCGATCGTTTCGATGCAGTCTATGCCGGTGACGATGTCGAACGGCAAAAACCCGACCCAATGGCGCTCACGCTGGCGTTGAGCGACCTCGCGCACGACGATCCGGAGTTGGCCGCCATGATCGGCGATTCCGCCGCCGATGTGATTGCCGGCAAGCGAGCCGGCATCGCGACCATTGGGGTCCTCTGGGGCAGCCCCGATCATGCCGATCTGCTCGGAGCCGGCCCAGATATCGTTTGCGGGTCGATCGCCGATCTGCGCGAGGCGCTGGGTCTCGAATGATCTCTTTGGCGGTTCAGCGCGCGACTGAGGTATCGTGAAAGTGACAAACCGTTCCTTGCCGTCGCGCCATGTTGGAGCTCGTTCGAATTGACTGTCTCGACCGAACCTCGTTTGCTGATCTGTGTGGACTGCCAGAAGCCATTCTCGTTTTCGGACGAGGAGCAACGCTTCTACCAGCAACGGGGTTTTCGGATTCCGGTGCGGTGCCTCGATTGCCGCGCGGCCAGGCGGGCCAGCCGCAATGCCGATCTGATCCGCAATGCCGAGCCGGAAAGCTCCTGGACCGAAACGCTTGGGCATTACGGAGGCGTCACTGGTAATGCCCGCGGGGGAAATGGCATGCGCCGCAGTGGCGGCGGCTTTCCCGCGATATGCGCGGCCTGCGGAAAAGAGACGCTGGTCCCCTTCGAACCCCGCTCCGGCCGCCCCGTCTATTGCCGGGACTGCTTCACCGCAAATAAGAAGTCGCGCTAATCCTCCAACGATTCGCGGACTGGTATTGCCGAGTCGAGAACATCGCTTCGAATGAAAAAACGGACTCCAGATTGCTCCGGAGTCCGTTTTGCAATGTCGATTCTGTTCGAGGTTTACGCCACGATCTCGGAGGCGTATTCGTTCTCGGCCACCGTCAAGGCGTCGTCGACCTTCGTGACGAGATCGTCGATCTCGGCCTTGGTCACCACCAGCGGCGGCGCGAAATGCATCACGTCCCAAACGCGGGTGACGATATTGCGGTCCATCAGCAATTGGCCGAGCGCCTTCTTGAACTTGCTGTCCTTGGCGAACTTCTCGCGGGTTTCCTTGTTGGATACCAGATCGAGACCCCAGACCATCCCAATACCGCGCACCTGGCCGACGGATGGGTGGCTGGTCAGCGTCTCCAGCTGCTGGCCGAGATAGGTGCCCATCTCGTTGCCCTTTCCGACCAGATTCTCCTCGTCGAAGATCTCCAGATTGCGGATCGCGGCCGCGCAGGCGACCGGATGACCGCCGAAGGTCAGCAGGTGACCCATGGGGGTCTGATCCTTCTCCTTGAAGATGTCATAAACCCGATCGGACACGACCGCGGCGGCGATCGGGGCATACCCGGAGGAAAGGGCCTTGGCGATCGTCATGATGTCGCCCTGGATACCGAAGAGCTCCTGGGCAAACATCTTGCCGGTGCGGCCGAAACCGTTGATGACCTCGTCGCAGATCAGCAGCACGCCGTACTTGTCGCAGGTCTCGCGCAGCATCTGCCAGTAGATCGGTGAGGGCACATGCACGCCGGCCGCCGTCGAGATCGGCTCGCCGATGACGGCCGCGACCGTCTCCGGACCCTGGTAGATGATCTCCAGCTCGACCGCTTTGGCGGCCATGATGTCGGCCTGCTCGCCCTCCACCCCGAAATCGGAACGATAGCGGTCCGGGTGCGGCACGTGGTAGACGCCGTACATATACGGGCCAAACGACGCCTCATCGCGCACCGACTGGGTAATGCTCATGGCGCCGTAGGTCATGCCGTGATAAGAGCCGCGACGACCGATGATCTTGTAGCGGCGCGGAAAACCGCGCATCGTCTGTACTTGCTTGGCAATCTTGATGGCGGATTCGACCGCCTCCGAACCGCCCGAGCAGAAGAAGACGCGGTTGAGATCGCCAGGTGTGCGCTGGGCGATCATCTCGGCCAGCTGCACCTGCGGCACCGTGGTGAAGGACATGGCCGAGGCATAGGCCAGGCGGCCGGCCTGTTCGCCCATGCGGGCCGCAATGTCCTTGCGGCCGTGACCGGCATTGACCACCCAGAGGCCGGAAATAGCATCGAAGTAGCCGCGGCCCTGGATATCGTAGATCGTGCTGGCCTCACCGCGATCGAAGACCCGGAAACCGTCTTTCTCGGCCAGCTCGGCCCAGGGCAGGCTGTGGATCCAGACGTGATCTCGGGCGCTCTCCTCGAGATAAACCGGCGCGAAATCACGCGCGGTCGACGTATCCTGCTCGGACGAGCTCCGAACGGCGGCTTTGACCATTGCGATGACCCTCCTGGTTTGTGCCTCGCCCGTGGCGGGGATAGACGCTGGTGGCGTAATGGGACTCTTCGTATCCGCGCCACAGTCGAGCATGCAGTATAGCGGAGCGGTCTGGTACCTCAGCCGCGCGAAACGGAAATTTGGTTTGACGCGACCCACCGAAACTGCGATGCTGCGGCCAATCTGCGACATTTCAGGAGTGGATCAGCGGTGATCGAACAACAACATCGACATGGCGCGGCGCGCGCCGAGACGCCGGAAGGCGATCCGATCGCGATCGCCTTCGAGGGGAAACCGATCGAGGCGTACCCGTCCGACACGATCGCGTCCGCGCTGCTCGCGGCGGGAATCCGGACGTTCACGATCACCGAGGTGGCTGGCGATCGACGGGGTGGCTTCTGCTTCGTGGGGCGGTGCGCCGACTGTCTGGTGATCGTCGATGGACTAGCGAATCAGCGTGCTTGCACGACACCGGTACGTGCCGGGATGGATGTCCGCATCCAGCACGGCCATGGCGCGGTCGAGCGGCAGGTGGGCTCGTGAGCGCTCCGGGTGTCGTCATCGTCGGAGCGGGCCCCGCCGGACTCTCGGCGGCCGTCACCGCCGCCGAGGCCGGGCTGCGCGTCACGGTCATCGACGAGCGCCCGGCTCCAGGCGGGCGCCTTCGCTACGATCTCCCCGGCCGGCACTCACTCGATTGGTATCTGAGCAAATGCGCCAGCCTTGGCGTGGAGCTGCGTTCGAGCACTGTCGTCTGGGGGCTCTTTCCGGGTTGGACGCTGGCGATCGAAACCCTTGCGGGCCCTGAAGTCATCGAGTCCGATAGCGTCATTCTGGCAACCGGTTCCACCGACCGCGCCCTTGCGTTCGATGGGAATACGCTTCCCGGGGTGATCGCCAGTATCGGGTTACGGCGGCTCATCGGCGAGTTCGGCGTGTTGCCCGGCAAGCGCGTGCTGATCCTCGGCGATGGCCCCGACGCCGCCATCACTGCCCACGTCGTTCGCAACGCGGGCGGCCGGGTACTCATGTTGATCACCGAAGACGACGCCCGGTCCATCGTCGTTTCCGGTTCCTCTGGAGTCGAGCGCGTCTCGATCGGTGATAAGTCCTATGAGGTCGACATCGTCGCGGTTGCCGTGGGCCGCCAGCCGGACATTTTGCTTGCAACCATGGCCGAGCTCGAAATGGTTTGGGCGTCCGACCTCGGGGGCTGGGTGCCACTCCATCATCTGAACGGTGACGGTGGCTCGCCGGGCCTTTATCTCGCGGGAGACAGCGCCGGGATCGACAATGTCGAAACATGCGAGCTCGAAGGCGCAATGGTCGCGTCGATTTTGGCGGGACGAGTAGGCGCACTGGACCCCGCAATCGGCGCCGAACTGAGGGCCGAGCTCACCAGAATGCGGCCGGAGCGTATGGCCGCCTATGATTCCGGTCCAACCTACGAGCAGCCGTGGCGTGTCCCACTCGAGGTGCATCGATGACCAACTACATCTGTCGCTGCGAAGATCTCACGATCGAGCGGGTCGAGGCAGTGATCGCCGAAGGTAAGACCACATTGAACGACGTCAAGCGCCACACCCGCGTGGGGATGGGCCGCTGCCAGGGCGTCTACTGCCTCTCCGAGGTTCGCCGCCTGCTCGACGCAGCCGGTGTCGACCCAATGACCCAGCGCCCACCCGCTCGCCAGATTCGTCTCGACACCCTGGCTGCCACGGTCCCGCCCTCGGACGACGACTGAGCGAGGTTCGGAGTCCGGGGAACACAAGGGCGTCGTTACTCCGGCCCCCGAACCCCGGACTTGTCTTCCTGCCGTGCTACCATCCAAACGGGTTGCTTTGGCTTGTCCAGGAGGGCGTCGTGACCGATTCGCGCATCAGGCTCGACTATCGAAATGTGATGGCGTCCGCGGTCGGCGACGCCGATGGCCTCACCCAGAAGTCGCTCGAAGCGATCGCACCGAAGGCGGCGAGCGAGATCGAGCGGATTTGGGCCGAGCATGAGTCTGGCGACCAGAAATGGATCGATCTGCCCGATAACACGGCGCTCGTGCAAGAGATCGATGCGTTCGCCGCTGAGAACCGCGACAAGTATGACGACTTCATCCTGATCGGCATCGGCGGATCGTCCCTCGGCGCGATCTCTGCCATTCAGGCGCTGGCGCATCCCTTCCGGAATCTCCTTCCAGCCGATCGGCGGCGCGGTCCGCGCTTCTTCGTGCTGGACAATCCCGATCCAGAAAAGGTCTCGGCGACGCTGGCGACGGTTGATCTCGATACGACGCTGGTCAATGTGGTCACCAAGAGCGGGCAGACCGCGGAGACGATGGCCAATTTCCTGGTTGCGCGGGACGCGCTCGAAAAAGCTGTGGGCAAGGAGCGTGCTCGCGAGCAGATCGTTGCCACCACCGATCCGGAAAGCGGATTGCTGCGCAGGCTTGCCGATCAGGAGGGCTATCGCACCTTCCCGGTGCCACCGGGGGTCGACGGCCGTCAGACCGTCCTTAGCGCGGTCGGTATGCTGCCGGCAGCCATGTGCGGCGTCGATATCGGCGCCATGCTCGATGGCGCCGCGGCCATGCGCGAGCGTTGCAAATCGACCGACCTCTTCGACAACGCCGCCGCCCTTTTCGCCGCGATCGCCTTTTTGGCCGATACCGACAAGGGCAAGTCGATGTTGGTCATGATGCCCTATGCCGATGCGCTCTACGGCATCGCGGACTGGTTCCGCCAGCTCTGGGCCGAAAGCCTCGGCAAGCGGCTGGGAACCGACGGCAAGGAAGTCTTCGCCGGGCAAACACCGATCAAATCGCTCGGCGCGATCGACCAGCATTCCCAGATCCAGCTCTACACCGAAGGCCCGAACGACAAGCTTCTCTGCCTCACTGGAGTGGAGGACTATCGGGCCGAAGTTCGCATCGACGGAACGCCGGCCGGGATCCCCGATCTCGATTATCTCGACGGCGCCGAACTAGGAACGTTGCTCGACCGCGAGCGGATCGCGACTGCCTGGGCTCTGACCGAGGCGAAGCGTCCCAACCTGATGCTCACTATCCCGACCATCGACCCCGGTATCGTCGGCGAGCTTTATTTCATGTACGAATTTCAGACGGTCGTCGCGGGTGGGCTCTACGGCGTGAATCCATTCGGTCAGCCCGGCGTCGAAGCCGGCAAAAACGCCACCTACGCCCTCATGGGCCGCGCCGGCTACGAAGACCTCGAGACCACGCTAACCAAGGTTCCCGAGGGCCCGGACTACACCGCCTGACCTGCCCCCTCCGTCGCCCCGACCGCCTTCGTCGTCCCGACCGCAGCGGAGGGACCTCTCGTCACCCCACAACCCAGCCGCCCCTGCACCACCTCGGTCGTAGCGCAGGTGCCTCCGCGCCCTGCGATCGCGCGCCAGCGCGATAACCAACTTCGCCCACCACCAACTTCAAAATTGGCTACCCACACCCCTTGACAACAAAAGAACATATGTTCTATACTGAAGATAAGCGGCACATCTGGCATGGGTGCGGGCCTGGGCAGCCACGGACCCTGCCCGGGCTGGTTACCCGTCACCCACACTCGGTGCTGGATCCCGGCTCCGCTCGTCTTGTTAGACAGGCGGAGCGTCTCGGTCGATCCCACCGTTTTTTCTCACTCGATTCATTCCCACCCGTTCGCCGTTCACCTCCACTGTCATTCTGAGCGAAGTGAAGAATCTCTCTTCGTCCCGACACACCCGCAACGCTACATCTTCCCGCTTGCCACATCGAAACCACAAGATGGCTGCGGGCACCGCCGTTATCGAGCCGCGCTCGATGGCACGGCGCAAGTCCGTGCCCTACGACCGATATGGATGCGGGAGGCGGGGTAGCGAGGAGACGAGTGGTCTCGCCACTGCGGTCGGGACGGCGAATTGGATGACTGCGGGTGTCAACACTTCGGTGTGAGTCGGAAGACATTCCAGGAGAGTGGTGGCAGATGCGATTCGAGAACGCCGTGGTCGATCCTGGCATCGTCGATAGGGTATGGCTTCACCCTGTTTGGGTCATTGGCAGTATTGCCCGCGTAGGGATCGTCATCATGCAGCCGGGTTGCTTCCGCGAGCGTATATCGATCGTCGGACTTGAGCTCGACCCGAAGCGGAATTGGGTCAGCTACCGACCGATTGATCGCGAAAACGGTGACGATTCCTGTTTCTGGCTCTCGCGTGACAAGTGATTCGACAGCTGGCTGATCGCCATATCGCGGGGTCGAAATCAGCGGACCCGATTCGGGCGCGTAAAGCAGTTCCCCACGTCCAAAGGCCGATGCCTGGGCGAAGGGATACCAGATGGTCTGCTTCCACATTCGACCGCCGGTTTCGGTCATGATCGGCGCCAGCACATTCACGAGCTGCGCAATGCAGGCCACACGCACGCGTTCCGCATGCCGCATGAGGGTCAGCAGCATCGAACCGACGGCGATGGCGTCGGCCGCGTTATATGCCTCTTCGGCCACCGGTGGCCCGATCTGCCAGGGCCGGTCGCGCATGAAGTGCTTGTCGGTCTGGCGGTTGTGATACCAGACATTCCACTCGTCGAAGCTGAGCATCATGGTGCGGTTGCTGCGACGGCGCGCTTTTACAAGGTCGCAGGCGGCGATCACCGATCGAATCTGCTGGTCCATCTCGATCGATTGAACGACCAGGTCCTGGATTCCCACTTCGTCCACGAGATAGATGTGCAGCGAGAGGTAATCGACCTTGTCATACGTCAGATCGAGGACGGTCTCTTCCCAATCGGGAAAGGTTGGCATGCGCGGATTCGAACTGCCGCAGGCAACGAGCTCGATGCTGGGATCGATGAGGCGCATAGCCTTGGCGGTCTCGCCGGCCAGCATCCCATAGTCAGCCGCGAGGCGCTGCCCGATCTGCCACGGTCCATCCATCTCGTTACCGAGGCACCAGACTGGAACCTTGTGCGGCTCGGCATAGCCATGGCTGCGCCGCAGATCGCTCCATTTCGTACCGCCGGGATGATTGCAGTATTCGAGAAGATTGCAGGCGGCATCGATACCGCGGGTACCAAGATTGACCGCCAGCATCGGCCGGCTGCCAGTGAGTGCGAGCCAGTCCATGAATTCATTCGTGCCAACCAGATTCGGCTCCAGCGACCGCCAGGCGAGCTCGAGCCGGACCGGACGGTCTTCGCGCGGTCCAACACCTTCTTCCCAGACATAGCTGGAGACAAAATTTCCGCCCGGATAGCGGATCAACGGCACATCGAGCTCGCGCACGGCCGCGGCGACATCGGCGCGAAATCCGTTCACATCGGCGGTGGGATGGTCCGGATCGTAGATTCCGCCATAGATGCAGCGGCCAAGATGTTCGACGAAACCCGAAAAAATGCGCGGATCGATCGCGGTCACGACCTCATCGAGATACGCGCGCACGAGGGCTGGCTGCATGAATCTCTTCCCCTACTTGCTCAAGTCGGCGCTCAGCAGCTGCCCGATTCGCCGGGCCACCGCCAGATACGCCTCGGTTTCCCGCTGGTACGCGATGGTGCCGGAATTGCGGTCCACCGATTCGATCGTCTGCGAGGCCGCGTCACGCAGCGCGTCGATGTCTTCGCGCAGATCCTGATCGTGAATCAGGAACGACAGTACTTGTAGCTCGGTCCAGAGCTGGTTGTACTCACTTCGATCGGATGCGTCGATCGGCTCCTGGTTCGGACCGACCGGCCAGCGGCCCGATTGGTCGAACACTGTGACGCAGCCCCAGTAATGCCGATCGACGATCGCGTGCCAGCGAGCTGCAACACTCAAGAGGTCGGTCAGCTTCTCGTATTGGAATTGCTCGCGCTGCGATTCGCGACGTTCTTTGCGGCCCCAGCGGTTTTCGATCCAGCTTTGACCCATGACCAGCAGACCGCCCAACACCAGCGTAAAGACCGGAAACCAGATTTCGAAACGCACCTTCTCTCCTCTCAGGTCGGCATCGACCCGCTTGCGGGCCATCATACTCAGCGGGCAACCCGGCGGCGAATTCGAGATCGTTGCCTGCGTACAATTCCGCCAACGTGATTTGGTTTTTCATGAGGGCAAGACGCGCAATGCGGGCAGCGGTGCAGTTCGAGGTTCCAGGAAATTTGAGGATCGTCGATGTCGAGGTCTCCGATCCTGGACCACGAGAAGTTCTCATTCAGGTGGCAGCATCCGGTCTCTGCCACACCGACTTGCATTTCCTGGAGGGCAAATACCACACCGACCTCCCCTGCGTCCTCGGGCACGAAGCGGCAGGAATCGTGGTGGCGGTCGGAAGCGACGTTAGCTATCTGGCGCCCGGCGACCATGTCATCACCTGCCTCTCCTCGTTTTGTGGCACCTGCACCTATTGTGTTACCGGACGTTCCTATCTTTGCAATCGGGTTGGCTTGGAGCGTGCCGCAACCGATAAGCCTCGCCTGGCATACGACGGGAAAAAGGTCAATCAATTCGCGCGGCTCGGTGCCTTCGCCGAACAGATGCTGGTGCATGAAAACAGTACCGTGCAGGTCCGCAAGGAGATGCCGCTCGATCGCGCGGCGCTGGTCGGTTGCGCGGTAACGACCGGAGTAGGAGCAGTGGTCAATACCGCCCGAATTCCGATGGGAGCGACGGTCGCGATCATCGGGTGCGGCGGTGTCGGGTTGAATGCGGTGCAGGGAGCCGCGCTCGCCGGCGCCGGCAAGGTGATCGCGATCGACAAGGTCGCCTGGAAGCTCGATCTTGCCCGGCAATACGGCGCGACCGATGTGGTGGACGCGTCGCAAGCGGACACGGTCGAAGCGGTCTTCGGTATCGTGCCGGGAGGGGTCGATTTCGCCTTCGAGGCGATCGGGTTGAAAAAGGCGGCGGAGCAGGCATTCCAGATGCTGGCGAAGGGTGGAACGGCGGTGGTAGTTGGTATGATTCCCGAGGGGCAGATGATCGAGATCAATGGCGAGCTGCTGATGGGCGATGGCAAGAGCCTGCTCGGGTCGAATATGGGGTCGAACCGGTTTCGGGTCGATATACCGAAGTATGTCGACGCCTATCTCGCTGGAAACCTGAAATTGGACGAGCTGGTTTCGAAGCGAATCACGCTCGATGAGGTCAATGAGGGTTACGCCGCGCTCGACCGTGGAGAGGTGGCGCGCAGCGTAATCATCTTCCCGGATGTGGCCTGAGTGAGATCGCCGGCGGAGCGATTCTGGCGTATACTTGGCCGGCTTGCGACTCGGAGAGGTGGCCGAGTGGTTTAAGGCGGCTGTCTTGAAAACAGTTGAGCGAAAGCTCCGGGGGTTCGAATCCCTCCCTCTCCGCCAGCCACCGGCCCGACCGAGAGCAAGATGCGCATCTGGGAAGGTGCCAGAGTGGTCGAATGGGGCCGCCTGCTAAGCGGTTGAAGGGGCTTAAATCTCTTCCGAGGGTTCGAATCCCTCCCTTCCCGCCGCGGACGGAGTCTACCGTTCGACACCAATATGCGCCTGTAGCTCAGGGGATAGAGCGTTGGGTTGCGGACCCAAAGGCCGCAGGTTCGAATCCTGCCAGGCGTACCACGAAGCGATCAGCGTCCGTCAACCAACGGGCGCTTTGTTTTCTCCCGCGTCCAGGTCGAGCAGCGCCGGATCGACCGTCAGCAAATAAAACGCCGGCATTCCATTGGGGTAGTCGATCGTTTGCACGATGCGCAAGTAGGACCGCGACGGGTACTGCGATCCTTTGGCACTCTCCCATTCGGAGGTGCGAACCGCAAAGATTTGCCGCTTTCCGAGATCCAGATACTCGAGCCCGCCGGTGTGCGCCTTCGATGCGATCGGCGACTCGTGCATATAAAACTCTTCCAGGATGTACGCAGCGTTGAAATCGCCGGACATCACATACTCGTCATAGTCAGCGGGATGCGCCTTGAAATAGTCAGTGATTGGTTTGGCCCCGAATTGCCAACCCCAGTAGTCGGCTGACACGTTCGGATAATTGGCGAAGGGACCGCGCCAAAAGCCGACCACACCCCAAAGGGTCACCAGCAACGCCGCGCCAGCGTAAAGGAGCGCCGGCCGCGGGAGCGAAATCCGGCCGGCGAATTTCCGGATGCCGACGAAGCCGTATCCAACGACGAACGGCAAGCCGATGCTCGCCCAGATCAGGCTGTAACTGTATGGGCCGTCGCCGGCATGCCGGCTGACCAGATCCGGAATGGGATAGAGGAGCAACACCAGCGCCATCGGCCAGACAAAGCGTTTCGAGCTGTCGCCGCGGACTGCAATCAACGACACCAGACCGATCAGCAGAAAAATCAGCATCGACCGGAAGAACCAAGGAGCCCCCGGTATCGAGTGGCGGGTTTGCCACCCAGTCGTGCCATGCAGAAAGAGCATGTCGAAACTGAAATAGTCGGGATAGGACCGAATTGCCGTCGAAACCCGGTCGAGTCCATGGACGGCGCCAGCCGTTTTGTCCCGATACCGGTCGAGAAACGGATCGTAGGTCAGCGCACGGTAGGGCACTGGCAACAGAATGAGCACTGTGCCGAACGCGGCCCAGGCAACCGTTTTGTAGGCACGCGTATCGAGCCGGTTGTAGGCAAGTTCGGTGACGCCGATTGCAAGAAGCAGAAGCGGTGCCGCGATGTAATAGGACGACTGCCCGTACGCGGAAAGTCCGATCAGCACGCCGGCGGCGATGGCCATCGATGTCTGCTCGCGCTGGCGGGCGACGATCCAAAGCAGGAACCCGGCGCTCATGGTGAAGAGCGACGGCGCGTGGCCGAAGTTCGTGCGGCCAACCAGGATGACCAGGGGCGACATCAGGGTGATCAGCACAGGCACCACGGCATACGGCAGGCGCAATCGCCGAAGGGTGAAATAGATCATGATCGCGGCGGCAATCGTCCAGAACGCCGATGCTCCGCGAACCGCGTGTTCGGTCAAACCAAAGAGCCCTACGAACGGCGCCGTGGCATAGAGCGTCAGCGAACCCAAATGCTCGTATTCGAGATGGTGATAAAAGAACGGAATCGTCGTCGTGTCCGCCTGCCAACGCAGCAGCTTCCAGGATTGGACGCCAATTTCAGCTTCGTCGGCAAAGAAACCCGCCGGATTGACATCACGGTCCCGTAGAAAGAGCACCGCTCCGGTCAGCACGATGGCGAGTACCGAGCCAAACGTTGCCAACACGGACAGGCTGGTGAGGGACGCACGATCGATGGTGATTTCCGGAAGCTCGATCACCGGCCACGAACGGATTCGCGAAGTGATTGATTCCGGCTCGCCGATACGAGCAGTTTCGGCGGGGACTGCCGCCAGATGGTCCGCACTGGAGCTCGCGGGAGCGGAGCCGTAGGCGATCCACAGTCCGGAAGCAAGCAACGCCAGCGTAACGACGAGCAATCCGAAGCCGGGCCCAGCGATGAATGACGCAATAACGGCGCCGACGAGCACCGCCACCGCGAGCAACAGCTGGTTCACCGTTGGACGACCGGGCACCGTTTCGCGGGGCCTCGTTTCGGATTCGGCCCGTACGAACACCGGCAAGGCCTCCCACCAAGCTATCGAACGCCAGGACGTGACTGATATCGGCGATATTCTGGCCGCTACGCGCGCAGATTGCTAGAATACCGCCGGAGAGGTGTCCGAGCGGTTTAAGGTGCCAATCTCGAAAATTGGTGTGGTGTTGAGCCACCGCGGGTTCGAATCCCGCCCTCTCCGCCAGATCGCACGACCGCTGCGTTCGAATCCGGGAAGGGTCGCATAGTTTGGCCTAGTGCGCGCGACTGGAAATCGCGTAGACGGTAATGCCGTCTCGTGGGTTCGAATCCCACCCCTTCCGCCGTTACAACCTTCTCTTGGGCAACTCTGCAAAGCGTCTCCAGGATAGACCTTCGACTTGCAACCATTCGATGGCGTTCGCCGAGGCTCGCCTCCGATCCTTGCGAGCAGGCCGCGTCATCAGCTCGCTCCTGGATACGCGATTTTTTCTTGCTGTTTCCGGTCGAAACCAGACGCTTGACATCGCGTGGCTTTGTCACTAGACTGAGTGGTCTAGACCGATCGGTCTAGTAGACGGAGACGGCCATGAAAATCGCGAAGGACAACATCGAAGTTCGTCTCGAGCTGCCCGGCGTCGCGGTCAGACAGCGCAAGAATTTTGGCAGCGTCGCCGGATACGACCGCGTCAGCGGGGAATACTTCTCACTTGCCAAGGGCGTCGACACGACTGCGCTGTTCGAAGGGCTGGATGGCGACCTATGTCAATGTCCACATTGGGGGTACGTCCTCGAGGGCGTGATCACAACGACTGATGCAGCGGGCCACCAAGAAACCGTCCAGTCGAACGATCTGTTCTACTGGCCACCGGGTCACAATGTCCGCGTCGACGAAGATGCGAACATCATCATGTTTAGTCCCGAGCACGAGCACAGCCAGGTCATCGATCACATGATCGCTAAGACGCAACCAGCGGCATAGAATGCCGCACGGGAAAACCGGGACGATCACCTTGCACGGGCCGCATCGCATGGGCTCGAATGTTTTCGAGGGGTAATGCATTCCACAAAACAGCGGTTAGTCGACGAAGGGCTTCGGATGATGCTGCGCCAGGGCTACAACAGCCTCGGCGTCCAGGCGTTGCTCGACGCTGCAAACGTCCCGAAGGGATCGTTCTATCATCACTTCGCTGACAAGGAAGACTTCGCTCACCAGGTGATCGATGCGTATACGTCCGGTGTTCATGCAGCGCTGGACGCCTGCGTCATGGACACGAGCATGGCGCCACTCGAGCGCATACGGGCCTTTTTTCGGCAGGTCGAGCGGCAATATCGCCAGGAGGGGTACCTGGGCTGTCTCATGGGAGGACTGGGGCAGGAGCTCTCGGGCGTCAATGACACCTTCAGGGTGCAAATCGAACGGTGTTTCGAGTCGATCGCTGAGCGACTGCAAACATGCCTCGATGACGCGAAGGCCGAGGGTACCATTTTGCCTTCCGTCGATACGGCCCGGATGGCGAGTCTGCTCGTCGATTGCTGGGAAGGTGCCGCATTGCGGAGCCGACTCACCAGAAGCCCCGCGCCACTCGATGCGATGCTCGACTACTACCTGAGCTCGATCGCCATCGAAGACTTGGAAAACACCCGCGTATGAAGCACGGGGGAGAGCCGAATTGGGTCAGTCCCGAACTCGATGCTGCAACGCTGATTCGATTTCCTCGAGGGTCGGCATCGACGGCTGCGCACCCGCGCGCATAACGGAGAGCGATCCCGCGACGACGGCCTTGCGGGCGGCGGCTATTGCATCTCCGTTATGGGAGTAGAACGCGGCGAATGCGCCACAAAAGGCATCGCCAGCACCGGTCGTGTCGACGACCTCGACCGGAATGGATGGAAGCTGCTCGATCGAACCGCCAGCCCAGACGAGCGCTCCCTCCGCGCCGAGGGTGACGATGACGATGCGCGGACCGGTCTCGGCTATTCTGGCAGCAACGACCGCCCAGTCCTGGACAATCGAACCGGAAAGCTCGAGGGCTTCCTGCTCATTTACGATAAGCACATCAGCCAGTGAAATCAGATGCCGGCCCTCCGATGGCTCGGGCGTGCCGTTGCAGATCAGCGTGATAGCGCGCGCCTTCGCTTGCTGGAACAACGCCGCGAGGGTGGGATGCTTCAGCTCGAGTGTGCTGAGCACGACCTCGGGTTCGACGGTATCGAGAGCGGCAAGGGCGTCGGGAGCCTCGACTTCCCACCCCGCGCCGGGGACATATGCAATGCGGTTTTGGCCCGACTCTTCGAGGGTAATCGAGGCAACGCCGGAGGCTGCGCGGTCGGTGGTGATCACCGCCGTGGTATCGACCGATTCCGCCTCGAGATCGGCGCGCCGCTGGCGGCCAAATTCGTCGTCACCTATCCCACTGAGCATGGAGACTGAGCCGCCCGCGCGAGCAGCAGCTACCGCCTGGTTTGCGCCTTTGCCACCGCCATAGATGGCGAACGAAAGGCCGGTGACCGTTTCACCGGCCTCCGGGGCACGCCGCGTGCGCACCACCAGGTCGGTATTGATGGTGCCCGCCACCAGAATTCGCTTGCCCACCCTTTTGCCTCCGTCAACGCCGACGCCAGAGCCGCCAGTCGGACGCGCCCTGTTTTGCTTCCCGCCAACCGTAGTCGCTATTCTGCGCAATCGAACCTGCATCGACGTTGGAGGCGTATTGCTCCTGCGTGAACGCATCGGCCACGCGGATCGCGCCGCCGGCCGATTTTGGTTTGGCTGCTCCGAAGCGAACCGCGTATTCGCGCGGAGTCAGTTCGGGTGCGGGTTCGATTCCCAGAAAGCGGCCCAGCCGTTGGAGGCGGCCGTAGTTGGCGCGGGCAGGTGGCAGTCCGGCAAAGGCATTGCGGCGCCGCCAGAACACGAATCCGCCGATCGCCGCGAGCGCAATAGCAGCAGCCCCCAGTCCGAAGAACACGCCAGACGGACCATTGGAACCGGCGGACGTCCCCTGAATGTCAGTCGTCGCGGGCACCGGCATTGGAGTCGCCGTTGCAGTCGGGCTGGGAGTGGCCACCATGGAGGTTTGGTCCGATTCAGTGGTGGCGTCCGGGCTGGGTGTGGGCTCGGGGGTGGCGGCCAGCCCATTTCCAGGCAGATCGAGATCGATAGCCGTTTGTGTCGGTGTAGGTTCGAACGGCACCCAACCGAAACCCGGGAAATAGACTTCGGCCCAGGCGTGCGCGTTGCGGCCACGGTAGACGTAGCCACTCATTTCGCTGTCGTAGGAAACTGGCGCCAGCCCCGTCACGATGCGAGTCGGAACTCCCAACATTCGCAACATGACCGCCATGGACGATGCATAGTGGTCGCAACGCCCGACTTGGCTGTCGAACAGGAAGTAGTCGACGATGTCGCGGCCATCCGGGGCGCCGCCCGCGTCGATCTGGTATGTGAAGTTGGTACGGAGATAGTTCTGGATGGCGACGGCCTGATCGTAGGGAGTGACGGCGCCGGCTTGCTGCACGATCTGATTGGCCAGATCGCGGGTTTCCTGAGTTACGGTTCCGGGTAGTTGGAGATAGGTATCGGTGACATAGGCAGGATAGTTCCCGCCGGCGGCTTCGAGATCAGCTGCGGTCATTTGCGGAACCAGTCCGACGACCGAGTAGGTTGCGTTGTCGAGCTCGGCGCTGCCATAGACGGCTTCGATGTCCGAATAGACCGGCAGGCGGCCGGTGAAATGAACCTGGACGCTGCCGTCGTCCGCCCAGGAGAGCTCGGACGTCACGGGATAATTGGTCAGAAGACGGTCCTGGAGTTTTTGCTGTTGCGCTGAGGCCTGCGGACTTTCGAGCTCGGGAGTCGCCGAGGTGCCGGGAGGAACGAAGTCCGAGGATTGCAGCAGGCCGACCAGGTCGCGCAGATCGACCGGCACCTCGGAGAGCTCGGTCTGCCCGACGGTATACGTCGCATCGACCGGTTGCCAACCGACTCGAACCAGCGTTGGCACCGACGCGGAATAATGCTGATCGATCGTGAAGAGCAACTGATCCGTTGGTTGCAGCAACGTGATCGTCGCGTCGTCCTGGGCGCGGTATTGCTGCTGGTCGCGCGGAATGTTCATCGGCTGGTCGGAGCGGAAAGCCATTCGCGGCGCCTGCGAGGTTGGATCGCCAGCCTGGCTCGAGGTCGACCTCCAGCCAGCGCCGTCATATTCATTCAGCCGGCGCGCCGCCAAATACTCCTCGCCATTCGCTTGAACCACGACGATGGGAGTATCTCCGCTTGGGACTCCGTCCCCGACCTTGAATTGATCGGCAAATGCTCCGTAGTTGCCAGCCACGTCTTGGGGCGCCGGTGGATTGGAGCTGGATGACTCGAAACGGTCCTCTACCCAGCTCGCCACCCGATCGCCCGAGCTCATTGCCCGTTCCTTGAATCGGTCGTCGAGATCGAATGAGTAATAGAGCCCAATCCCAACGGCGAGCGCCGCTATGAGCGTACCCAATACAATCGAGCGGCGGCCAAAGGAGCGCGGTTGCTCGATACCGCGTGCCGACCAGAATGTAGTCCGGCTGATGGCCGTCTGCCCGGCTGCAATCGCCAGCGCGAATCCAAGGTAGAGCAATGCGGGCCATGACGCCTGCTCGCGTTCGAGTGCCAGCGTCACGAGGAGAATGCCGCCCGGCAACGCCACCGACCAGAAGACCCATCCGCGGCGGAAAAGCATCCACGCCGCGGTGTAACCAACCAGCCACATCGTCAATCCGATGGCAAACACCGCGATATCGGTCTCGAAGTTGTCGCCAGAATCGATGGAGCGAATGAATCCGCGCAAAAGCGATTCGTATCGGTCGCCGATGACCTGCCATTCACCGGCGCGGAGCTGGTGGTACAAGGTGCGCGGCTCGATCGCGGCGAGTGCAATCACGATGCCGAGCACAAAGGTTATGAGATGGGCAAGCGCATCCGGTGCATAGGTGCGGGCGAGCGTGTAGCCGGCGAGGTATCCAGCCGATGCCAGGGTCGCCATGGTCGATGGGTTTGCATCCGCGGTATATGCACCGACGACCGCTCCCAGCAAGCCGGAAGACAGCGCTCCGAGAATGAGAATGAACCAACCCTCGCCGAGGGGCGACAGTTTTGCCGGGGCGACGTTGCGGGCTCGTGGTTGGGACATTGCCGGCGAATCAGTTGACATCGAACCAGGACCGAGTGGTAGCCGCACCGGCGAGCTCATCGAAGCTGGCTTCGATGCCGATGCGGTAGTCGAGAATATGGACTTCGAATGGCGCAACCGCGAGCCGATCGCGTACGGCAACACTGTTTCGCGCGGGATCGAACGACTGTGGATCGACATAGATGACGGTGGGTCGCACACCGCGGAAGGTGGCGTGCTCCAATGTTTCGACCCAATCGATATCGGTGCTGGCCGTAACCACGACGGGGGAACGATAGCGGTCGAACCGGCGCATTTCACGATTCAGAAGCGAATCGATGGGTTCGCTCCCGTCTGAGGTTGCCACCGCGAGCGCGCTCAACACGCGCAAGTATTGTCGCTCAGACGATTCGGCTGCCCGAAAGTCCCGATTCGACGCATTCGAGATGAAACCCAGCGCCCGATTAGCATCGACTGCCTTGCGGGAGATCGAGGCCGCCAAGGCTGCCACGAAGTCCTCACTCGAATCGAGCCACGCTTCCGCAAAGGTCAACCCCGGGTTTCGCGAGCGCTCCGTCTCGGGCAATGGGCGAACGGCCTGGGTTGCCGAAAAATCGGCGAGCACCCAGACCTCGGCCGTTGGGTCGAGATCGAATTCCTTGACCATCAGGCGGCCGGTGCGGGCGGACGACGTCCAGGAGATGCGGTTGAAGGGGTCGCCGGCGGCATAGTCGCGAATCGAGGACACTGCGGCTGTCGTAAACGGCGTGCGCCGCTCGATATGCGGACCACCGGACGATTGCGCTCCGGGAAGCTGAACGTTCTTCAAATCGAACACCGGTGGAAAGACGGTGACCTCATCGTCGAAGTCTACGCGGCGGGTGTGCGTGAATATTGCGAACGGGTCGCTGGTGCGGAGAAAGACGGGACCCATGCGGAAGACGCCGCGTTTGACGGCGACCGACTGAGTCTCCCAATGAACGGTCGCGCGGCTGCCGATGGAGATAACCCGGCTGGCGTCGTGCGCGGGCATGGCGCACCGGTCGCGTACCTCGATCCAGGGTTTTGGCAGAAACGATTTGCTTCGCACCGCAAGCTGTTCTGCCAGCACCCCGCCGACCTGCAACGCCGAAGCGTCGAGATCTCGCCGGGCACTCAGACCCGAAATGTTCCAGCGGCTCCAGAGGTAGGCCAGCGCGAAAACCACCATGACCGCGACACCCAGCTGCCGCAGGATCGGCCAGTCGAATCCTTCGCCGGCGCCATAGAACCCGGCGGCGATGAGAGCCGTGATGAAGGACCGATAGGTCATGGCTAGACCTTGACGGGCGTCACCCGAGGATTGGCGCCCGGCACGGGAGTGGATCGCACGATCTCGCGCACGACCTCGGTACCGCTGGAACCCCGCACGCGGGCAGCATGACTGATGATCAGCCGATGTGAGAGAGTCACTTCGGCGAGCGATTTGACGTCGTCCGGGGTCACATACTCGCGGCCCTGGGCCGCTGCCTGCGCGCGTGAGACGTTGTACAGGGCGAGGGATCCGCGCGGGCTGGCGCCGAGCAAGACTTCTGGATGTCGCCGGGTCGATTCGACGATCGTGACGATGTAGTCGCTCACCAGCGGGCTCACATGCACTTCGCGCACGACGTCCTGCGCGTGTAGTAGCTCGTCGATGCCAACCACTTGCTGGAGATCGTCGAGCGGATGGTTCTTGTGCTGCCGCGCCAGCATCTCCAGCTCATTTTGTTTGCCGGGATATCCCATGGCGATGCGCAGCAGGAAGCGGTCGAGCTGGGCTTCCGGTAACGGAAAGGTGCCTTCATAGTCGATCGGGTTTTCGGTCGCGAGCACGACGAAGGGCTCGGCCAGTGGATGGGTCACGCCATCGACGGTGACCTGACTCTCTTCCATCGCTTCGAGCAGCGCCGATTGCGTTTTCGGCGTTGCGCGGTTGATCTCATCAGCCAGCACCATTTGAGCAAAGATCGGACCGGGCCGAAATTCGAAGGCGCTGCGTTGGGGATTGAACACGCTGACCCCGGTGACATCGCTGGGCAGGAGATCGGGGGTGAACTGGATTCGCTTGAAGCTGGCACCGATGCTGCGGGAAACGGCCTTGGCCAGCACGGTCTTACCGACGCCGGGAACATCCTCGATCAGTACGTGACCCTTGCAAATCAGCGCGATGAGCAAGAGTTCGACTTCGCGATGCTTGCCGACGATCACGCGCTCGACATTGCGGGAAGCACGCGTGACCATCTCCTGTACCGAGGAAACCTGCATCGAGGACGATCACCTTGAGCGAGCGCGCAGGCCCGCATCGAACGAGCTGCGGGCGCGCGGAGTTGCAGAGTCAAAGCCGGCTGCAGCGGCGAAGTCGCGACTTGACGAAAGTATAGCCACCTCGTGGGTGGCGCCTCTTTCTGAGCGAAATCGAGGAGCCATATACTTGAGGGCTTACAGCGATGGAGACCCACCTGATGATCGAACAGCTTTCCCTGAAGACTTCCGACCAGAGCGAACGACCCGAACCCGCGATCCCGCCGGAGACCGAGCGTCCCACCATCATGCTGCTCGATGGATACGGTCTGATCTTTCGGGCGTTTCACGCCATCCAGGCGCCGATGACGACATCGTCCGGAGAGCCGACCAATGCGGTCTACGGTGTGGCGTCGATGCTGTTCAATATCCTCAACAATCAGCGTCCCGACTTCGCCGTCATGGCGTTGGAAAGCGGCCGCACCTTCCGTCACGATCATTTCGAGGAATACAAGGGCACGCGGGCCGAGATGCCAAACGAGCTGCGCGTGCAGATCGAACGGATCCATCAGCTCATCGAGGCGCTCGCTATCCCCATGGTATCCAAGGAGCTCTATGAGGCCGACGATGTCATCGGTACGCTGTCGAAGCGCATGGCGAACGAGGGCTTCGAGGTGATCGTCTTGACCGGCGACACAGACCTGCTGCAGCTGGCCGGCGATCATGTCACGGTCTACCTCCCCGGCGTCAAGCGATTCGACGAGTTCCGGCAATACGACACCAACGCTGTCATCGAACGGTACAGCTTTGCACCTGAGCTCATCCCGGATTACAAGGCGCTGGTGGGCGACACCTCGGACAATATCCCTGGAGTTCCCGGTATCGGAGAGAAGACCGCGAAGGCACTCATCACGACCTATGGCCCAATCGAGGCGATCTTCGATCATGTTGACGAAGTAACGCCCACCCGCGCGCAGAATGCGCTACGCGGCAATCGGGAGCACGCGCTGCGTAGCAAACATTTGGCGACCATCGTGCGGGATCTCGATTTGGAGCTCGATCCGGAAATGGCGCGTATGGGGGCTTTCGACCGCGAAGCAGTTGTCGGGTTGATGCGGGATTTGGAAATTCGTTCGTTGCTCGCGCGCATTCCGGAGACAACGCGTGTTCCGATCCGGATCATCGAGGAACGACCGGCATCGAACAGGAGAACCATCACGTCGGTGGCCGATCTGGACGCGTTCGTCCAGCGTATCCGCCAAAGCGGCACGTATGCGATCGACGTCGAAACCACCTCGACCGATCCGATGAGGGCCGCGCTGGTTGGGATTTCGATCGCGGTTTCGCCGACCGAGAGCGCGTATATCCCGGTCGGACATGAGGGCACGGATCAACTTTCGACCGAGGTCGTTTTCGAGCGATTGCGACCCGTCGTCGCCGATCCTGCGATCACTGGACTGGCGCACCACGGCAAATACGATCTGACCGTGCTGGATCGAGCGGGCCTCTCGGTCACCAACGTGACATTCGATACCATGATCGCCGCCTACCTACTCAATGAGAAATCGGTGGGACTGAAGGATCTTTCGTTCAGCAAGCTCGGGATCGAGATGACCGAGATCAAAGAGCTGATCGGGACGGGCCGTTCGCAGATCACGATGGACGCTGTCGAAGTCATGGCGGCGAGCGACTATGCCTGCGCCGATGTCGAATCGACCTTTGCACTGCGCGATCACTTCGAGCCGGAATTGAACAGCCGGGGACTCGGTCCGCTCATGCGCGATATCGAAATGCCGCTTGTGCCGGTGTTGACCCACATGGAGCAAACAGGCGTCGCGATCGATCTCGTTTATCTGGAAGCCTTCAGTAAGGAAATCTCCGACCGCCTGCATGACGTCGAGCAAGAAATCTATCGATTTGCGGGGCAAACCTTCAATGTCAATTCGACGAAACAGCTGGCGACGATTCTTTTCGAGGAGCTCAAGCTGCCGTCCGGCAAGCGGACGAAGACCGGATATTCGGTCGACCAGCAGGTGCTCGAAAACCTCCGGACTGAACACCCCCTCGTAGAGCTGATCCTGGAATATCGGTCACTGGGCAAGCTCCTTTCGACGTATGTGGACGCGCTCCCCAGCGCGATCCTGCCGTCTACCGGCCGGGTTCATACCTCATACAACCAGACCGTGGCGGCGACCGGGCGGCTCTCGTCGCAGAATCCGAATTTGCAGAATATCCCGATCCGCACCGAGCTTGGTCGCCGGGTGCGGCAGGCCTTTATCGCGGACCATCGACCTGAATTTCAGATCGTGCCGAATTCGGTGCTGGTTTCGATCGACTATTCGCAGATCGAACTGCGATTGATGGCGCACATGAGCCAGGAGCCGTTCCTGCTGGATGCATTTCGCCAGGGCGAGGACATTCACAAGGCGACGGCCGCGCTCGTCTACGGAGTTCCATTGGAGGAGGTGACGTCCGATATGCGGCGCGTGGCCAAGACCGTCAACTTTGGATTGCTCTACGGCATGCAAGCATACGGCCTCTCGCGAGACACGGGGATGAGCCGGGCCGAATCGCAGGCGTTCATCGACCAGTATTGGGCGCGCCTGCCCAAAGTCCGCCGCTATCTGGACAGCACCCTGGAATTCGGTCGCGAGCATGGTTATATCCAGACCATCATGGGGCGACGTCGATCCGCGCCAGATCTGGTTTCGTCGAATCCGGCCCACCGGGCGGCGGCAGAGCGGATGTCGATCAATATGCCGGTGCAGGGCACCGCGGCCGACATCATGAAAATCGCCATGATCCGGGCAGACCGCAGGTTGAACGAGCTCGAGCTTCCCGCGGCGTTGATACTGCAGGTGCATGACGAGCTCGTGCTGGAGGTGAGCGAGGACGCGGTTTCCGAGACCGTGTCAGCGGTCCAGGAAGCCATGGAGAACGCCTTCCCGCTGGATGTGCCGCTGCTCACCGAGGTTTCCGTCGGACCGAATTGGAATGAAATGGAGGATTATGTCTCTGCGTAGCGTGATCGAGTCTTGGGAATCGAGCTACCAGCCACGTAGAATTACGGTCACGAGGATTCGTGCTCTTTCGAGCGTTTCGGAGCTCCAGTCGAATATGCCAACCTATCTCTATCGTTGCTCGGATTGCGGGCATTCATTCGATTTCTTTCAGAAGTTCGCCGATGATCCCTTGACCGAGTGTCCGGAATGCGGAGGGCCGATCCGGCGCGTGCCGCAACCGGTCGGAATCGTGTTCAAGGGCTCGGGCTGGTATGTCAACGACAGCCGCGATGCCAAAAAATCGACCTCGAAGTCATCTTCCGATGCATCGGAAAAGAGCGCAGGCGACAGCACATCCGCGACGAGCGACAGCAAACCAACGACATCGGATTCCAGCGCGAAGAAGGCGGCGGTAGCCACGAAGGAATCGTGACGACACAGACATTTCCTCATCACCATTGCTCCTGTACCGAGGGCGCCCGGTTCGAGCGCCCTTGCTAGGATTGGCCTGCAACCCGCACGACGCGTCCACAGAGAGCGGACGCGCTCGCTTCAGGAGCAATTCATGTCTATTCGTGACGAGATCAAGGCGATTCAGAGTCGAGACCCGGCGGCGCGTTCGACCATCGAGGTGGTGCTCGCCTACCCCGGATTCCATGCAATCCGGTTTCACCGGCTGGCGCACCGGCTCTACGAGCGGAAGCTTTTTTTACCCGCTCGCATTGTCAGCCATCTTGGCCGGTTCCTGACCGGTATCGAAATTCACCCGGGCGCGACCATCGGGGAGCGCGTATTCATCGACCATGGCATGGGGGTCGTGATCGGCGAAACGGCGATCGTCGGAGATGACTGCACCCTCTATCAGGGTGTGACGCTCGGTGGAACCGGAAAGGCGCGAGGCAAGCGACATCCCACGCTGGAGTCGAAGGTCACCGTCGGCGTCGGGGCCAAGATCCTGGGAGATGTGGTGATCGGCGAAAGCGCGAGGATCGGCGGCGGCGCGGTTGTGTTGCGCGATGTTCCAGCGCACACGACTGCGGTCGGAATCCCGGCCAAGGCCGTAGGGTGGACCGACCCCCACTCAGGCGAGATGCGCCGGGTGGAGACGATGCCCGATCCCCAGCGGGATGCGCTCGTGGCAATCACCCAGCGAGTGGAAGAGCTGGAAGAGGAGACACGGAAGTTGCGGTTGGCATTGCAGGACGCCAATGAACAACGTTCGATCGGCTGCGGCAATGGGTGACCGTTTGAAGCTCTACAGCACGCTCTCCAGAAAAATCGAACCGCTCGAAACTATCGAGCCAGGGATCGTGCGCATGTATATCTGCGGCGTGACGCCTTATGACAACGCACACATCGGCCATGCGATGTCGGCGATCGTGTTCGACACGATCCGCCGCTATCTCGAGCACCGCGGATACGAAGTACGCCACGTGGTCAATTTCACCGACATCGACGACAAGATCATCGTGCGTGCACAGCGGGAAGGAATCGCGGCGAGTGAGCTTACCGAGCGCCTCATCGCCGATTGGCACAGGGAGCGCGAGGCGCTGGGGGTGCTACCCGCGACTGTCTATCCACGCGCAACCCAAGAAATACCGGCGATCGTGACGATGATCGAGGGGTTGATCGAACGCGGGTATGCCTATGAGGCGGATGGCGACGTCTACTTCCGGGTCCGCGCCTTCGAGGACTACGGAAAGCTCTCGGGTCGGAATGTCGATGACATGGTTTCCGGCGCGCGTATCGAGATCGACGAGCGGAAGGAGGATCCGCTCGATTTTGCCCTCTGGAAGGCTGCCAAGCCCGGAGAGCCGACCTGGCCCAGTCCATGGAGCGACGGGCGCCCCGGCTGGCATATCGAATGCTCCGCCATGTGCTCACATTACCTGAACGGGCAGGTCGACATCCATGGCGGCGGAACCGACCTGATCTTCCCCCACCACGAAAATGAGATCGCACAGTCGGAAGCATTCCTCGGGGTCGAGCCGTTTTCGCGCTACTGGATGCACAACGGCATGTTGCAGCTCGGTGGCGACAAGATGTCGAAATCGATCGGCAATGTCATTCGCATCAAGGACCTGATCGAAGGGGATCAGACCCAGGCATTCCGGTTGATGGTGTTGCAATCGCATTACCGCGCGCCACTCACCTTTTCGGAAGAGTCGCTGGAGGCGGCTGGACGGGGGCTGGAACGGCTGATTACCGCCGCGCGACCGGTCGAAGCCAGCGCCGGATCGGGCGAGGTTGCCGGCTTGGAGCTCGCGGCGCAGCATGCGTCGGACGAATTTCACGCCGCGATGAACGACGATTTCAACAGTCCGGCCGCGATTGCTGCCTTGTTCGATCTCGCGCGTACGGTCAATCGCGCGCGGGATGCGGGCGCGAGCTGCGATGAAATCGAGCTCGGGCGTGCGAAGCTCGTCGAGTTGGCCGGCGTGCTGGGTCTCGATCTGGAATCCGGACCAGAATCGTTCGGAGATGCGGCGCCGTATATCGACCTCCTTGTCGCGGTCCGAGACCGATTGCGTGCCGAGAAACAGTGGGCCCTTACCGATCTGATCCGCGACCAGCTGGCCGAGAAAGGAATCGCGATTGCGGACGGACCGTCGGGATCGACCTGGCAGAAGATTTGAGCCGAGACATCGGAGCGAGCGAGATCGGCCCGACGCCGGCGGCGACGAATGGCTCTACGGTCGGAATGCGGTCAACGAGTCACTGCTGGCCGGCCGGCGCCGATTCCGCCGGATCCTGATGCTGCAAAGCGCAGGAGGTGACACGCGACTCGAGTCGATCGACCGCCGTGCCCGGCAGCTCGGGGTTCCCGTCGATCGGGTCGACCGCAACACCATCGAGCACGATGTCTACGATGTCAATCATCAAGGAGTCGCCGCCCTGGCCACTCCTTATCCCTACGCGCCAGCTGAACTCCTCGAGGAATCCAGTAGCGCGATTCTGGCGCTCGACCATCTGGTCGATCCGCAAAATGTGGGGACCTTGCTGCGGGCCGCCGAAGCGTTTGGCGTCAAGACGATTCTTCTTCCGAAGGATCGAGCTGCCGCAATCACTCCCGCGGTCGTCAACTCATCGGCCGGCGCGGTCGAGCATCTATCGATCGTGCAAACGGTGAATCTGGCGCAGGAGCTCGAGCGATTGAAAAAGCATGGCAGATGGATCGTCGGGATCGAAAATCGAGACAATTCGGCCGTCCTTGGAGAGACCTCGATCCCCACGCCCTGTGTGTTGGTCATCGGTTCAGAGGGCCAGGGAATGGGCCCCAATCTCGCCAAACGCTGCGACCTGTTGCTGAAGATCGAGATGCGGGGAGCGGTGAACTCGCTGAACGCAGCGACCGCTGGATCGATCGCGCTCTTCGAGGTAACCCGCTGCTGATCCCCTCCCGAATGGAAACGTGTCCGACCAGGCGTCGCCTTGTTCAGAGCGCCTAACGAGACGCCGGTCCGCGAGGGAGCGTGTCGCGAACGGTTTGTACGGGTTGCACCAATCCAATGTTTGTGATTTCTTTACCAGCGTCGACACTCCAGATTTCTACGACCGTTGGACACGATGGCCGCACTCTCCGAGACGATTCTTGGCTGACGCATTCACCCAGGAGATCATCCGAAGCAAACTTCTCGCAATCACTGGCGAGATGGGGACGATTCTTGCTCGCACCAGCATGAGTCCGATCGTCTATGAGGTGCTCGATTTCGCCTGTGGTCTTACGGATGCCACCGGTGCGGTGGTGGCGCAGGACAATGGACTCTGCCTGTTCACCGGCACGTTCCAGCCGCAGGTTGCGTCGATCCTCGAAAAGTTCCCTGCCAGCTCCATGCAACCCGGCGACATCTACATGACAAACTCGCCCTACGGCGGTGGCACACACAACCCCGATATCGCGCTCATCATGCCGATCTTCTTCGATGAACGCCTGATTGCTTTCGGTATTTCCGTGACACACTGGACCGAGCTGGGCGGCAAGGTGCTGGGTTCGATCGCTCCCGATTCCACCGAGATCTATCAGGAAGGGCTGCAATTTCCTCGCCTCCAGCTCTATACGGCTGGTGAGATCAACAGGGCGATCATCGACATCATCGAGGCCAATGTGCGTTTGCCGCTAATGTCCATCGGTGATCTGAACGCCGGGGTTGCGGCCGTGCGCGTCGCGGAACGCCGCGTTCGCGAGATGGTCCAGCGGTACCGTACCGATGTGGTTCTGGAATCATTCGAAGCAATCATGCGACATGGCGAAGAAATGGCGCGGCGAGCGCTCGAGACGATTCCCCAAGGCGTGTTCGAGGCGTCCGACTTCATCGATGGCGATGGCATCACCGAGGATTCGATTCCCATTCAGGTCAAAGTAACCATCGATGGCGAACGCTTCGTCGCCGATTTCACTGGCACCGCCGGGCAAACCGCGGGCGCCATCAATTGCTCGAGAGGGGCTTTGCTTTCGGCCTGCAAGACGGTATTCAAGGCAATTATCGGGCCGCAGCTCGATTCGAATGAAGGGCTTTTTCGGCCCTTCGAGCTCGTGGCTCCTGACGGAACGGTCTTCACGGCTGTACGGCCGGCCCCGACCGGCTGGTATTACGAAGCCTCTGCAAACGCAACCGAGCTCATCTGGAAAGCGTTGGCACCGGTGCTACCGCAGTCTCTTTCGGCCGGTTCCTATCTCTCGCTGTGCGCGTACTACATCGGCGGTCAACATGCCGATGGGCGGTACTGGTTGCTGACGACCCCGCAGGACGGCGGGTGGGGTGCCTGCGCCGATCAGGATGGAGAGAGCTCGCTGATCGCCACCACCGATGGCGACACCTACAACTATCCGGCCGAAGTCATCGAAACCGCCTTTCCGCTCACCATGCTGTCGAATGCGTTCAATACCGGCAATCCCGCGGGGCACGGTCGCTATCGCGGCGGATTCGGCACCGTCCGCGAATACCGCATCGACGCGCCGAATGGCGGCACGCTAATGGCCAGCATGGGGCGGTCGGTTACGCCGCCATGGGGAGTCGACGGAGGCTCGGGTGGGGCAACCAATTATTACGAGGTCGAGCGTCCGGATGGCAGCCGCGAGCGCGGCGGCCGCACATCGAATGTCGAGCTTGGCATGGGCGACATCGTGCGCATCGTGACCGGCAACGGCGGCGGCTGGGGAAAGCCATCCGAGCGCGACCCGGCGGCGATCGCGCGCGACCTGGCGGACCAGTTGATCTCGCGCGAGGACGTGGCCCAGGTCTACGGGGGAGGCCCCGCGTGACCGGTTCATTGCGTGTTGCGATCGATATCGGGGGCACGTTCACCGACGCGGTGGTCTATGACCCAATGACCAGTCGCGTTACGGAAGCCAAAAGCTCGACGACACCGGACGATTTTGCTCGAGGGGTCTTCGATACCCTCGACGTCTCCGCCATCGAGCTGACATCCATCGCGCAGCTCATTCATGGCACGACCGTGGTAATCAACACGATCACCCAGCGATCCGGCGTGAAGACGGCGTTACTGACGACCCGGGGCTTCCGCGACGCGTTGCAGATCGGTCGTGGCAACCGTCCGGATATGTATAACTTGCGTTTCCACAAACCGGAGCCGCTGGTGCCGCGACGGCGGCGCTTCGAAGTGGACGAGCGGATGCGCGTCGATGGAACTGTCGAACGGCCGCTCGATGTGGCGGCGCTCGTCGAACTTGCCGAACGGCTCCGGAACGAACAGGTCGAAGCCGTGGCCATCTGTTTTCTGCACAGCTACGCCTGGCCCGATCACGAACGCGAGGCGAAGTCGGCGCTTGCCGAGCTGCTGCCGGATGTGCCGATTACTTGTTCATCCGATGTCTGCCGTGAGTGGCGCGAGTACGAGCGCACTTCCACCGCAGTGCTCAATGCCTATGTTCAGCCCATTCTCGAGAGCTACCTCGGTCATCTCGATGAGACCTTCGACGAGCTGGAGGTGACCGATCGACGTTTCGTGATGCTGTCGAACGGGGGTTCCGCCACATTCGAATTCGCGAAGGCGCAGCCGATCCAGCTGGTCGAATCGGGCCCGGCGGGGGGAATCGCCGGCGCATTGGCGATTGGCGCGCAGATCGGAGAAAGCCACCTGATCACGCTCGATGTCGGTGGGACGACGGCGAAGTGCTCGGTGATCGTGGACGGCGAAGCGGCCATCTCGCAGGATTACCGAATGGAGTGGACCCCCTGGTCGCCGGGCTACCCCCTGCGGATTCCGGTGGTCGACATCGTGGAGATCGGCGCCGGGGGCGGCAGCATCGTCTGGTTCGACGACGGCGGCGCGCTGCGCATCGGACCGATGTCCGCGGGAGCCGATCCCGGACCCGCCTGTTATGGCAAAGGAGGAACCGCGCCCACTATCACGGACGCCATGGTGGTGGCAGGGATCCTCGATCCTGCCTCGTTCCTCGGTGGTCGGCTCACGATCGATCCAGCGCTTGCCCGAACCGCATTCGAGCCGATCGCCGGCCGGCTGGGCCTCGACCTGCCGGAAACTGTCTCCGGCGTGTTGCGCCTCTTCGGAGAATTGACGGTGGAAGCGCTGAAGCTGGTTTCGGTGCGTCGCGGACACGATCCGCGCGATTTCACGTTGATTGCCTATGGCGGGGGTGGACCTATCCACGCCGCTCATCTCGCTCGCGAGCTGGGTGTGAAGCGCCTGCTCATTCCCACGTTTCCGGGCACCTTCAGCGCGTGGGGTATGTTGACCAGCAAACCTCGGCTCGATTTGTCGCGAACGCTGGTGCTTCCGTTGGGCGATGCACCGGCGTCGAGGCGCAACGAAATCTTCGCCGAAATGCAGCACGAGTCGGAATGCACGCTCGTCGCGCAAGGGTTCGAACCCAACGGCATTCAACATCAGCAAGCGATCGATTGCCGGTATCATGGGCAGGAACACACGGTGCGGGTGCCATCGAATACTTCGGATTCCGAAGATGCCTTTGCGACCCGGTTCCACGAGCTGCATCGAAAGCTCTACACCTTCAGCCTGGAGCAAACCGAAATCGAGCTCGTGAACTTCCGCCTCACAAGCGTCGTGAACGCTGGCACATCCCCTGAAGGCGGGACTCTCCCACAAACGGCTCTCGGCGCTACCGTGGAACGCGATGTGATCTTCGCCACAGGGGAATGCTGCGCGGTTGCGGTTCACCAGCGATCCGCGCTTCCCGGTGGATTCGAGAGCGCCGGTCCTGCCATCATCGAAGAAAGCAGCTCGACCACGGTCGTACTTCCCGGGCAGCGTTTCGCCATCGACCGATTCGGCAACATTCTGATC
Source organism: Thermomicrobiales bacterium (assembly GCA_035708745.1). Classification (GTDB taxonomy): domain Bacteria; phylum Chloroflexota; class Chloroflexia; order Thermomicrobiales; family UBA6265; genus JAMLHN01. The sequence continues at coordinate 30,388 of DASTFJ010000030.1, read as the reverse complement.
CATGAGAATCGGATGATCGGAAAGGAGTGTTCGGAGATCGGGTAGCGGCAAACACCCGAGCACGGATCACCATGTCTCGCGACCGCACGGGCGGCCGCGATCGATATCAACAGGGGAGACATCGTCACATGTCTCCGAATGGAGGTCAGGCAATGTCGGTAAACCATGAAATCAAGCAACTCCAGGCCGACTACGCGGCCCGCAAGATCGATCGCCGGCAGCTCTTCAAGGGGCTCGCCGCACTCGGCATCGGCGGCATGTGGCTCGCGGCCATCGAGAAAGGCGCGCTGGCCGCGCCACAATCCACAACGGCCGGTTTCCGAAGCGGGAACCAGGAAGCCGACACACTCATCATCGCGGTAGCCGAGAACATCGACACCTGGGACCCGGGATTCACCGTCGGCTCGAAATCGTCGCAAACAACCATTCAAAACACGTTCGACCAGCTGACTCAGTACACCGTCGTCGATGCGTCCGCACCCGACGGCACGGCCTACAAGACGGTCGACACTACGAAGATCATCCCGATGATCGCGTCAGAGGTGAAGACCGACGGCGCTGACATGATCTTCACGCTGGGCAAGGATGTGACCTATCACAACGGCGATCCGGTCGATAACGCCGCGATGAAAATGGGCTATGACCGCATCATGGAGTCGGGCGCGATTTCGTCGGCCTTGCTCGGCATGGGTGGAGCGATCACCGGGGCCGAAAACTTCGTGGCCAACGAGGATGGCACGTTCACGATCAAGATGTCGGTGCCGAATACGCTGATTCCGCAGAACAATGTGATGCACAACACGGCGGCGCTCGATCCGAAGCAGATCGAGGAAGTCGCGACCGACGCTGACCCGTGGGGTCTCGAGTATTTCAAGGCCAACCTGGGTGTTGGGAACGGCCCGTACAAGCTCGATTCGTACAAACCAGACGACTCGATCGTCCTGGTCGCGAACGACGAGTACTACGCCGAGGCGCCCTTCTTCAAGAAGGTCATCATGAAGATCGTGTCCGATGGTACGCAGCGCGTACAGCTTCTGAAGAATGGCGATGTGGATACAGCCACCAAGATCCCGTTCTCGGAATACGAGGGCATGGCCTCCACTGAGGGCATCAAGACGCTCTCGATTCCGTCGAACCTGACTGTGATGGTCGAAATGAACACCACGCTCGCCCCGTTCGACCAGAAAGAAGTTCGGCAGGCCGTGGCATACGCGACGCCATATTCGGACATCATCGAGCAGGTTTATCTGGGCCAGGCGGGAGAATCGAAGAGTCTGATTCCGTCCGGTATGCCCACGCACGATCCGTCCACGAACCACTACGCCTACGATCTCGAAAAGGCCAAGGAGCTGCTGGCGACGGCCGGCTACCCCGATGGCGACGGGCTTCCCGATATCACGCTCACGGTTGCGTCGGACGACCAGCAAAAAGAGCGCATCGCGATCATCCTGCAGGATTCGCTCAAGCAAATCGGGATGAACGTCGAGATCCAGAAGCTCGCGTACGCGCAATTCAATGAGCTCGAACAAGGCTCGAAATTGCAGATCTGGACAGATGAGTGGCTTTCGTGGGTGAACGATCCGTACTATCAGATGTCGTGGCTCGCGCTCACCGGCAGTCCCTCGAACTACCCCATGTTCAGCAACGAGCGCGTCGATGAGATCATCAACCAGTTCACGCTTTCGGACGACGCCGCCGGCCGTGAGGCAGCAAGCAAGGAAGCGCAAGCGATCATCATCGAAGAATGCCCGTATGTCTTCGTCGCCCAGCCGAACTGGATCATCTATTTCGGTGACGATATCGACGGGTATGTCTATTACAACGACGAGCTGCCGCGCTACGGTCTGATGAGCCGCACGAGCAGCTAACCATCCTCATTCGCCGGGGAATTCGCCGTTCGGTGGATTCCCCGGCGAGCTACCTTGTCCGCTCGTGCCGGCGATTGGCCGGCTCACGCACTGGTTCGGTCCCTGATGAGACTTGCGCGCTATATCCTCAGACGATTGCTCTTCCTGGTGCCGGTTTTACTCGGGGCGATCTTCATCACGTTTTTTCTGACCCGCCTCGTGCCGGGTAACCCGATCGAAAAGGTCGCGGGACCCTACGCGTCCGACGAGCAGGTCCAGCAAATGAAGGACGAAGCGGGGCTGCTCGATCCCTGGTATGTGCAGTTCTGGCACTACCTCGGAGATCTCGCGCATGGGGATCTGGGGATCTCCTACCAGACCAATCAAGCGGTCACAACCGATCTCCGCGAAAAGTTCCCCGCATCGTTCGAGCTCGTGTTCTTCGGCATGCTGCTCGCGGTCGGCGTCGCCATTCCATTAGGCATCATTTCGGCGGTCAAACAGGGAACCTGGGTCGACCAGCTCACTCGTGTTATAGCCGTGCTTGGCGTATCGATGCCGATCTTCTGGATTGCATTGATTCTTGTCTCGACCTTCTATACGCGTCTTGGTTGGCTACCGGGACCGCAGGGCCGCTTGCCGATCGCGTTCAGCGATCCACCGCACGTTACCGGGATGTTCACCGTCGATGCCTTGCTCGACGGGGACACGGACACCTTCTGGGCGGCGGCCAAGCAGCTCGTGCTTCCTGTGATTACGATCGGGCTGACGGCGATGGCCCCGATTGCCCGCATGACCCGAGCAACCATGATCGAGGCGCTCAACTCGGATTATGTCCGCACGGCCAAATCGCTTGGACTGCCAACGCGGGTCATTGTTTCCAAGAATGCCCTCAAAAACGCCATCATTCCGGTGCTGACCCTGATTGCCGCCGTCTTTGGCTATGCTATCGGCGGCGAGGTGCTGGTGGAGTACATCTTTACCTGGCCGGGTCTTGGCAAATACTCCTTCGATGCGATCATGGGCAGTGACTTCCCGGCCGTGCAGGGATTCATCATTCTGGCCGTGGCGATGTATGTGCTCGCTTATCTGATCGTCGATATCCTGATCGCGCTGCTCGATCCGAGAATCGAGTATTAGCTGTGAGCGCACCGACCATCGACCTACCAACCAGTCCAGTGACTCCCCCGGCCAGCGCCGCGGCGCTGGCGCCCCCGTTCCGGGAGAGACTGGGAGATTTCTGGTACACGCTGCGTCGCAACCCCACAGCCATGATCGGTCTGTTCATGATCGGGGTGGTGATCTTCGCGGCACTCTTCGCCCAGTGGATCGCGCCGTACCCAGCCAACGAGATCGACTTCGCAGTGGTTGCGCAACCCCCCACCCGGGAGCACCTCTTCGGTACCGACCAGTTCGGGCAGGACATCTTTTCCAGGGTGCTCTTCGGAGCACGCATCGACCTGATGATTGCGCTTTCGGCGGTCGTCATTTCGTTGATCATCGGGTCGGTCTACGGCGCCATCTCCGGATATGTTGGCGGCCTGACCGATGAAGTCGCCATGCGAATCATGGACATCTTGCAAGGTTTCCCGCGCTTCATTTTTGCGATGGGAATCGCGTTCGCGCTCGGTCCCGGGATCGAAACGGTCGTGATCGCAACGGCGGTGCTCAATATCCCCGGCTACGCGCGGCTCATGCGCTCCTCGATGCTCAGCGCCAAGACCAGTCAATATGCGATGGCGGCGAAGGCGATCGGCGCCAATCACCGCGCGATCCTGTTCAAACATCTCGTGCCGAATTGCATGATCCCGATCTTCGTGATCTCTACCCTCCAGTTCGGCTGGGCAATTCTGGAAGCCGCGGGGCTGTCGTTCATCGGTCTTGGCGTCGAAACGTCCCGCGCTGAATGGGGCGCGATGATCCAGCTCGGTTTCCAGGATTTCCTGCAAGGTCACTGGTGGATGTACACCTTCCCCGGTCTGGCGATCGCCTGGACGGTTCTCGGATTCAATCTGCTGGGTGATGGGCTCCAAGACGTTCTCGACCCGAGGCGGCGTTGATGGCAACCACCGCAACGACGCCCCACGCAGTGGCGGCCATGCCAGCCGAAACGCCGATGCTCGAGGTTCGCGATCTCGAAACCCAATTCTTCACTCGAAAAGGGGTGGCGCGGGTGCTCGACCGGCTCTCCTTTTCTATTGGGAAGGGCGAGATCGTCGGCCTGGTCGGCGAAAGCGGTTCGGGCAAAAGCGTCACGGGTTTCTCGATCGTCAATCTGATCAAATCGCCGGGCAAGATCGTGGCCGGTGAGATTCTGTTCGAGGGCCGGGACCTGACCAGATTGTCCGAGGATCAGATGCGTGACATTCGTGGCAAGGACATTGCCATGATCTTCCAGAATCCGCGGGGATCGTTGAATCCGGTGCTCACGGTGGGCGATCAGCTCAGGCAAGTGCTCAAATACCGGCAGGGGATGAACAAAAAGCAGGCGCAGGAGCGCGCGACCGAGCTCTTGCGCCTGGTGCATATTCCGGAACCGGAGCGAAGGCTCAAGGCGTATCCGCACCAACTTTCCGGCGGGATGGCGCAGCGTGTGATGATCGCTATGGCCATCTCCTGCAGTCCCCATCTGTTGATCGCCGACGAGCCGACAACGGGTCTGGATGTGACAATCGAATACCAGATCATCCAACTCCTGAAAGAAATGCGCGATCTGACCGGCACCAGTGTCATTGCCATCACCCACGATCTCAATATGGCCGCCGAGGTGTGCGACCGCATCATGGTCATGTACGCCGGCAAGGTGGTCGAGCAGGCGCCCGTCCTGCAGTTCTTCACGAAACCGAGTCATCCTTATACGCTCGGGTTGCTCGCCTCGCGGCCGAGCTTGAGCGGTGGCGATGAAATCCCGACCATTCCCGGCAACGTCCCCGATTTGATCCATCGACCGACTGGTTGCGCATTCCATCCACGATGCCGCTGGGCGACGCAGGAATGTATTTCGATCGAACCGCTACCACGCGAAGTCGGACCAGGGCACACGGCAGCGTGCCATCACCTCGAGGAGGTCCAGCGTGACATCGCTGCTGCGCATTGAGTCGCTGAAAAAGTACTACCCAATTCGTACCGGTATGTTCTCACACAAGATGCTGCATGCCATCGATGGTGTCTCGTTCGACATCGAGAAGGGCGAAACGGTCGGGCTGGTCGGTGAAAGCGGTTCCGGCAAGAGCACAGTCGCCAAATGCGCGACGCTGCTCGAAAAACCGTCCGATGGGACGATCGAGTTCGAGGACAAGAGCCTGACGACGTTGTCGTTCGATGAGATGACGCGGGCACGGGCCAAGATCCAAATGGTCTTTCAGGATCCCTACGACTCGCTCAATCCGCGGCGAACGGCCGGCCAGACGGTGCTCGAGCCGATCAAGATTCACAATATCGCTTCGGGACAGGCCGCCAAGAACCGCGTCGTCGAACTCTTCGAGCGAGTTGGCCTGCGGCCCGAGCACATGGCCCGCTATCCGCATCAGCTCTCCGGCGGGCAACAACAGCGTGTGGGCATAGCGCGCGCGCTCGCGACCAATCCCGACCTGATCGTGCTCGATGAGCCGACGTCCGCGCTCGATGTGTCGGTACAGGCGAAACTCCTGCGGCTGCTCAAGGGCCTCCAGCGCGACGAACAGCTGACCTATCTCTTCATCTCGCACGACTTGTCCGTGATCGGCTATCTCTCAAATAAGGTGGCGGTCATGTATCTTGGCCAGATCATCGAGTTCGGTCCGACGAAGCAGGTGTTCTCGCGGCCGCGGCATCCCTATACGATGGCGCTAATGAGCGCCATTCCCGCCGCCAATCCGCTCGAGCGGCGAGAACGGATCATTCTGAGTGGCGAAATCCCCTCACCGATCGAGCCACCGGAGTATTGCCGGCTGGTGACGCGTTGTCCGTATGCCAAAGATGAATGTCGCTCCATGAAGATGGAGCTATGGGAGGTCGAGCCAGGTCACACGGTGGCCTGCATCAGGTCGGTGCGAGGCGAAATTCCGATACCGACCTTCCTCGACGAAAGTCGCCCGATGAATTTGGTCAAACTCGACACTGGCAGCGAAGCCGCCGCGATTGCGGATGACGTGTTGTTGGAGGTCGACGACGAAGGGTCGAAGAACGCGTAGCGTGGGCATCAGAAGGGAGCTCCAGTGAGTTTACGAATCGGCATCGACGTCGGTGGCACCAACACCGACGCCGTTCTTATGCGCGGCAACGAGGTCATTGCCAAGATCAAGACCCCCACCACGGAAGACGTGACTAGCGGTATCACCACCGCGCTGAACCACGTGCTGGGCGTTTCGAATACCAGGACGTCCGACATCGCGGGGGTCATGATCGGCACGACCCATTTCACCAATGCCGTGGTGGAGCGGCGCCGGTTGCAGCCAACCGCCGCGGTGCGGCTTGGTCTGCCGGCCACGGCCGCGCTGCCCCCGATGGTCGACTGGCCCGAGGATTTAGCCGAAACGCTGGGGCGGCATACCTATCTTTGTCATGGCGGTCATGAGTTCGATGGCCGCGAAATCTCGAAATTCGATCCGGATGAAATCAAAGCGGCAGCGGCCGACATCAAGGCAAAGGGCATCCAGGCGATCGCGGTTTCGTCGGTCTTCTCCCCAGTCAATCAGGATATGGAGAAGCAGGCAGCCGAAATCCTCGAAGCCGAGGTGCCGGGCTCGTCGGTGACGATATCCAGCGAGATCGGCCGCATCGGGCTGCTGGAGCGAGAAAATGCGGCGATCCTCAACGCTTGCCTGAGAAAACTCGCGAAAGACACGGTGACGGCATTCAAGCGCGCCATCGGCGAGCTCGGGATCGAAGCGCCGCTCTATCTCACGCAAAACGATGGCACTTTGATGAGCGGCGACTTTGCCGAGCTGTATCCAGTGCTGACGTTCGCGTCCGGTCCCACGAACTCGATGCGCGGTGCAGCCTTCCTGTCCGGGCTGAAAGACGCCATGGTTGTCGATGTCGGCGGCACGACCGCCGACATCGGCGCGCTGACGCATGGTTTCCCGCGTGAGGCGTCGGTCGCGGTCGATATCGGCGGAGTTCGGACGAACTTTCGCATGCCGGATGTCTATTCCTTCGGTCTCGGTGGCGGCTCATTGGTTCGGCAAGATCCGCTTCGCGTTGGCCCGCAAAGCGTCGGATACCGCTTGACCAAGGAAGCCCTTGTGTTCGGTGGCGATACGCTGACCACGAGCGATATCGCGGTTGCGGCAGGGATCGCTGACTTTGGAGACAGGGAAAAGGTCGCCGATCTGGACAAATTGCTGATTTCTGACACGATCGACCTCATTCAGGCGATGACCGAAGCCGCGGTCGACCGCATGAAGACCAGCGCAGCCGATGTCCCGGTCATCGTGGTCGGCGGTGGAAGTGTGCTGATCTCACGCCCGGTGGCGGGTGCGTCCGAGATGGTGAAGCCACCGCATTTCGAGGCAGCCAATGCCGTCGGCGCGGCCATCGCCCAGATTTCGGGCGAAGTCGACCGGGTCTACTCGCTGGAAGGTCTTACCCGGGAGCAGGCGTTGGATGACGCCAAGGGTGAAGCGACGAACAGGGCCATCGAAGCCGGCGCCGATCCGAAGACCGTGACCATCGTCGATGTGGAAGATGTACCGCTCGCCTATCTGCCCGGCAATGCTACTCGCATCCGGGTCAAGGCGGTCGGCGATCTGACATTGAACGCGTAGAACGGATCAATCATGCGACTGATCGATGCGGCACAACTCGACGATATCGCACTTGGCGCTGCCGTTCTCGGAACGGGCGGCGGGGGCGACCCATACATCGGCAAGCTGATGGCTCAGCACTCAATTCGCAAATGCGGGCCGGTTCAGCTGATTTCCGTGGACGACGTTCCCGACGACGCGCTCGTCGCTTGCTCGGCCATGATGGGCGCTCCGACCGTCATGTTGGAGAAGATCCCTTCGGGCGATGAAATCGTGAACGCCTTCAAGGCCCTGGAGAGCTACCTGGGGAAATCGCTGTTCGCGACCATGTCCGCGGAGGCAGGAGGATTGAATTCGTCCACCCCATTCTCTGTGGCAGCTGAGCTTGGCATTCCGCTGGTTGACGCTGATCTGATGGGACGCGCATTTCCCGAGATCCAGATGGTAACGGCCACGCTCTACGGCATTGCCGCAACCCCCATGGCGATCGCGGACGAGAAGGGCAACCACTGCATCATCAATACCTTCAACAATCACTGGACCGAAACGTTTGCCCGAACGATCGCGGTCGACATGGGATGCTCAGCCTTCATCAGCCTCTTTGTGATGACCGGCGCTCAACTCAGAGAAGCCGCCGTCGCTGGAACCATTTCGGTGGTCGAATCAATCGGGAAGACGACCCGAGCGGCACATGCCGCGCATATCGATCCGGTCGAAGCGGTACGCGCCGCCACCGCCGGTCATGTGATCTGGAAAGGCAAGATCGCCGATCTCGACCGCAGGACAGAGACCGGATTCGCCCGGGGCACCGCACGTATCGACGGCGTCGACGAGTACGAAGGGCGAACGCTGGAGATCGATTTCCAGAACGAGTTCCTGATCGCAAGATCAGGCGACAGCGTCATGGCGACCACACCGGATTTGATCACCGTGCTCGATGCCGAGGCCGGTAATGCAATCACTACGGAATCGTTGCGCTACGGGTACCGTGTAGTCGTTCTCGGCATGCCCTGCGATCCGCGCTGGCGGACAAAGGAAGGAATCGAGCTCGCGGGTCCACGCTACTTTGGATACGACCTGGACTATGTCCCTATCGAAGAGCGCGTAGGAGCAATTGTCTGATATGGCCGATTCGCAACCAGTGGTGCTTACCCGCGATCAGGCCGACGAGCTGATTTCATTTTTGCTGAGCTCTGCGGAAATCACACTCAAGGAACCCATTCACTATGGCCCGCTTCGCCTGGTGGATGCGGTCAGCCGCATGATCGGTTTCATGGAAGCCAATGGTGCCGTGGTCGACGGCGATTTTCTGGCAAGCCTGAAGGACGAGATCGACATCAAGAAGCAATGGTGCATGTGGGACAAGCCCGGATTCTACGACTTCCTCAGGCAAACCCCACGCACCATGGCGGAGTACGTCACTTCCCAGAGCGAGGAGCCGGCCGAATGAGCCAGGACGCCAATCTCATTTTTCAGAACATGAAGACGCGTCGCGCGGTGCGTTCGTTCACCGGTGCGCCGGTTTCCGACGACCACTTGTGGGAGATCGTGCAGGCCGGGCGCTGGGCGGCCAGCGGCGGAAATCTCCGGCCGCACCGGTTTTTCGTTACCCGCGACCCGGAAAAGATCAGGCGCATTCGGTCGTTTTCGCCGGGTATGCTTGCTGAGCCGGCCGCCATCATCGCGATCCTGATCGACTGGGACCAGGTGAAGCGGGAATTTTCCTCGATCGAGCCGTCGATGATCGTCTATGTCGATGTCGGCACGGCTGCCCAGAACATGCTGAACATGGCGCACGCGCTCGGGGTTGGAAGTTGCCCGGTGACATCGTTCAGTCAATCGGGAATAGCCGGAGTGCTCGGACTGCCACCGAATCACTCGGTCGAGCTGCTGATCATGCTAGGCGATCCCAAACCGGTCGAACGTCGGCTCACGACCGATGCGCCGAAGTCAGTCACGACACGCGATCTGACCTCGTGGGAGACCTTTGGCAATCATGACCGAGGCTGATTGCCTGAAAGGATCGTTCTCATGGGTTTGAAACTCAGTCGCGACGATCTCAAGGATCTTGGGCGTGGCGCTGCCTTTCTTGGCACCGGCGGCGGCGGCAATCCCTATGTCGGCCGTCTCATGGTCGAGCGTGCGCTGGAAGAAACCGGGCGAGAGATCGAACTCCTCGATCTCGCCGAGGTGCCGGACGATGCATTTGTCATCCCAACGGCGATGATGGGAGCGCCCACTTGCATCGTCGAGAAGCTGCCCAATGGCGATGAGCTCGTGTCGTCTTTTCAGCGGCTCGAGCAGCATCTGGGCCAGAAGGCGTTTGCCACCATGCCGATTGAGGCCGGTGGCATGAACTCGATGATGCCGCTGGTCGTTGGATTGCGACTCGGCATTCCGGTGGTCGATGCCGATGGCATGGGTCGGGCCTTTCCCGAGCTCTTCCATGAGACCTTTCATATCTATGGGGTGAGCGGGTCCCCGCTGGTCCTGACGAACGATCACCTCGATACCTGTGTGATCGAAGCACACGACAACTTCGCGCTCGAATGGTTCGCCCGCGGACTGACCATTCGCATGGGGGGCGTCGGCTACATCGCGGAGTTCCCTATGGATGGGACAACCGCCAAGCGCGTTTCGGTTGCGGGAACGATCGGTATGGGGTTGCGCGTCGGCCGCGCTATTCGCGAGGCGCGCGAGCAACACCGCGATCCATTCGCAGCGATCAGCGAGACGTTCGATGCCACCGAATACAAACCGGCCAAGGTGATCTTCGAAGGCAAGATCACCGAGGTGAACCGTCGGACCGATCAGGGTTGGGCGCTTGGGTCGGTTCGTATCGCGCCACTGGGCGAGAATGACTCGTCCGACGAGCTTTTCATCAGCTTTCAGAACGAAAACATCATCGCCAGACAGGGCGAACGGGTGCTCGCCGTCGTGCCGGATCTCATTTGCGTGCTGGACAACGAAACGGCGGAACCGATCACCACCGAGGAGCTCCGTTACGGCCAGCGGGTCAAGGTGATGGCCGTCCAGGTACCGGAGATCATGCGAACCCCCGAAGCATTGGCCGTTTGGGGCCCACGACATTTTGGAATCGAAATGGACTACCAGCCGATGGCGGTCTAAGGAAAGGCACACACCAGAAAATGATTCGTATCGGAACCGATATTGGAGGAACCTTCACCGACATCGTCTGGGTCGACGATCAGACCGGGGAGATCAAGGCGGACAAAGCGGCCACCACTCCGGCCGATGTGGTGCAAGGCGTCATGGCGGCCTACCTCAAAACGGGCGTGGCGGCCGATGAGGTCGGCCAGTTCATTCATGGCTCCACCGTCGCCACCAATGCGCTGGTCACGCAGCGCGGCGCGGTGACCGGGCTGATCACCACCAAAGGATTCCGCGACATTCTCGAAATCCGGCGGATCGACCGGCCGGACGAGCATATCTACAACATCTTTTGGGAGAAACCGAAGCCGCTGGTGCCGCGGCGACGGCGGCTGGAGATTTCGGCGCGCATGATGTTCGACGGGACGGTGCTCGAGCCGGTCGATGAGGCGGAAGTTCGAGCGGTGACCGAAAAGCTCCTGGAAGCCGGCGTGCAGTCGATCGCCGTCTGTCTGCTGCATGCCTACGCCGATCCGAGTCATGAGCTAGCAGTGCGCGATCTCATCCGAGAGATCGACCCAGACGTCTATGTCTCGATGAGCCACGAAGTAGCGCGCGAGATTCGTGAATACGAGCGCACCAGCTCGACGGTCATCGATGCCTATGTCAAGAAGCCGGTGGTCGGCTATCTCAACCGCCTCGACAGCACCCTGCGAGAAGACACCGGCTTGGAGAACTCGCCCCTGATCGCGAACTCAACCGGTGGCGTCTCGACGGTCGAGGCAATTGGCCGCGCGCCCATTCAAATGATGGAATCGGGACCCGCGGGAGGCGCAATCGGCGCAGCGTATCTCTCCGACAAGCTGGGAACGCCCAATCTGGTGACCGGCGACGTCGGTGGAACGAGCTACGATGTTTCGATCGTGGTCGATGGCCAGACGGTTCTGCGGACCGAACACGATATTCTCGGCTATGCGGCGAAGGTCTCGAGTATTGATGTGCGCAGCGTCGGGGCCGGTGGCGGCAGTATCGCTCGGGTCGATGCGGGCGGCCGCCTGCATGTTGGGCCGGCCAGCGCCGGAGCCGATCCGGGGCCGATGTGCTACGACCGAGGCGGCGACGAACCGACCGTCACCGATGCGGCGGTTGTATCCGGCCTCATCGATCCAACGTTGTTTGCCGGCGGCGAGATGAAGCTCTGCCCAGAGCTGGCGACGAAAGGGATCGAACGAATCGCCAGGCAACTCGGACTGACCACCGAGGAAACCGCGGAAGGCATCCTGACCGTCGCCCGCAACAATATGGCGAATGTCACCCGGCAAACCCTGGTTGGCCAGGGACACGATCCGCGCGATTTCGCCTTGCTCGCGTTCGGTGGCGGCGGCGGACTCTTTGCCAGCGAGGTGGCCCGCACGCTCGATATTCCGAAGGTCATCATCCCGCGCCATCCGTCGGTCTTCTCTGCCTGGGGCATGTTGAGCGCCGATATAGTGGGAAGTTTCGCCCGCAGCTATCTCCGTCAGATCCCCCAGGTCGAGCTCGACTATGTCAAACGCCTCTTCTCGGAGATGGAATCCGAGGCGCTGGAGCTCACCGAAGAGGCCGGCGTCGATCCCAAAAATGTCACCTTTCACCGTTCGATCGATTGTCGATATACGGGCCAGGGACACGAAGTCGAAGTTCCCCTCGGTGAGCTGGCGATCGACGAGCGACTGCTCGAGCTCCTGCCCGAGCTCTTCGACGAGGCGCACGAGGCCCGATTCGGGCATCGCATGCCGTCCCAGCGAGAGACCGTGACTTACCGATTGCGGGTCTTCGGCACGATGCATCGCTTGCCCTTGGTCGAGATCGAATCCGGACCTGATTCGGCGAAAGACGCGCTCGTGAGCACCAAGAAGGTTTTTGTCAATCGCGCGTGGCAGAACGCGGGGATTTATGACCGGGGCAAGCTGCTCGGCGGCGCAACGATCGATGGTCCCGCTCTCGTGCAGGAACCGAGCCACGTAACCGTCTTGATGCCGGGCGATACGGCCACGGTCGATGCCTTCGGCGCGCTCCACATCGCCGTTGGAAGTGAAGTCCGATGACTCCCAACCGAGTTGTCGACCCCATCACGACCGCCGTCGTTCATAACGCGCTGCTCACCGCGGCGCGCGAGATGCGGGAGACCATTCAACGAACCTCGTTTTCACCGGTGATTTACGAAGACCGCGACTTCGCCTGCGGTCTGCTCGATGCCGATGCAAACACCCTAGCCGAGGCGCCGGGGCTTACCGCATTCATGGGCACGCTGAGCCCAGGAATCAAGCGCGTCCTGGAGGAACAGGGCAAAGACGATATCGAATCGGGCGATGTGTATTGCACATCGATGCCGGCCTTTACTGGCTCGCATCCGGCGGACATGATGCTCTGGATGCCGATCTTCTTCGAAGGACGGCTCTTCGGTTTCGCGGCCAGCAAAGCGCATCTGATCGATGTCGGCGCCAAGGACCCCTACCCCACCGATTCGACCGATGCCTTCCAGGAAGGCTTACGTATTCCGCCGGTCAAACTCTACCGGGCCGGGGTGCTCGACCAGACCCTGGCGGCCATCATCAAATCCAATTCGCGGGCGCCCGAGGTCATCTGGGGTGATATCCACTCCGAGATCGCCTGCTTCCGCACAGGGGAGCAGGGCGTTCTTCGCCTCCTGAAAAAGTACGGGTTCGACACGGTTCAGGCCTGCGCAGAGGATATCTACGACCACGCCGAACGCATGGCGCGCGATGCAATCCGCAAGATGCCGGCCGGCACCTGGAGTGCGGTCGACTATTGCGACGACAACGGAATCGAACGGGGGGTCCCGTTGAAGGTCGCCATCTCCATCACGATCGATCCGGAAGCCGCCGAAGTCACCTTCGATTTCTCCGAATCGGCCAAGCAGCAGCCGGGTCCGATGAATGCGCCCTATATCACGGCGGTGTCCTGTGCCCGGATGATGGGCAAGATCTTGACCGCTCCGGAATCGGTCGCTTGTGAGGGTTCCTTCCGGCCGATCAAGGTGATCGCGCCGCTCGGAACGATCTTCAACGCGCATGACGCCGCGCCGACCAATCTTTATGGTTGGCCGTCGATGACCGCAGTCGAAACGACCTTGAAAGCGCTGGCCGAAGACTTCCCCGATAGATTTCCGGCGCAGTCCGGAGGTGATCTCTGCGGTTGCTTCCGGTATGGTTTCGACCAGGACACCGGCGCGATGTGGGTGGAAGCCAATATCGAGGGAATCGGTCAGGGCGCCAGCGCCGTTGCCGATGGAGAGAGCGCGATCGTCCACATCGAGGAGGCCTGCAGCCGCAATCTCCCGGTCGAGCTGGAAGAAACCAAGGACCCGGAAATCATCGAGTGCTACGAGCTGGTCACCGACAGCGGCGGAGCCGGCAAGTTCCGCGGTGGTCTCGGTGTGCGGCGCGCTTATCGATTGTTGGCAGACGGGCGCATGATTTCGACGCTGGAACGATGTAACGCGCCGCATGCCGGCGTGGCCGGTGGACTACCAGGCGGACGCACGATCGGCATTCTCGATTCGTCCATCTATGGCTTGGGGACTGAGTTTCGCAAGACTCCCGATCAACCAATTGCGAAGGGCGACCTGCTGACCATCATCACCGGTGGCGGCGGCGGATACGGCAACCCATTGGACCGCGATCCGCAACGCGTTCACCACGACGTTATTGAAGGATTGGTCTCTCCGGGCGCCGCTCGCGACTTGTACGGTGTGGTCGTTACCGGCGATGGCGAAGTCGACCTCGATGCCACGAAAAAACTTCGCGCGTCACGCACCTTGGAGCGGATGAATTGATGCAGACGTCGCCAATCGCTCGCTCACGTCGAAGCGGGCTGGAAAAGCAGGGATCATGAGGCAGGGAACATCAGCCGATCCGATAACGACCGCGGTGGTGCACAACACGCTGCTGACCACCGCGCGGGAGATGCGCGAGACTATCCAGCGCACGTCGTTCTCTCCGGTCATCTACGAAGATCGTGACTTCGCCTGCGGTCTGCTCGATGCCGAGGCGAATACGCTGGCCGAAGCGCCGGGTTTGACCGCGTTCATGGGCACGCTCAGTCCGGGGATCAAGAAGAGCTTCCAGGAGCTCGGCACAGACGATCTCGCTCCGGGCGATATTTACATCACCTCCATCCCAGCGTTCACTGGTTCGCATCCGGCCGACATGATGCTCTGGATGCCGATCTTCCACGGTGACCGGTTGTTCGGTTTCGCGGCCAGCAAAGCGCATCTGATCGACGTAGGCGCGAAGGACCCCTATCCTACCGATTCGACCGATGCCTTCCAGGAAGGCTTGCGTATTCCACCGGTCAAGCTCTACCGGGCGGGGGTGCTCGATCAGACGCTGGCCTCGATCATCAAGTCGAATTCGCGAGCGCCCGAAATTATCTGGGGGGATATCCACTCCGAGATCGCCAGTTTTCGCACCGGGGAAGAGGGCGTGCTCCGGCTGGTCGACAAGTATGGGTTCGACACGGTCTATGAGTCGATCCGAGACATTTACGATCATGCCGAGCGGATGGCGCGCGATGCAATCCGCAAGATGCCCGCGGGCACCTGGAGCGGTATCGACTACAGCGATAACAACGGCGTCGATATCGGCATTCCGCTGAAAGTTGGCGTGTCGGTCACGATCGACCCCGAGGCGGCCGACATCACTTTCGATTTTTCGGATTCGGCCGAGCAGCAACGCGGGCCGATGAATGTGCCGATGATCACGGCTATCTCGATCTCTCGCATGATGGGCAAGATCCTGACCGCGCCGGAATCGGCCGCATGCGAGGGGTCGTTCCGCCCGATCAAGGTTATTGCGCCAAAGGGCGGTCTGTTCAATCCGCACGATGCCGCTCCGACCAACCTCTATGGCTGGCCGGGGATGACGGCCATCGAAGCGATCATGTCAGCAATGTCGGCCGATTTTCCCGATCGGTTGCCGGCGCAATCCGGTGGCGACCTTTGCGCCGTCTTTCGATATGGCTTCGATCCGGTCACGAGCGAGATGTGGGTCGAAGCGAATATCGAAGGCATTGGCATGGGAGCCAGCGCATTCGCGGATGGCGAAAGCGCCATGGTGCACATCCTGGAGGCATGCAGCCGCAATTTGCCGGTCGAGCTGGAGGAGGCGAAGGATCCGGAGCTGATCGAGCGGTACGAGCTCATCCAGGATAGCGGCGGCGCGGGGACCTTCCGCGGCGGGCTGGGAGTTCGGCGGGACTATCGCCTGCTGGCAGACGGCCGCATGATCTCCGTGCTGGAGCGGTGTATCGCGCCGCATGCCGGAGTGGCAGGCGGCCTGCCTGGCGGCCGAACCTACGGTGTCATCGATTCGTCGATCTACGGGCAGGGATTCGAGATCATCAAAACGCCGGATCAGCCGCTGGCGAAGAACGATCTCCTCTCGATCCGCTCTGGCGGTGGCGGCGGATTCGGAAGTCCGCTCGAGCGCGATCCCGAACGCGTGCTGGAGGATGTCCTGGAAGAGCTCGTTTCGATTCAGGCGGCCCAAGAGCTCTATGGGGTCGTCTTCGATGAAACGACCGGCGGGATCGACCACGAAGATACACAGCGGATACGCGCGGCTCGGATGACGGCTGCCTGATCCCCTTGAAGCTCGACGGCCGGTGGCTGAACGCCACCGGCCGTATTGCGTTATCGCTGGGTTCTGAGGGCGCCGATAGCGTCGCCAATGAGACGTCGTTTTGGCAGTGCCTTGACCATGGCTGCGATTTTCTTCTGTTTTTCTTTTTTCGAAACGCCGTCGACGGTGAGATATTCGAGTGCGGCAGCAGCTGCCAGCTTTGGGTAATCAGTGAACAAGTGTGGGCGGTCGTGGGCGAATGGCGTCATCTTTGCGACCTTTTTCATGTCGGCGAGGACGATACTTTCGTCCAGGCGCTTCTTGTATGCGGAGAGGGTTCGGGCCGAAAAATCGCCCGTTGCTTTGGCTTCGATGATCGTGTCGGCCGCGAGCTTACCGGAAAGCATGGAGAGATTCGCTCCCTCGCGGTTGACGGGGTTGAGCAGGCCGGCCGCGTCGCCAACGACCACCACCCCGTCGGCGTAGACCTGCGGAAGGCGGTCGACATTCAGCTCAGGGATGAGATGGGCGGCGTATTCGATGGTTTCGCCGCCCGCGATCAGCGGGGCGATGGCTGGATGCCGCTTGAAGCGATCGAGCATGTCATTGACATTGCGGCCGCTTTCGATCAGGTCCTGCAGCAGCGCGCCGGTGCCCATGGAGATGGATTCTTTGTTGGTGTAGATGAAGCCATAGCCAAGCAGTCCCCAGGTCGATTCGCCGAAGATCTCGTAGGCGGCTCCCATACCCGGCGGGAGGGCGAAGCGATCGTCGATCTTTTCGGCGGGGAGGGCGATGAGCTCTTTGGCAATGAGCGCCTGTTCAGATGGCTGCCATTCACGGTGCAGTCCGGCGGCCTTGGCCAGCAGCGAGTTCGCGCCATCGGCAAGCACGACACAGTGGGCGAGCAGCTCTCCATCGGCATCGCCAGTGGTGACGCCGGCGACCTTGCCGTTTTCCCAGATGAGATCGACGATCGTGAATTCGGGATAGACCTCGGCTCCGGCGGCTTCCGCGGTCGAGGCGTACCACTGGTCGAATTCCGAACGAAGCACGCTGTAGGCGTTGTATGGGGGCTGTGCCAGCTTCATAGAGCGGAAGATGCCGCCGAGCATAGCGTCCTCGGTAAGCGCGAGGTAGCGTTGCTCGATGATGGGGCGTTCGAGCGGCGCCTCGGATTCGAAGCCGGGAGCGAATTGCTCGGTGGGCTGGCGGTAGAGGATGCCACCGGAGACGTTTTTGGCGCCAGGATATTGACCGCGTTCGAGCACAACGACCGACAGCCCGGCCGAAGCCAGCTCACGGGCGGCGGTGATTCCCGCGGGGCCCGCGCCGACCACTATCGCGTCGAATCGATCGTCATCCATGTAGCCGGTTCCTCTCCGGGCGTTGGGTCGTGTTGCTCATCAGCTGCCGTTGCCGCAGGAGGACAAAAAGGTCCTTCGCTGCGACCGAGCGCTATTTCGCCAGCTCGGCGGTCAGCGCCGGGACGACCTCGAACAGATCGCCGACGATGCCGAATGCGGCGATCTTGAAGATTGGCGCATCGGGATCGCGGTTGATCGCCACAATGTACTCAGACCCCTGCATGCCGACATTGTGCTGCACCGCGCCAGAAATGCCGATGGCGATGTATAGGCGCGGCGTCACCGACTGGCCGGTCTGGCCGATCTGCTCGTGGTGCGGCCGCCACCCGGCGTCGACCACGGCGCGTGAGGCTGCAACCGCGGCGCCGAGGGCGCCGGCCAGTTTCTCGACCAGGGCGAAGTTCTCAGGTTCCTTGAGACCGCGGCCGCCGGCGACGATAGTGTCGGCATCCTGCAACTTCACGCCGCCAGTATCTCCACCGGTTTCGAAACCTTCGACCCGAACCCGGGTGTCTCGGTCGCTGAGCTCGACTGGAACCGGCACGACGCTTCCGGCCGGCTCGTCGGCGGCCGCCCTGGGCCAGGAGCCGGAACGCAGGCTAATGACGCGCAGTGGATCGCCCTCGAGCGTGACCGAGACGAGCGCTTTGCCACCCAGGATCGAGCGACGCGCCACCACATCGCCGCCGGAGGTTTCGAGACCGACGACATCGGACGCGACCGCGGCGTTCATGCGAGCGCCAAGCCGGGCGGCGACATCCCGACCCGTGGTGGTGCCAGCAAGAATGACGACATCGGCCCCGGCGGTCTCGACGACCGTTGTGAGCGCGCGGGTGACCGGCAGCTCGTTGTCGAGGCGTGCATCGTCGACGAGATAGACGGTCGAAACGCCGGTAGCTGCAAACGTGTGCGCAGCGGACTCGGCATTCGCGCCAATGACCGCGCCGGCCAGCTCTGCTCCGCTGGCGCTCGCCAGCTCCTGGGCCGCGGTGACCGCTTCGAGCGATTCGGGACGGAGCCCGTTCGGACCCACTTCACCGATGACCAGGATTTTCTTGAATGGCATTGGTTACTCCTGCGCTTTCGAGCGTAATTGGCCGCCATTTGCAGATCGCGCAATTACAGCGGCGAGGTTGTCGGATGGAGAGGGCAACCACAGGGAGTCGCCTCGACCGATGACGATCGCTCTCCGTCTCACAATTCGAGCTCCAGGGAGACCGGGCAGTGGTCGGAGCCCATGATGTCCATGTGCACGTCGGCGGTGACGATGTTGGGACGAAGCGACGCGGATGCCAGGAAATAGTCGATGCGCCAGCCGATGTTCCGGGCGCGGGCATTTGCCATCATTGCCCACCAGGTGTAGACCTCGGCCCGGTCCGGATGGAGCGTGCGGAACGTGTCGATCAGACCAGCGTCTATATACGCCTGGAATCCGGAACGTTCCTCCGTGGTGAAGCCCTTTTTGCCAATGTTCGGTTTCGGACGCGCAAGGTCGATCTCGTTGTGGGCAACGTTCAAGTCGCCGCAGAAGACGACCGGTTTGTGCTGTGCCAGCCGTTCCATGTAGGTCAGATAGGCGTGGTCCCATAACTGGCGCAGCGGGATGCGAGTGAGATCGTCTTTGGCATTGGGGGTATAGACGGTAGCCAGCCAGAAATCGTCGAATTCGGCGGCGACTACACGACCCTCGTCGTTCGGATCACCATAGGCGTCGATGGTCCAGTCGTAGCGATCGATGATGTCCTGCGGCAAACCATTGACGACCTGGATCGGCTCCCTCTTGGTAAAGATTGCCGTGCCGCTATAGCCGGGCTTGACCGCGGAGTTCCAGTGCTCCTGGTAAACCGGGAGATCGATCTGTGCCTGCCCCTGCTTCGCTTTGGTTTCCTGAATACAAATGATATCGGGATCGAACTGCTGGACGAATGCCGGGAACGCGCCCTTCTTGATGACGGCACGGAGTCCATTGACATTCCAGGAATAGAGTTTGAGCATCGTTCCAGTTCCGTGGTGTCGTCGGCTAAACGAGCTTCTTTTCCTTGAGCCATGCCGCCAGCTGCGCCGCGGACTCCGCGGCGGGGACATCCGCAACGATGGTGCCGGTCGCCGCGCGCTCTTCGCGAAACGGCTCTCCCCAGGAGATGTCCTGGGAGGGAGCAACATCGACCTTAATTATGTCGATTGGCTTCTTCTTGGCGGCCATGATGCCCTTCAGTGAGGGATAGCGCGGCTCATTCAGACCGCTGGAAGCCATCACCAGCACCGGCGTTTCGACCGAGACCTTCTGTTTTCCGTCTTCGGTATCGCGGACGAGCGAGAGCATCGAACCGTTCGCTTCGAGCCCGATCACCGATGAAACGCACGGCAGCCCGAGGTATTCGGCGACCTGCGGTCCGACTTGGCCAGTACCGGTATCGTCCGAGCTTTGACCCGCAAGAATCAGGTCGAATCCAGCGCCGGAGAGCTGATCCGCGAGAACCCGGGCGAGCACGCGAGTATCGATGTCATTGGCCGCGACCTCGATCAGCACGCCTTTGTCGGCGCCCATCGCAAGCGCGCGGCTGACCGCATCCTTCGCTCCCGCAGGGCCGGCCGCGACAATGGTGACTTCGGCGCCCTGGGACTCCTTGAGCTCGATCGCTTGCTCGATGGCATAGTCGTCATACGAGCTGATGACCATCTGACCACCGTGAATCGGCTTCCCGGTGGCGGAATCGATGCGCATGGCATTGAGGTCGGGCACCTGTTTGACGAGGACGGCAATTTGGTAGGGCATAGGGCTTCCTTACGATGGGTCCTGGAAGACGGCCGCTCGCTTCTCGACGAAGGCGGCCATTCCTTCTTTCTGATCGTTGGTAGTGAACGCCTCGCCGAACGCGCGCGCCTCGGTGTCGAGACCGTCGATCGTCTGACCGTTGAACGCGAGCCGGATCAGCTGCTTGGCGGATCGAACGGCCAACGGGCTATTGGCGGCAATTGCCTCGGCCAGCTTGATTGCTTCGCCTATGAGCTGGTCGAGCGGATAGACCGCATTGACCAATCCGATGCGAAGCGCTTCTTCAGCCTTGACGCGACGGCCCGTGAAGATCAGCTCCGAGGCTAGTCCGGGACCGACGAGACGCGGGAGGCGTTGCGAACCGCCCCACCCTGGCGGTATGCCGAGGGTCACTTCCGGTTGGGCGAAGACCGCATTTTCCGAAGCCAACCGGATGTCGGCAGCGAGCGCCAGCTCGCATCCGCCGCCGAGCGCGAATCCGTTGACGGCAGCGATGACCGGTTGCGGCAATTCCTCGACCGAGCGGGTGGCACGGTGACCCGCCCGGCCGAACGCGAGTCCGGCAGAGCTGTCGAGATCTTTCATTGCCTTGATATCGGCTCCAGCCGCAAACGCGCGCTCGCCGGCGCCGGTCAGAATGACGCAGCGAATCGAACCGTCGTTCGCGATTTCGTCGAATGTCTCTGCTAGCAGGCGAAGCTGCTCGGCATCGAAGGCATTGAGCGCCTCCGGGCGGTTCATGGTGACGACGGCAACTGGGCCATTTCGTTCCAGATCGATAGCCAAAATCGTTACTCCCCTATCGGTTCTGCTTGCTTATGGCGCTGGGCGTTGCGGACATAGCCCTCCGCCGCTCTGCGCCCCATTTGCCGAGCATTTTCATCGAGCTCGCGCTTTTCTTTGGCCGGAATGCCCGCCACCAGCGTACCCGGCGCGACGACTGTTCCCTCGGTAACCACCGCTCCGGCAGCGACGATCGCTCCCTCGCCGATCTCCACGCCGTTGAGCAGGATAGCGCCCATCCCGATCAACGCGCCGTCGCCCACTTTGGCGCCGTGGACGATCGCTTTGTGTCCAACCGTGACATCGTCGCCGATGACGCAGGGGAATCCTGGGTCGGCATGGAGAATCGAGCCGTCCTGGATATTGGTTCGGGATCCGATGCGCACGGGGGAGACATCGGCGCGAATCACGACGTTGTACCAAACGCTCGACCCGGGTCCAATGTGAACATCACCGACCACGACAGAGCCCGGGGCGCGAAAAACCGAGCCGTCGATCGACGGCTCGGTTTCGGGCAGTTTCAGGAGCTGGGCATTATGCATGCTTCGCGCCCGGCACCTCGACGATGATCGCATCGCCCTGGCCGCCACCGGAACAGATTCCGGCGAGCCCGATCCCGCCTCCGCGACGGCGAAGCTCGTAGATCAAGGTCAGGAGGATGCGGGGCCCGGTTCCGGCCAGCGGGTGACCGAGGGCAACGGCGCCACCATTGACATTGACGATGTCTTCGGAAACGCCGAGCCGGCGGGACGCGATGAGCGCGACATTGGCGAAAGCCTCGTTGATCTCGACCAGGTCGATATCGGCGATGGTGAGACCGGCTTTCTTCAAGGCGATATCGGCGGCCATCTGGGGGGTGTAGGCCAGATAGGGCGGGTCCCAGGCGGCTGCGCCGTGGGCGAGGATGCGCGCAATGGGTTCGTGCTCGTGCTCTTGTGCCCAGGATTCGCTCGTAACCACGAATGCGCCGGCGCCATCGTTTACCCCCGGGGCATTGCCAGCCGTGACCGTGCCGCCCTCTTTGAACGCGGGTTTCAGCTTCGCCAGCGCTTCAAGCGAGGTGTCGCGCCGGATCGCGTCATCCTTGTCGACGACGATGGTTTCCTTCTTCGTCTTGATCTCGACCGGAACGATCTCTGCCGAGAGGTAACAGGCGTCCTGTGCGGCGGCGGCTCGCTGATGCGAGCGCAGCGCCCAGGCGTCTTGTTCTTCGCGGGACACTTCATTTTCGGCGGCGACATTATCGCCGTGGAGGCCCATCTGCACCTGGTCGAGCGCGCAGAAGAGCCCGTCGGTCATCATCATATCTTCGAAGACGCCGTTTCCCATGCGCATGCCGCCGCGGGCATTGCGCACGATGTAGGGCGCCTGAGACATCGACTCCATTCCGCCCGCCACGATGACATCGTAGCCCTCGGCTTTGATCAAGGTGTCGGCCAGGGTGACAGCGCGAAGGCCGGAACCGCAGACACGATTGATCGTTTCCGACGTGACCGTGCGCGGAATGCCGACCAGCAGCTGCGCCTGGCGGGAAGGAATCTGGCCCGCTCCGCCCTGGAGCACCTGGCCCATGATGACGTGCTCGACTTCATCCGGCGCGACGCCGGCGCGATCGAGCGCGCCTTCGATGGCAATCGCGCCGAGCTCGACCGCGGTCTTGCTCGCGAGCGTTCCGTTGATTTTCGCTACCGGGGTCCGCGCCCCACCGAGAATGACACTTCTGGTCATCATCGGACCTCCGTTTCTTTACCGCGTCATCGCCAGCAGCTCTTCGAGCTCGAAGCCCTGGGCCGGTGGCTGCGGATGACTCAACGGCTTGTCCTGGCGATAGCCGAGAGCATAATCGGCCTGCAACAGAGTATGCACCTCGCGGGTGCCTTCGTAGATGACGGCGCCGCGCGCGTTGCGCCACATCCGCTCGACCGGATATTCGTTCGAGAATCCGTAGGAGCCGTGGATCTGGATGGCGTCGTCGGCCGATTGCAGCGCGACGTCGCAGGCGTACCACTTCATCATCGAGGTTTCACGCGTGTTGCGAATTCCGCGATTTTTGAGCTCCGCCGCTTTCATGGTCAATAGATACGAGGCTTCGTAGCCAGCGACCATCCTGGCGATCATCTGCTTGACGAGCTGGAAGTGGCCGATCGGCTCACCAAAGGCTTCGCGCTCGTTGGCATATTTGACACTGGCGTCCAGAGCGGCGCGAGTGAGGC
This sequence comes from Thermomicrobiales bacterium, assembly GCA_035708745.1. Lineage (GTDB taxonomy): Bacteria > Chloroflexota > Chloroflexia > Thermomicrobiales > UBA6265 > JAMLHN01. The sequence continues at coordinate 6,941 of DASTFJ010000030.1, read as the reverse complement.
CGACGGCGCCGGAACCGACGGTGAAGCGGCCCTGATCGATGCAGCTCATGGCGATCTTGAAGCCCTCGCCTTCCTCGCCGATTCGATTTTCGACCGGGATGCGGACATTGTTGAAGGCGAGCTCACCGGTGTTGCCGGCGCGGACGCCGAGCTTGCCCTTGATGCTGCCGGTGGTGAAGCCTTCCATGCCCCGCTCGAGCACGAAGGCGCAAAGCCCATGATGCTTTTTCGAGCGGTCGATGGACGCGAAGACGAGAAAGTGATCGGCGACATCGGCCAGTGAGATCCACATTTTGGCGCCGTTGAGAATGTAGTGATCGCCATCGCGAACCACGGTCGATTCGATCGAACCGGCATCGGAACCGGCATTTGGCTCGGTGAGTCCGAAGGTGCCGATCTTTGTGCCCTCGGCCTGGGGAACGAGCCAGCGCTGTTTTTGCTCTTCGGTGGCCCATTGCAGGAGGGCAAGGCTATTGAGGCCAACGTGCACGCTCATGATGACGCGCAGGAAGGTGTCGACGTATTCGAGCTCGTCACAGGCGAGAGCGAAGGAGACATAGTCGAGACCGAGGCCGCCGTATTGCTCGGGGATCGGAAGCCCGAGAATACCGAGCTCGCCCATTTTGGTCAGGATCTCGGGGTGGAACTCGACCTTGGCGTCCCATTCGCGGATGTAGGGCGCGACCTCACGCTGGGCGAACTCGCGCACCATGTCGCGAACCTGTATTTGCTCCTCAGTGAGACTGAAATCCATCGTCGATCGCTTGCCCTTCACTGGTGTCCGCTGCGCCGATTCATATTTTCGACGCGCCATTTGCCAATCGGGAAGTATAGGAGAGGGAGGAATGGCGCGACTAGCCGGAATTGGGAATTTGGGTCCGGCACCGCGGTTCGTATCCAGTCCCGTCGTGGACGATGAATTCCAGGCAAATCTGGGCATTTCGATAGCGCTGAAAAAAATAACCGGTCTTTGCATAGATTTGCCCAATGTTTCGTGCCATTGCGCTCTGGGTTCTGGGTATGGCTTCGCCCTGGACGGACGCAGTGTTTTTGTTGTTGCGTCTGATTTCTCGACGAGCGATCACTCTTTTTTCATTGAGTCCGCGCGCGAGCCTTGGGTGACGGCAGGTGGTTGCCGGGCGGTTGGCACGTATGCACTGCCCAGGTCATGCATCGCCACCCCGTCCTCGACCACCAGCTGTTGTGGGAGTACCTGGGGCGCGGACTCGTAGAGTCCGTCCGCCGATGTGCCGCTTGTTGGTAGAGTAGCACATGCGTTCTTGTTGCGTCAAGACGGTTGGGGACCGCGGTTCAGATCGCCGGACGTGATCAGTTTTGGGCCGGAAGGGGTTTGGAGGTGGAGGGAGCCTGCTGAGTCGATGCCGAGCAGGATGCCGGTGAGGCGGTGCGGACCATCTTCGATGGTGACGAGCTGATTGCGGTAGGCGAGCCGGTCGGACCAGCCCTGGAGTGCGCGCTCGGGATTGCCGTCCAATATTGCGGAATATCGGGCTCGAAGCGCGGCGGCGATGGCGGGAAAGAGATCGGACGCCGGGATGGCAGATCGATTCGAGAGCTCCGCCAGGGAAATGGCGAGCGATGGTTGGGCGGGATCCGGGAGAAGATTGATGCCGATGCCGAGTATGGCCGATTCGACGACTGGACCGTAGAGGTCGGTCGCGATCAGGATGCCGGCGAGCTTTCGGCCTTGAACGAGGATGTCGTTGGGCCATTTGAGCTCAAGGTTATTTCGATGTCCGGGATCGAGTGCGTCGCAGAGGGCGAGACCGACCGCAATGGACATAGGCTGGAAATCCGCCGCAGGTATGTGGGGTCGGAGGATGATGGAGCAATAGAGGCCGGTGGAGGCCGGAGAATCCCAGGTTCGTCCAGCGCGGCCTCGGCCCTGGGATTGATGCGCAGCGATGACAGTGGCACCCTCGTTCGCTCCATGACGAATGAGGGTGCGGGCAATGTCCATGGTGGAGGTGACCGTGCCCATGCGGACGATTGGGGTTCCGAGGCTTCGATTGGGAACGATGCGTTCGCACATTTACGTGAATCCGCGGTGAACTCGGTGCTTGGTTAGGAGTGGCTCCGACTGGAGAGATCCTTCGCTTCGCTCAGGATGACACCTAGGTGAACAGGGCGCTGACGGAGAGGTCTTTGTGGATGCGCATGATGGCTTCGGCGAGCAGAGGGGCGACGGTGACGATTTCCAGGCGATCGCCGAGCTCGTTCGCCGGGAGCGGAATCGTGTCCGTGACATAGACCTTGGAGATCGAAGACGCGATGATGCGCTCGATTGCGTCTCCGGCGAAGACCCCGTGCGTTGCGGCGGCATGAACTTTCTCGGCGCCACGTTCGACCAGCAAATCGGATGCAATGGTCAGGGTGCTGGCGGTGGAGATCATGTCGTCGATGATCACCGCGATCTTGCCCTCGACAACGCCGACCATCTCGATCACTTCGGTGGCGTCGGCATCCGGTCGTTGCTTGGAGATGATGGCGAGTGAGCCGCCGACGCGGGCGCGGAAGTCTTCGGCGCGGGTGACCCCGCCGGCGTCGGGACTGACCGCGACGATCGGTCCGTGATGCTCACGGACGTAGCGCCGGGCAAGCAGCGGGGTGGCCCGCAGATGGTCGACCGGAATATCGAAGAAGCCTTCGATGGCGGGAGCATGCAGGTCGATGGCCAACACGCGGTTGGCGCCGGCGGTCACGATCAGATTCGCCACGAGCTTAGCCGAAATCGGCTCCCGGCCGGTGGTTTTCTTTTCCTGCCGGGCATAGCCGAAGTACGGAATCACCGCCGTGATGCGATCGGCCGAAGCGCGGCGCAGCGCGTCGATGATGAGCAGCAGCTCCATAATGTTGTGATTGACGGGGTCGCAGAGTGACTGAATGACAAAAACGTCCGAGCCGCGGACATTTTCTTCGAGCTTGACGCGGGTTTCGCCATTCTTCCAGGTGCTGACGATGGCGCGGCCGAGCGGCGCATTCAGCTCCCGCATGATGTCCTCGACGAGCGCTGGATGGGAGGTGCCAGTAAATACCTGCATCCGGCCTTCCATCATTCGTCTGCTCCTTTTTCGCCTGGAATGGTCGATTCCGGCGCGTTACGCCGGATCTGGCGGGCTGGCATGCCGACGACCGTGGCGCCCTCGGCGACATCTCGATTGACAACGGCGCCCGCCCCGGTGCGCGCTCCGGCTCCGACGTGAACCGGCGCGACGAGCAACGTGTCGCTCCCGATGAATGCGCCGTCACCGATATCCGTGCGGTGCTTGTCAGTACCGTCGAAGTTGCAGGTTATCGTACCGGCGCCGATATTGACCTTCGTTCCAAGCGAGGCATCGCCGATATAGCTGAAATGGCCGATGCGGGTACCCTCCGAGACTGTCGCATTCTTCAACTCGGCAAAGTTCCCAATATGGACTCCAACACCGATGTCCGTGCCACCGCGCAGGTGCGAATAGGGACCGACATCGGAGTCGGCCCCGATGGTGGAATGCTCGATGGTGGAGGACTCGATCCGCACTCGGTCGCCGATCGTGCTGGCGCGGATGACGGTATGCGGTCCGATGCGGCAACAGGCGCCGATGCGAGTGGCGGACTCGAGAACGCAACCAGGTCCGATGGTGGTGTCCTGTCCGACTTCGACATCGAGGTCGATCAGATTGCTGCGGGGTGAAAGAAGCGTGACGCCATCGCGCATCAGCTGGCGACGCTTGCGTGCGCGGAGATGCGCGTCGGCGACCGCCAACTCGATGCGGTCGTTGATGCCGATGAGGACATGATCGGCGCCCCCAACAGAGGTGACGCTTTCCGCGTTTTCGGCCGATGCCATGGCAACGAGATCGGTGAGGAAGAACTCATTCTTACGAGCGTTCGGAGGTAAATTCCGGAGCGCTTCGGCGGCCCAAGCTCGATCGAGCGCCATGAATCCGCTATTGATCTCGGTGGAACCAGTGCGAAGGGCGGGGTCGTCGTCCACCTTCTCGACGATCGAACGAATACGGCCGGCCTCATCCCGGTCGATGCGTCCGTAACCGGCGGCATCGTCGACCGTGCAGGTCATGACAGCCAGACGATGCGCCGCCGGGTCGAAGGCAGCAATCAAATCAGTCAGGACATCATCGGTGACAAGTGGATGGTCGGCATAGAGAACGAGCGCGGTTGAGCCGGACGCTCCGGACTCGAGCGCAATGCGGACCGCATCTGCGGTGCCCCGAGGTGGATCCTGGATCGCAATGGCGGCTCCTTCGGCCCAGCTCGCTGTTTCGAGGTGGTGCGCCAGCTCGTAGCTGCCGACGATAGTGATATCGCGGGGCTCGATCGCATGGGCCACAGCGAGCACCTGGGCCAACATCGGCCGCCCACCGACCGGATGGAGCGGCTTGGGTAGCTCCGACTTCATGCGGGTGCCGGCGCCCGCGGCCAGGATGACGACTGAGAGGGCCGAATTGGGTTCGGTCGCGCTCATCAGCGGCACGCACTCGCTTGGTTTCTGCACGTTTCGGTGGCTTGGCTCGCGGGCCAGGATTCGAACCTGGAATATAGGTGCCAAAAACCCATGTGATACCTTTTCACCACCCGCGAATAGGTGTCTGCGCTCCGCCCTCGAACGGCTGGAATCGCGGCTGAAATGATAGCACCGGTCGACCGGTGCTCACCGTCGCCGATGGTTGCGACACGTGAGGGCACAGAGGCCCTTGGCTACGACCGGAACAACCGTCAAACTCCGAGGGCGTCCTTGACCTTGTCGAAGAAGCCGCGATGGGTCGGTTGAGGCGCGAGCTCACTGCCCAGGGTTTGGCCGAAGCGCTCGACGAGGTCGCGTTGCTCGGCAGTGAGCTCCTTCGGGATGATGACGTGGACGGTGACGATCTGGTCGCCACGATCACCACCATGCATGTCAGGAACGCCTTTGCCCTTTAGCCGGAATTGCTGACCGGATTGGGTGGCCGACGGAAGCTTGAACGCCACCGGTCCGTCGACGGTTTCCAGCTCGATCTCATCGCCGAGGATCGCCTGGGCGATATTGACGCCGACTTGCAGCTGGATGGTCTTGCCCTGCCGGGCGAAGTACTGATGCGGTTTGATGCGCACCTTGACGAAGAGATTGCCCGGTTGCCCCCCGGATGGGCCGGCCTCGCCCTGACCGCTGAGGCGGAGGGTGGCGGTTTCGTCGATGCCCGGCGGAATGGTGACGGAGATGCGGCGGGCGAAGGTGACCCGGCCCTTGCCGCGGCAGCGCGGACAGGGATCGGTGATTTGGACGCCCTCGCCATTGCAGGCCGAACAGGGGGCCGAGCTCATGAACTGGCCGAGAATGGTTTGCTGCACGCGGCGAACCTCACCGGTTCCGCCACAGGTCTCGCATCTTGGTGGCTGCTTGCCATCTTTCATGCGCGTGCCGTTGCAGCCTTCGCAGGTCTCCAAACGGGTCAGCTCGACTTCCTTCTCGGCGCCAAAGACGGCTTCCTCGAAGTCGATCTCCACCGTTACCTGGAGATCCTGCCCCCGATTGTTGACGGTCCGGCGACGCCCCTGCGTCGCCCCGCCGAAAAAAGTTTCGAAGATGTCCGTGAAGGTGGAATTGCCGAAGTCGAACGGGTTGCCTGCCCCGCCACCGTTGCTGGCGGCGTGACCATAGCGGTCATAGGCCGCCCGGCGGTTTGGGTCCGAGAGGCATTCGTAGGCCTCGTTGACTTCCTTGAACTGCTCTTCCGCGCCGTCATTGCGGTTCACATCTGGATGAAATTTTCGCGCGAGGCGGCGATACGCCTTGCGCAGATCGTCATCAGAGGCGGTGCGAGCGACGCCCAGAACTTCGTAATAGTCGCGTTTTTGCGCCATGAATTGCGTATTTTCGTGTCGAGTCGGCGAAGGTCGATCGCCGGGGACCTGATGCAGGGACGGTCGAAAACGACAAGGTTCCCCAAGCTGGCGGAAGTATAGGCGGCGGGCCCCTCCCAGCCAAGGAGTCTAGCACTCTCGAATCCAGAGTGCTAACTGCCGTTGGCGCCGAGGGTGAGACCGCGACCCGTCATAAGCTGGATCGTTCGATAGAACCAGGGCGCGGCGAGCGTGAGATAAATACGACCCTCGAGCTCGTCGATGAGGGTTTGCGGGATGCCGCCGGCGCCGAAGTGGGCGCCCGCGAGGGCGCCAGCCAGGGCGGCCCGGGCATCGGTTGCTCCGCCGGCGGATGCGGCAGTGAAGACCGCGTCTTCGAAACGTTGCGCACGGGCAAACGCTCCGATCCCGGTGCGAATGACATCGACGGCAGGGTTGCTCGTCTCCGACTCCTGATCTGCACGACCGGATTCGAGGGCGGCGCGCAGGGTGTCGGAAGGCGCCATGGCAATGAGCGATGGCAGCAGGGTGGTTTGGTCGTCGGCGCCGGAGAGCACACGGGCAACAGCGATGGCGACCAGCGCGGCCTGATCGACCGCGACGCGGCTGGAATGGGTCAGTCCGACGACGGTTTCGATATCGCGGTAGAGGGCGGCTTCGTCGATCGTGGGCGCGGCGTGGATGATGCCGATGGGGACGCCGCGCATGGCGACCTCGGGATCGGTGTCGTCCGGGGAGCGATACCAGGGCTCATTCTCGTCATCCAGGGAGCGGAGGGTTTCGGCGCTCATCCAGCGGCGGGATTCGTCCCGAGCGAGGAACTGCATGCGAGCGCGAATGAGCTCGGGATCGAGCTCACCGTTGGCCGAGGTATAGGTTTCCATGATGCAGAGGGCGATTTCGGTTTCATCGGTGAACTCGCCGGCTTTCAGCTCGGTGCCGTCGGCGAACACGAGGGGATGGTACCCATCGATCGTGCCATAGGTTTCCGCGATGCGCTCCGGGCTCCAACCGCTGACGGGCATACCAAGGGCGTCGCCGATGCCGAGTCCGAGTATCGAGCCGAGGGTGCGTTCCTG
>DASTFJ010000029.1:0-6653 GCA_035708745.1 Thermomicrobiales bacterium | reverse complement strand
CTGGGCGGCGGCGTCTTCATGGTCCCAATCTTCACGCTCTTCCTGGGCGTCGACACGAAACTCGCCATCGGCGCGAGCGCCATGGCCGTGCTGGCGAATTCGGTCGTCGGCTCGACGGTGCACCTTCGCTCGAGATTCACCAACCTGCGGCTCGCCATGCTGCTCGAGATCACCACCGCGACCGGCGCAATCGTCGGAGCATTGACCGCCGTCTACGCTCCAGTGCGCCTCCTGCTCGGCATCTTCGGAATCGTGCTCGCCTACGCCGCCCTTTCCATGCTCTTTCGGCGCAACGCGGTCTTGCCCGATCCCGCGTCGCTCGAAGACCCGCTCGAGCTGGGAGCGACCTACTACGACCCCGCCGGCAAGAAGTCCGTTTCCTACGTACCGACTCGGCTCGGTTTCGGTCTGATCGTCGGCGGATTCGCTGGCATCCTCTCGGGCTTGCTCGGCGTTGGCGGCGGCGTGGTCAAAGTCCCCGCGATGAACCTGGTCATGAAGGTCCCGGTGAAGGCTGCCGCCGGCACCAGCGCCTTCATGGTGGGCATCACGTCGGTTGCCAGCTCCTTTGTCTTCTACTCAGAAAACAAGATCGACCCGAACATCGTTCTTCCCGCGCTGGTCGGTATCGTGGTCGGCGCTCGAACGGGTTCGCATCTCACGCGACGCATGAAACCAGGACGGCTCGTCATCATATTCGCGGTCGTCTTGTTCTATCTCGGGGCTCGCCTCGTCCTCCAGGCGCTCGACGTCGACCTTCCCGGAGTGTAGGTTCGTATGGACGACGAGACACAGCGCGAAGAACAGGTCTATGAAGGGGCGATCAAGTCCCTGCGCTACGGATTTTATGTGGCAGCGGCACTGTTCGTGGCCGGCGTCGTCTGGTCGGCGGCCAAGCGGCAAGCGCTCGACAACACCATCCTGCCGTTCGAAAAAATCCCCGGCCAGCTGCTGGATGGCAATCCCGCCGCCCTCATCGATCTCTCGCTCCTGGCATTGATGCTTACCCCGGTGGCGACGGTGATCTTGATCGCGACCAATTTTTACCGGCTGAACGAGCGTCGTTACGCCCTGTTTGCCTTCTTGGTGCTCGTGACGCTCGTCGTCTCGATCCTCATCTCGTTGTTCAAATGACCACCGGCATCGTCGTCGCCATGTCCAGCGAGCGCGTGCAGCTCGACCCCTATGCCTCCACCCACACCGTCGAGCGGCACGGTCCCTGGCGGGTCGACTGGTATTCCATCGGCGGCGAGGATGTCGCCGCGGTGACCTCCGGTATCGGCATGGCCAACGCCGCCGCCGCCACGGAGTTTCTGATCCAGACGATGTTGCCCCAACGCATCGTCAACTTCGGCTGCGCCGGCGCCCATCGCCGCGATCTCGTTCCGGGCGATGTCGTGATTGCCAGCGAGCTGATCAATCACTCCCTCATGCAAATCCTGCCCGACGGTTCCGAGCGCTATACCGGTTATGCCGATGAAACCGAGGGCGAGCACCAGCACGGCGTGGAGTTGAAGCCCGATCCGAAGCTCATCGAGTTCGCGCAAATGGCCGCCGCGGCGAACCCGCCGGACCCCTGGCCGCGGGGGCTGTTCTGGCCCGCGTCGGTTCCCTATCGCCTGCCGAATATTTATCTCGGGCCGGTCGTCTCGGCCGACACCTGGACCCAGGCGCACGACCGGCTCGATATCCTGCACGATCGCCACGGCTCACTCTGCGAGGAAATGGAAGCCGCCGCTATCGGCCGCATCGCCGGGCTGCACGGCATCCCGATCCTGGCGATCAAGGACATTTCCAACAACGAATACTTGCGCGAAAGCGATCTCGCCGCCTTTTCCGACTTTCCCGTCGCCGAAGTTGGCAAACGCGCCGCCGCTCTCGTCGCGCAAACCCTGGCGTTGCTCTAGCAAACGGAGCTATTTCGGCGTAGTGCGGGACCTCCGTGTCCTGCTGGTGCCCTATCGCGACGCCTCCAATCTCCGCTTTCGCCGCATCGCATATCCGATCAAGACGGCATGCACGAGCACCGCCCCGAACAACCCGATCACGGTGGCCCACCACGGATGGTCGAGCTGCCGCGTCCACACCCATGCGCACAACACGGACCACGGCAAGAACAACCCAATGCTCGACAACAACCCCGGGTTGTACACCTTCAGTTTCGCGGACGTCGCGATATGGACGATCCCATTCAGCAAGGTCGCATAGACCGGGATCAGCACCAGCACCGGCGAAATCCAACGGGTGACGAGTGAAATCCCTAAAAACAGCACCCATACGCAGAGGATATTGATCCAGAAGACCGATTCGAGCGTGAGGACCGGCAATCCCCCGCCGGCGTGCTCGTTCACGAACGCAATGAACCGCCCATGAGCGTGTTCTTCGTATTGGTGAACCATATAGATCGGCAAGAGCAGCGCAACCAACGTTTCGTCACGGTTGCCGTCGACGAGCAGACTGGCGATCGTCAGCGCGCCCATGATTCCCGCCGGCAATGCCATCCGCGACCAATTCGCCACGAACCACGGCCAGAACCGGAATGAATCCACCGCCACGACGCGCAACCTCCCCGCTGAGCTCCCCGATGTCATCCGACGTCGCTCGGAATCATACGGCTGCCCGCTTCACCGGTCGGTTCGCGTGGGCATTGCCTCCTTAGGCTTGGCGTATCCGCCGTTAGGACCCTGGTATCGGGCTGGCGCCCAAAGAGTCATTCATCGGTAGATCGACGCGAGCCAGGCGAGCCCAAGCACCGCCGCCGAAGCTGCCGCGCACGGAAAGGCGGCCATCACGCCGATCCGGCGATTCCATCGATACAGGCCGATCTGCAACCCGACCAGACCGAGTACGACCAGCCCGGCCAGCTCCATTGGCCAGTGCCAGCCATCTCGCACCGCTGCCCCCACGAGCGCCAGCGCCAGGGAGCCGAGCAGCGAACCCCAACAAAGCCAGAGCGCTCGGCGCTCGCCAAGCCGGGTCGTCACGCTGTCAATGCCGGCGGCGCGATCCGCTTCGATGTCTGGAATCGACTGAGCGAGCTGCACGCCAAGCACCGCGAAAGCGCCTAGCGGATAGAGCAACAGCAGCGCCCGCTCGAAGCGACCGAGGGAGACGGCGACCCAGATCGGCAGCAACGGTAGCGCGATCAGATATGGCAGCCAGGCAACCGTGCTTCGTTTGAACCAGAGGCTATAGGCAATGCCCGTACCGGTACCGATTAGCAGCAGCACGAACGACACGACCCCGAATGTGCTGCCCGCAATGAGCATCAGCGCCAGGCCGACGGCGCCGAGGAGAAGCGCGCCGCGGCGGCTCACGAGTCCGGCGGGAATCGGCTTCGACGGTTTCGAACGCCGGTCTGTCTCGAGATCGACCAGCTCGTTGACGATGCCGACCACGAGCTGTCCACCAAGCATCGCCAGCAGCAAACGGGCCAGCTCGGCTCCAGCCAGAGACGAGCCGTCGATCGTCCACGCCAACAGCCCGGTCACTACGACAACGGTCGCCAGCGGGGTGAAATGCGGCAGGGTGACATAGGCCACGAACCGCGATCGCATCGACAAAGTGCGCCTCGAACGGTGAGCCAGACGGGGCTTCGATTCGCATACCGCACCGCGCGGAGAGCTGGATCTACAAATACTCCAGCAGCCGCACCACCATACGACGCTCGGCCGGAACGATCTCCAGCACGGCGTTCTCGGTATTCGGCAGCAGAATCTCCGGGCCCCCGTCTTCCGGCCGGATCACGAACACATCCCGCGCTCCGGTTTCGATCAGATCGACCGTGGTCCCGATCTTGGTGCCGACCTCGTCGAACGCTTCCAGTCCGATGAGCTGATAGAGCAGGAATTCGCCCTCCTCCAGGGGGATTGCGTCCTTGCCCGAAATCCGGATCGGTTGGCTGCGAAAGGTGGCCGCATCCTCCGGATTGCCGATGCCGCGCAGCTTGAGCAAGATCTGGCCGGAATGGAATCGGACCTGCTGCACCTTGCGCGGTCGCGCCTCATCGCCGAGAAAGACCGACGAAAGCGCCTCGAACTGCTGGGGCGCGTCCGTCACCGGGCGCACCTTCAGATCGCCGCCGATGCCATGCGTGCCGACGACAACGCCGATGGTGAGAAAGATCTGATCCAGAGGAGTTTGCGGATCCGGTCCGGGGCTCTCGATGAGCGGTCCGGACGGCTTCGGGGGGCGGCGTTGCGGGGCACGGGGCAACTCGGCTGGTGCCGCAGCGGCCTGCTTGCGTGGCGCAACCGGCGCGCCGCGCCGCCGGGGAGCCGTGGGTTGCTCGGGGCTATCCTTCGATGTCGAGGCTGGCACGAACGTTGTTGCGCGACCCGGTGATCATGACGAGGGTGCGCATCGCCTTGGCAATCCGGCCCTGGCGCCCGATCAACCGGCCCATCGCCTCTTCTTTCACCTTGAGGGTGACATGCACCGACCCGCCGCGCCGCTCGGCGATGACTTCGTAATCATCCGGCGAATCGACCAGCTCGCCCGCGATATAGTCGATCAATCCTTGCAGCTGCTCTTCCGGGGTTACGGCCGACATAGTGCGCTCCGACTCGATTTCTGGTTGGAATACGAAAACGGGCGGCTCGCGCCGCCCGCGGAAATGCTAGCTGGCGACTGCCGTCTTCCCATGGGCCGCGGCGCGCTCTGCCTTGTCATCGGGGACCAATCCCTGGTTGCGCAGCAGAATGTGCACAGTCTCGGTCGGCTGGGCGCCCACGCTCAGCCAGTAAGCGGTGCGCTCTTCGTTGAACTTGACCGTGGCCGGCTCGGTCAGCGGATCGTAGAACCCGATCTGCTCGATGATGCGGCCATCCCGCGGCGAACGGCTGTCCGCGGCGACGATTCGGTAGCTCGGGCGCTTTTTGGCGCCCATTCGGCGCAGGCGCAATTTGATCACGAACAACTCCAGTTCGATAGCGAAAAATCTTCGATCTCAGAGGAGGCTCGTCCGGGACCGTGGCAGTAACACGTGAATGTGGCGAGCACAACCAAAACACACCGCTTCCGCGGTGCGAACGGTCAATTCTGACACGCGGCGCCTTGGCGGTCAACTATCGTCCGGAGTCCGGAGACGAACGTAGGGCACGCACTCCGCGGCGTGCCTGGTGCATGGCCGATCGTCGGGCATGGCACGGAATCCACGGCACGGTACGGAATCCATGCCCGACGATCGGCGATTAGTGTCGTACAAGACCTTCGTGTCCTGCTGCGTGCTGCGTGCTGCGTGCTGCGTGCTGCGTGCTTCAAAGTGTCGCCGGCCCCAGGGCTCCGGACCCAGGACCCGCCCCCGTATATCCTTCCGCCATGATCCTCATTGGCGTCGAAGCTGGGTCCACTACGGTGCGCGCGACCGCGTTCGATGAACACGGCACGATCGTGACCGCTGCCGCGCGGGCGCTCACTCCCTCGTCGCCACATCCGGGTTGGATGGAGCTCGATCAAGCTGCCGTGTATACGGCCGTCGGTCAGGCAGTCCAGGAACTGAAACCCAAGCTTCCCGAAGCACCGGAGCTCCTCTGCCTGACGGCGCCAACCGATGGACTCTGGCTTGTCGACCGTTCCGGCGCAGCCGTCCGCCCCGCTATCCTGCCGTCGGATCGCCGTGCCACTGACTATGTCGACGACTGGTTCGCTCATGCCATCGTCCAGGCCATCTACCGCCGGGCCGGATACGCGCTGGGGCCGCAAACCCAGGCCGCGCTGCTGCGCTGGCTGCTCGACCATGAAATCGAATCGCTGGAGCGCGCCGAAACTGCCCTTTCCGCTAAAGACGCGGTGCTGCACCGGCTGACCGGCGCTCGTGTCACCGATCTGACCGACGCTTCCGCTCCCTTTCTCGATCTCCGCTCCCGCGCATATGACGAGGAATTGATCGATCTCGTGCGCCTGCGGCCGGTTCGCCACCTGCTCCCGCCGATCGACATCGCCACCGGCTCGCTCTGGCCGCTCAGCGACTCCGGAGCCGAGCTGACCGGCTTGCCCGCGGGAACCGCGGTCCATGCCGGACCGTTCGACGCGATCGCCACCGGGCTGGGCGCAGGATTCCAGGGCACCGGAGACGCTTTTGTCATCCTGGGTCCGCAATTGGTCACGGGCGTCCAGATCGAGCGACTCGATTTGTCCGGCGATCCGGCCGGACGCACCGTTTGCCTGCCTCGCTATGACCGCTGGGTGCGCCTCCTCACTGCCGCCAGCGGCATGAACCTGCTCGACTGGTTACTCCCTTTGGTCGGTGTCACCTACACCGGCCTGGATGCTGCTCTTCAGCGCACGCCGCCGGGATCTCGCGGCGCTATGGTGCTGCCGCCGGTATCCAGCGAGGGCGAAACCGCGCCGCACATCTATCCCACCGCCCGCGGCCGCATCATCGGTCTCACCGCTGAGATTGGCAAAGACGACCTCGCCCGTTCCGCCTGCGAAGGGCTCGCGTTTTCCGCTCGCCACAACATCGCCAGCGTCGGTCTGGAACCGGGAGTCGTGACGCTTACCGGCGGCGGTTCCCGCGCCCCTGCCTTCCGCCAGCTGCTTGCCGATATCCTCGGTCACACCATCCATGTGGCGCCCCAACCGGAAACCGCCGCGCGCGGCGCGGTCATCGCCGGCATGATCGCCGCCGGCATTCCCTACGATCACGTCGC
>DASTFJ010000028.1:0-9473 GCA_035708745.1 Thermomicrobiales bacterium | reverse complement strand
GAGGCGGCTTCCACCTTCCAGATCTCGACATCGGCGCCGACCGCCTTCAGATCGGCTTGCACCGCTTCCACAACCTGAATGTCTTTCGGGTATTCCCCTTCCGCCGTGTTGATCGTGAACTTCAGCGGCGTGCCGTCCTTTTGCAGGATGCCGTCGTCGCCCGGGGTCCAGCCGGCATCGGCCAGCATCTGCTTGGCCTTCTCGGGATCGTAGTCGTAGGAGCCGGCGGCGATATGCCCCTGAATCGACGGAGCAGCGGGCGAATCGAGCACGGTGGCATACCCCAGGAAGAGGTTGTCGACGATGCTCTGCTTATTGACCGCGTGATTGAGCGCCTTGCGCACATTGACGTCCTGGAAGATCTCCCGGTTCAGATTGAACTCGATCCAGAAGGTGCGCAACCCGCTGCGCTGTAGCAGCTGCAGATCGCCGCCGGCCGCGAACCGGTCGACCTCTTCTTGGGGGAGATCGTTGCCCAGATCGGCTTCGCCGGTGTCGAGCATGAGCACGCGCGACGACACTTCCGGGGTGGCCCGGAAGACGATCTTCTCCAGCTTGGGCGCATCGCCCCAGAACGATTCGTTTGGCACCAGGGTCAGCTCGGTGCCGGGCGTGAAGCTGTCCAGCATGTACGGGCCGGTGCCGACCGGGTTGGCCGGATAGTCGGCGCCGAACTGCTCGATCGCCGCCGGGCTGGGGATCCCGCCCGAGCCATGGGCGAGATAGTTCAGCATCGGACCAAACGGCTCTGCGGTCACCAGCTCGACCGTGTTGTCATCGACCACATTCACCGAAGCGATATGGGCCCAAAGACTGGCATTCGGCGATTCGGTGGCGGGGTCCTGAATACGGGTGACATGGGCGGCCACAGCATTGGCATCGAACGGCGTGCCATCATGGAAGGTCACACCCTGGCGCAGGGCAAAGGTCCAGGTCAGCCCGTCTTCCGACTGCTCCCACGATTCGGCCAGGGCCGGAATGATCTTCAGATCCTGATCGAAGGTAACCAGGTTGTTGTAGATCGTGTAGGTCGCTTCGTAACCCGCGGGATAGCCCTGCGGATTGACCGAATCGAGCGAGGTGATCGGCGCGCTCTGCGCATAGATCAGCGTGCCGGACGCATCCTGCAGCGCCGCGGCGAATGTGTCGAATGGCCGCGCCAGCGCGACTAGTCCGGCAACGGCGCCGGCTCCTCTCAGCAATGTCCGGCGATCGGTCGTGAATCCGGTGCGTTGCATTATGTCGTGACCTCCTGTCGAAAGCGACTCTCCAACCCTCCGTTGGGAAAACCGAGTCCAGACGCAGCGGCGGTGCCGGTGACAGCAGCGAAGACCTCGACCGCGAAGGCATAGCGATCGCCCCGGAAGATGGCGCGCGCCGCCTCCACCGGCCGGCCATCGGCCCGCACGGTGAACTCGTTGATGAGCACGGGATCGCCCGGTTGCAAACCGAGATGCCGGGCCTGTTCCGAGGTAGCCGCTCCCGCCGAGATGCGGAGCTGGCTGCTGTCGATATGACGGCCGGTCAGCGTGCCGAGCAGCGCGGTCACCGATGCGCTGCGCAGGTGCTCATCATCGACGAACGCCTCGTAATCCGGATGCAAATTGCGAGTTTCGATCCAGAGCGGCGCGTCGCCCACCGACCCGAGCCGGCGAATGCGCAGCAGCTCGGTCCCCTCGGTCACGTCCAGCATCGCGGCCAGCGCAGCGCTGGCGGGATAGGTTTCGACCGAAAGCAGCTCGATGGAGGGCGGTCCGGCCTGGCGGAGCAAATCGTCTTCGAAGGAAAGGAGGTTGGCGGGATTGCGCACGATGGTCGCGCCGGACGCCGCCTGGCTGGTAACGAAGGCGCCGCGGCCCTGATGGGTGGAGATGAGGCCGTCTTCCTCCAACCGCTTGAGCGCGGTGCGCACGGTGACGCGGCTGACGCCATACTCCTGCTGCAACGCCGCTTCGGTGGGAAGCTGGTCGCCGGGCCGAAAACGCCCCTCCTCGATAGCAGCGCGAAGCTGCAACTCGAGCTGGTGATAGAGCGGGACCGGGACTTTCCGTCGCAGCATGGTTGACACCTGACTTATCCTAACGTTAGGACAACAATACAAATCGTCCGTCCAAAAGTCAACTCGACGGGCTGGCCGCGCCAATCCGATCAACGAGAGGGGACCACCGCCAATGATCGTCGATGCGCACGCGCATATCTTTCCGCAGTTAGCCGGGACATGCGGCTATCCGACGAAAGACGAGCACCGGCGGTTCTTGCAGCTCTATATCGCGACCCATGGGGAGCCGGTCTATCGATTGCGCGACAACGCGATCGTGCCCGAGGCGGAAACCGCCTTATATAGAGGAAGCCTCGATTCATTCGACTGCCTGAATGACGATGCCGGGTTTCGAGTGGGACGTTGTGGGCGCTTCGAATGGGAGTACGAGGGCGAGACGCATTACCGCTCGTTTCTGCCCCCATCGTTGCAGGACATGGTGGCGCCCGTCGATTTCCTCTTGCAGTCGATGGCGCGCGCCGGGGTCGATATGGCGGTGTTGCAAAACGCCGGGCTGTATGGCCGCCTGAATGCCGAGTTCGCCGAGGCGATACGCGCGCATCCGGGCAAATTCATCGGGCTGGCGGATGTACGTCCGGCCGCGTGCGACCAGCCAGAAGAAGCGGTACGACTCCGGTCGGCCGTGCAAGATCTCGGTTTGGGCGGGGTCTACTACGCCAATCGCGGGCTGATCGCCGAAGGCTACCGGCGCGGTTTCGACGATCCAGCCTTCGATCCCTACTGGGAAACCGTGCGGTCGCTCGGTATCCCCATCTTCTGGGAGATCCTTGGCATCCCTTTGCCAACCCAGGAATCGTACCTGGGCGAGCTCGACCGGCTCGACAGGTGGCTGGCGCGGTGGCCGGATATTCCCTGTGTGCTCACCCATGGTTTCTCGCCCGATCTGCTGGAGGGAACGATCCCCGAACCGGTAGCCCGCCTGCTGAGCCGCGCAAATTTGATGATCGAGCTGCTCTATCCCATCCACTGGGGGCGGCTGCATAACTATCCGTGGCCGGAGCTCCGCCCAGCCATCGAACGGCAGATCGGTATGGTGGGTGCGTCGCGGCTGGTGTGGGGATCGGACATGCCGAACGTGGAGCGGAATTGCACCTACCGACAGTCACTGGAGTATCTGCCACGCATCCTTGATGGCATCGTGTCGACCGGCGATCTTGACCTCGTCCTGGGCGGGAACCTGTCAAGCCTGTTCGAGTTCGAATAGCCAGCGCTTCTCAAGAAGACTTCCATCTGAGCTTTATCAGAGGCCGAATACCTCTGAACCATCCACACCACGACCATAGGAAGGGCAGGGTGGCACCCCTCGAGAAGAAGCGAGTACGGCTCGCCTCATCGGTGCACCCCATGTCGATTTGCCTATCCGCCACGCGACCACGTTGTGTATGACTCGACGATGCAAGGAGGAACACAATGGGACGCATCGAAATCGATCTTTTCACGACGCTGGATCTTGTAGCTCAGGCTCCGGGAGGACCAGATGAGGACACCGAGGACGGGTTCGAGTTCGGCGGTTGGCAAGCACCCCTGCAGGACGAGGTGGTTGGAGATCTGATTCGGCGTGGTATTCAAGAGACCGACGCGCTACTGCTCGGCCGAAAGACCTACGACATTTTCGCCGGGTACTGGCCACTGCAAGCGGATGACTTCGCCGGCGGGATCGCTGGGCGGTTCAACCGCATTTCGAAATACGTCGCCTCACGCGGCAACCTCGACCTCGATTGGGCCGGGTCGTCACAGATCGGTCCGGACATCGCGGCAGCGGTAGGAGAGATTCGAAATCGACACGAGCATACCCACGTCATCGGCAGCCTCGACTTCGTGCAGACGTTGCTCTCCGAGCGGTTGTTCGATCGGCTCAATCTGGTTGTTTGCCCGATCACGCTCGGATCAGGCAAGAAGGTCTTCGGCAGCGGAACGGTCCCATCGAATCTGAAGCTCGCCGAACCGGCGGTGAGCACGCCGACCGGAACGGTGATCCTCCACTATGAACTCCTGGACGGTATTCCGGCGACTGGGGATATGAGTCAGTAAAGCTGGGGCATTCTTGCGCTCTTCCTGTTCTCCATGATAAGGAGCACGCAGGCTCCGGCCGACCCGCCCGATATGGCCCGTTGCAGTTACCGCCGGGGCGCCGAGACTTGACCCCCCAGGCAATTTGGAGGACACTCGAGCAAAGCCAATACATAGCAGGTTCGGTCCGCGGGTGAACGCCCGACCACGGACCGTCGCCGGTCGCCGTTTCCTTCCCACATGAATCAGCGCCCTGTGTCCTTCCGGCTCTATCTACCCGTCCTTGTCCTGGCTCTCGCGGTCGGGCTGTCCACCTGGTTGCTTGCCCCGGCGCCCTCGGTAGGCGCGATCCCCTGCACGCCAGCACTGCCGGTCTCCGACGAACGGGCGAGGGACGTCCTCGCCGCTCAGCGTCCGTTCGTTCCGACCAATCGTGATTTCTTCATAAACGTCGCGAATCACGAGTGGACCGACGTCGCACCCCTCGATTATCCCGATGGCCCCGCACTCTCCGAGCAGGAGACCAGGGAAGCCTTGCGGTCCTTTCTCCAGCGCCGGTTTCCCTGTGCTCCTGACCGCGTGCTCGACGGCATCAAGGTCTACGACGATCCGATCGTTCAGATGAAGGTGCCGGAATCGACGCTGCGAGCTGCCCTGGCCGCCCTGACCGGAACCGTTGGCGAGCCCGCCATTGCTTATGTCATCTACCAGACCCCCGTGACGCTTATTCACTTCGGTGTCTACCTCCTCCCGGGGGAAGGGCTGCCAACACACTTTGCCGGAGTCTCGCACTACCCGGATGAGACATTGCAGATCGTGATCGACCGCCAATACCGGTACATGCCCTTCGCGGCTCTCACCGCGCTTCTCCTCCATGAATCGATGCATACTGGACTCGACGACGTTGTGGCAGGGCTGCCCGAAGAAGCGGTGGCAAGCGCCTTCGAGGCGCTCGTCTATATGCAAACCCTGTTGATCGAGCCCTCGATCGCTACCCTTCCCGACGAGCTGACCCGGTACGGCGAAAACCACGAAGCGTTGGTGCGCTTGAATTCCGGGCCCGCTGGCAGCGATCGTCTGACGCTCTTTGTCCCCGGCAGCGACCAGAATATCGATCCGCTCGCCACCGAACCGCTGACCGAGTTCTATGACTACTATCGCCGGTACAGCATCACCGACGACCCCGTGTTCGACGCGCGCGAGTCGCCGGGCAACCCGCTCCTACAAGAGCTGCTAACCGCGCTGGCGGAAACCGGCGCCACACCCCCCGTCGATGCCAACTTCGACCAGAACACGCTCGCGTTCGTCGATCAGAATCAAGGTGTGCTCTCGCCGGCCGAATTGATTGCCGTGGCCTGCATCTTGCAGCTCGACGTTCCGTGTTCATGAGGGGTCGAGGTGATGACCCGGAGGATTTCCAGACGGAGAGCGATATGGATGCCACTGGGGCTGCTGGCCGCTGGCCGCGCGTCGAAGGTGGGCGCCTGGAGCGGGCAACCCCCGCCTGCGAACACGACGGTGTCCATGTTCCGGGGAAACCCGGCCCGCACAGGCGAGCACCCGGGACCCGGCCCTGCGGCACCCCTGCGCGCGTTATGGATGACCCGCCTGGGTACGGCTATCAGCTCGACTCCGGCGCTCGCTGATGGCGTTCTTTTCGTGGGCTCGGTCGGGGCCATCTCGATGGCCGGCGGGGCCCTACACGCGGTGGACGCACGCACCGGCGAAGAGCTCTGGCGCCTGCAAACCGCAATGGGTGACGCCCTCTTTGCTTCGCCGGCCGTTGTCGACGGCGTCGTCTATGCCGCCTCGTATGATGGCATCGTCATCGCCGCACGAGCGGAGAGCGGGGAAGAACTCTGGCGTTTCCAGGCTGAAGGCGCCGTTTACTCTTCACCCGTCGTCTGGAATCACGCCGTCGCCCTTGGAGACGCATCGGGCCGCTTCTACTGTCTCGACGCATCGACTGGTGACGAACTCTGGCGATTTGGATCAGACGACCCGTATCGCCGATCCTTCAACGCCTCGCCTGCCGCAGACGACAGCATCTTCTTCGTCGTCGCTAGCGCGCAATACGCCGGGGACCAGCCGATCCTGCACGCCCTCGATACCGAGACGGGTGAAGAACGCTGGCGGTTCGTCGCCCCGCCGGGCAGCCGGGTGCGGTCCGCAACCTGCGTCGCCAGCAACCGCGTACATGCCTTGACCGCCGAAGGTTCGCTGCACGCACTGGAGGCCGGCGATGGCGCCGAAGTGTGGCGCTACGATGCCGCCGGTGAGGTGCGAACCCTGCCGGCCCTGGCCGGTGGATCGCTCTACCTCATCGCCGGTCCGACTCCCCATCGTCTGCATGTGATCGACGCGAATACCGGAACTGCCCAATCGGTGTTCGACGTGGGAGGCGAGGCAGAGATCGTCGCATCACCAACCGTAGCGCAGGGTATTGTCTACTTTGGTGACCAGGACGGCAGACTCTACGCGGTGGACGGGCAGTCGGGTCAGGAGCGGTGGCACGCCGGAGTTGGCAGCCTCATTTCTACTCCGGTTGTCGTGAACGGCGCGGTTTACATCGGAAGCGAACAGGGCGAGCTGCGGGCGATCGGTGGGAGCCTCAAGCCCGATCTGCCTCCGTCGTAAGCCGCCATACCGCAATCGACGAGTCCACTCGAATCATGTTTCGCTTTCGCTTCACCCCTACACTATCGAGGCGCGGCCCGACCGCGCTTGCGAGCGCCGTTACACTAGGCGGGGCAGCTCCTGCCCCAGGGCGGCAGCACACCGATTTCCGCCACTGACTGGCGGGATCCTTTCGGTGCCTTACGAAATGGCGCCACAGTAGGAGCAGGTGACATGCGGTATCCCCGGTCGAACTGCGCGCGTATCCTGATCGTACTTCCTCTATTGATATGCTCGTTCCTCACCACGGGCGGCTGGTCCGCCACGGCGACGCTGGCACAGGGCGGTCAGGCGACACAGGTCGTTCCCGATTGCGATCCGACGCAAGCCACCTGCAACACCTATGAATTCAGCGGCAGCTGGGTGCCCGATCCAAACACGAATGTTACAGGGCCGGGTACCGGGTTCTTTGCCCTGACCAACCAGGCGTTGACCAACACCTCGTTCATCTACACCGAAACACCCTGGGTGCCGAATCACGTCCCCGACAATCAGTCGTTGGTCGAGCAATACGCGAGCGCCACTCTTTCCCAGATCGGTCTGCCATCGTTGTCCCCTGTGGCCACGGGCGCACTGGCCGACGGCACGCTGTGGAATCTCTATGCGGTACCAGCCGCGGGAGAAATCTATGGCATGCTCTTTGCCGCGGATACAGCAGACCCATCGCAAAACGACGTCGATATCATGTTCACCAGTCCCGCCAGCACGTTCGACCAGGCCTTGATCGCAGTTCAGAACGATATCCGGGTCAACGGGGAGAGCCCGCTCGCCGGCATCGATCCAGCCCAGGCGATGACCGCGCTATCCAGCGGCGCCGCGATTACCCCGGGCGCCGGCGTCACTCCCACTCCCGGTACGACTCCCACATTACCCCCAGCGCCAACGGCGGCAAGTGGCCAGACGGGTCAATCGATCACGATCGGCGCCGACACCCTGACTTACGCCGGCGACTGGCAACTCGATCCGGCGAACAGCTCAGAAGGTGTCGTAGCGACTTTTCAGGACGCCGCCAACCCGCGTATCTTGTTCAGCTACCTCGCGTCCCCAGACCGGGAGTCGGGCGGCAACGTCCAGGTGGCGCTGCAGATCCTGGACGCACCCTCGATGATGAGCGCCCAGAATGCTCAGCAGGTTGCCAGTGAGGTCTTGCCGAGTGGTAGCGCGTATGAGCTGTACACCTGGGAGCGGGAAGGGGCCGCAGAGATTGCGCTCTTCCTTATCGATGTCACCACAGTTCCCGGCACCCTTCGGGCGCAGGTGCTGCTCGCACCACCGGATCAGTTCTTGTCCAGCCTGGGGTCCGCAAAGGAGTCCTTCCAGATCAACGGGGAGCCCGCCTTCGACGAGCTCGACCCGTCCACTATCGCAGGGCTGCTGGCTGACTCGACGCCCGTCACGCCCACGGCCCTCAGCACGCCGGCATCCGCGCTCACCCCCACCACTTCCGGTGGATTTTCTGAATCTCCGCGTGGACGTTTGACCCCAATCCCTGCGACGACACCCTCGCCGACCGTAGGCCCCACGACGAGCGCGGGCAACGCGCCGATTACCGTCGCGGGCGCAACGATTACCTATGCGGGAACCTGGACCTATGACGATGTAAACAGCACGCCCGGCGAGATCGCGTTCTTCGATACCGACGCGCTTACCGTGGGGTTCTTTGGGTACCAGTCGATTGCCGGCACGCCCGGGAATCCCCTGGCCGCGCTGCATCAGTTCAACGAATCGTATCTCGCCGGCCTTGCGCCCACGACCTCCCAACTTGTCACGGAGCAGACGTTGCCCGGGGGACAGGGGTGGGCGCTCTACACAATGGATTTGATGGGACTGTCCTATGTCATGCTCACCTATGCCGAGGAGAGCGGAGCTTCCGGACAGATGGCACGCCAGCAGCTTTTTGTCCAACCCGCGGAATTCGATGCCGCTCTTGCCGACGCGCAGCTCAACATCCAGATCGACGGTGTACCTGCCTTCCAGGGACTGGACCCAACGATGGTAGCCGCCCTGCTCGAAAGCGCGCCTGCCCAGCCGAACACCGGCACCACGCCGACCCCAGGCACATGATCGCCAAGGGAACGATTCGGAACTGGTTTAGGCGACGATCCCAGTTGTCATGTTCCATTTTGGCGAACCCGGGTGCAGGGAAGATCGGTACGCCCGGGCTCCGCCGAGAGCAGGCGGGCGCACCCCGCAAAAACAAAACACCGGGGGCCAGCTAACTGGCCCCCGGTGTTGGTGTATCCGGCTACGAGCAGCCGAGGCTGTTGCCGCAATTGAGGCAGCGGTAGCAGGAGCCGTTGCGGACGGTGATATGCCCGCAGTTATCGCAGAAGGGGGCGTCGCCCATCATCTCGGAGAGCTGAGCGTCGAGCGCGCCGGTGAGCGTGGCAACGCTGCTCTCGTATTGGTAGCTGACCTCCAGCTCGGTGTAGCTGCTGTGGCCGTTCTTGCCATTGCCATTGGTGTGGCCGTTGCCATTCGTCTTGACAACAACCGGTTCGGCGGCCGGCGCGACCGTGGCTACGCCCGGCTCAGCGGCAGCTTCGGGCGCGGATTCGGCCGCTACCGCCTGAAAGGGCCTTTCTTGATACTCCGGGGTGCCGTATTCCTCGTCGTCGGCATCATCCAAGTCGGGCGGCACCTGCGCCAGATCGGTGCGGCCAAGATATTCGAGACCGAGCACCCGGAAGGTGTAGTCGATGATCGAGGTCGCCATCTTGATATTCGG